>NZ_JAALXT010000001.1:0-370265 GCF_011634775.1 Thalassoroseus pseudoceratinae
AAGCTCACACGGTGCAGTACTGCTAAACAGACCCTTGCGTCATCGACTAGCGATTGTTTCCGGTAGAATAGATCTAGGCATTCGCTAGTCGACACCTTGTAGGAACGTCGCTTATGAACCATTAGATTCAAGTGGAAGCGTCATCTTAAAAAGAGCCCCGCTGTGTCCGCTTTTCTCCAGTGTTAGTGTTCCGTTGTGGCTATTGATGATCGAACGGCAGATCGCAAGACCAATACCAACGCCGTGCGGCTTCGTCGTGTAGAACATCTCAAAGATTTTGTCTTCCTCACCAACGACGACACCGCTACCAGAATCCTGAATGCGAAGGACTGCGGCATTGTTCTCAATGTGAGTTGAGACCGTGATCAGACGTGATTGTTCGTCGATAAGGACCACCGCATCTCGTGCATTCTGTAGCAGATTAATGATCACCTGTTGAATGTAAATTCGATCGACATCGACACTAGCAGAAGTCGCTTGGAAGTCGCATTCGACCTTCACATGGCTGTTCGCGAGATCGTGTTGCACCATTGCCAGGGAGTCCTCAACGAGATCATTGAGGAGACAAGACTGCCTGGCAAGCTCCTTGTATTTTGTAAACTGTCGAACGCGTCGGAGAATGTGCACCGTCCGTTCACTCTGTGCACCGATCTCAGTGACGATTGATTCGAGAGTGGAGTCCTCGAGATCTAGCTTTTTCAAGTAATGCCTCGCAGAGTCGGCGTAGTTCCCGATTGCGGAAATCGGTTGTGCTAACTCATGCGACAGAGTAGCCGACATCTCTCCCATAGTTGTTAACCGGGCGGCGTGCATCAGTTGCTTACTCTGAAATTCTCGATTGGCTTCGTTCTGTAGACGGTCGGAAATGTCAATGAGGAACGACACGAGGACGTCTTCATCTTCATAACTCACGAGCGTCGCATGAATCTCAACCGGTCGAGACGTCCCTCTTGCCTTGATCATGAACTCAAAGGTCGCCCGTTTTCGGTCACGCATCATTGCAATTTGGTTGGCCCAGGACTCCGCAGTAATTGCAGTGATATCGAACACCGACATCTGCTCGGCGACTTGCCGAGAAACCCCCAACCAATCCGCCGCGAGATTGTTGACGTAGATAAGATTACCGGAAATATCGATCCAGAAAATCTTACTGTTGCCTTCATCGAGTGCGACTTGTGAGAAACAAAGGGACCGCATTGCTCGTTTCGTATCGGTGATGTCGATATGAATCCCTTTCATAGCAACCGGTTTGCCGTCGGAATCACCGACGACAAAACCCTTCGAAAGGATCCAACGCCAACCGCCATCACTGTGCTTTAACCGAAATTGCACCTCGTACTCGTTCGAGACTGTTCGGATTGCTTCGGTAACAATTTTCTGAGTTGTCTCACGATCGCCCGGATACAATCGGCTCTGGAATTCGTCGAACGTCTGCGAGACATCCTTCGGGTCCAAACCAAGTTGCCGGCACCAGGACCGGGAATAAGTGACGTGATCCGTAGCCAGATCCCAGTCCCACATCCCGATATTGGCCTGATCGAGAAAATATTGAAGGTCCGACTCAAGTTTTTCGGTCGGCTCATCCGACTTGGCGGCATTCTCAATTTGATTTAATATCAATTGCGCCTGCCGTTGCTGATCGGGTGGAACGAGAGTGAGGAGTTCCCCAATTGATCGGCGCTGCTCAACGCTCCAATATTCTGGTTCTGCCATCTCATTTACACCGTATCAAGACCCAAACCGTCTTCCGTCCAAACTAGAAGAGGCTTGAAGTTGACTCGAGATCAAGTTTTTTTGACTCGAAAAACATTATCAAATGGCCCAGATACAACCGAAGATATTAATGAATATCAGTGCATGGCGCCAACAGTCTTCCTAATTGCGCCCCAGATATTGATTTGCAGGTCGCGGAATTGGAGCCAGATCGAATGTCAAACGTTTACATTGTTGAGGATGACGAGGCCGTTCGCCGTTCACTTCGCTTGACGCTAGAAATCCTGGGGTACCACGTTGACGACTACGAGAATGGAGAAGCCTTCCTCGACATGCACTCCCCACCTCCGCAAGTTCCTGCTGCTCTGTTACTTGACGTCGGCCTTCCCGGCTTGGATGGACTCGCGGTTCAGAATCGTCTCAATGCAGAAGGCTGGCGGTCACCAATCGTCATGATCTCAGGCCAGGCAGAGATCGCGATGGCTGTCAAGGCGATGCACAATGGTGCCTTCAGCTTCTTGGAAAAACCAACCCTGCCGAATGAACTTCAGGCCGTCCTCGAGAAAGCTTTCCTGGAAGACCGTTCAAGGATTGACGCGCTCGAATGGAGAGAAACAGTCCTCAACCGCGTCCGAAACTTGAGTCGTCGCGAACGCGAAGTCCTGGAACATACGCTTCAGGCCAAGAACACGAAGCAAGTTGCGATGGAGATGTTCATCGGCGTCAAAACAGTACTTCGGCACAAGAGCAATGTTCTCAAGAAGATGAAGGTTCGCAATGAACTGGAGTTGCTATCCATGCTTCGCGAGATCTATCCTGAGACCGCCACGGAAGACTCGAATCCGTTGAAAGACATTGCATGAGTCTCACACGGTTACTCAACGAGATATACATCCGACGCAGGTGAAAGTGGCTTCGACGGCGTGAGATTGCAATCCAGCACGTTGACGATCCGGAGCGTTCCACAAGCGAATGTCAGATCGTACGTGCCTTGTCCCACAAAAAGCACCTGTCCCCACTTTGAATAAATCGATCCCGAGAAATCCGAACCGAGCAGCAAAAGGTCAGATGCGACCAACGCAATTGGATTTCGTGATTGACGACGTTGAAAGACTAGCAGTCCGTCATATGGACTCCCCGGATCGTCGAGACCGTGGATCTTGCTGCCTGGCAAGGCCGTGTTGATCACAACACTTGGCAATAGCGAGCTAAGATGATTGGGCGGCGGACTATCTGAGCTATCAGAAATGTCTGGAAAGCCCGTCCATGGAGAGAACGTGCCAGAGTCCGTCACGTAGAACATGACGCCCTCTGCATCGATTGTGCCGGCCGTCAGCGCGACCGCAATTCCTGTCAGCGGGTTCACACCACGCACGATGTAGACACCCGGCTCAAAAACAACTCGTCCCGAGATCACATTGATCCACTCGTAGACACCCGGTTCGAGCCTTGTCGTTGGTCCAATCAACGGCAGCGAAACGACATCGACACCGCCGTGCTCGACGCTCGATACATTCGTCGGATCGCTGCTCACTGTCGGAACAGGGAGCGACTCGTAGGGGTCCGCAACTGGCAACCGGTTGGCGGATAGCGGGTTGGGTTCACCCCCGTCAACGTGACCATAGTTGTTCGGATTGCCAACGCCGCCTGTGACCCGTATCTCACGCGCCTTCATTTTCGTCAGCGAAACTAACGGCGTGCACGAAATCGCATGACGAAGCCCACCCAATGGGGGTTCCTCTCCCGCGGGGTTACCATCAACGTCAACACCTCCCCACTCCGTGTTGACATGCACCGCCCCATCGACTTCAAGAGCACCAGCCCCAAGAACCTCAAGTCCTCCCAATTGGATCGAAGGCAAGGTCACCGTTAGCAATCCACCTGTCAGACCGGAAATCGTGACTGGAGACGGATCGGGGTCTAGGACAACAATGGCAGCTGACTCGGTGGAAACTTCGAGACCCGCAACAGCCCTGCTACGGACTGACTGAGTTGCCTCCCCACCTACGAACGGATGGAGATTTGTCGGAACACTTTGCGTGAGGTTCACTTCCACATAGTTAGTCCGGCCGATGTAGGGACCGCTCGTCGGCGGAGAACTCACGTCGATCTGAAAGTTCCCAAAATCCGCGTCGTGTTGGATCGCTGCGATCACCGACTGCATCGGATCGTCCGCAACATTCGGATCTGAAAACGCGATGGCGGCACGTGTCGCACCAGCGTCGGCAAGCGACTGCAGATCACGACTCGTGACCATCAACAAGCTTCCGTCGAGCACAAGCCCAACTAACCCCAACAGCATCGGCAAACAGACGCTAAGAAGCACTAGAACCTTGCCACCGCGTTCATTGCTAGTCGATCGATCTCCATTGCAATGTTCGTGAGATTGCATCAATTCCAACTCCTAGTGACGGATTGTTGTGGACGACGACGCTGATAGGTTAATCTGATCGACCGAAACAAGTGCCGGGATAATCGACTGATAAGGATAGTTTAGCGACACACGGATTCGATCACCGACTTGATTGCCGCCGTCACTCCACTCAATCTGTACAGATACGTTTTGCAAGTCTGGAATCGTCAAAGTCCGCCGAACTTGCTCCCCGATCACCGAATCGTCGGCGGCGTTTCCCTGATAGAGTTCCGGCCCCAACGCTGACTGCTCTGGTTCTGATAACGCTCCCGACACTGCCACAAAACGTGCAAGCCGACGGGCCGACTCCGATAGCGAGTTGGAATGGAGTACCCCGATTGCCAAATCAGCCATTGTAAAGAGCGTCAAGAATAGCACATTCGCCACAAACGCCGATTCAACGAGAACGGCGCCTCGACGCTTCATCGGCATCAGAGACCGACGCACACTTTGAACTCTCATGGGGATTTCCCGATAACAATCACTTACCGATATCGAACAACTCGAAGCTGATGACTAAGCACGGTTTCACTAGGTAAGCCAGGGAAACTCGTCACTACCTCGACGGGAAAACTCGCCTCGATAGTAATCACTCGCTGCCCCGAAACTTGGTCATCGAAGGTAACTGACGTTGTCAGCAAAGAAGGGTCAAAGTCAGTCAATAACTCTAATTCCGAAACAATCCGAGAACGAATCTCTTCCTCTCCGGTTGCCTGCGTAAAGCTTGTAAACGCAAACGTGGCTGCAAACTCTCCAGCGCTGGAAACACCGCTAACGAGGACCATCGACGTGTGAGCGACTCGTCCCAGATCAATGCAGGCAAGAGTGACATAGACTAACAGTGGTAAGACGATCGCGAACTCAGTCGCTGCTATGGCCCGACGCGTGAAGGAAGGGGCAATTCGTCTACGTTTCTTCTTGAACATACTAGCCTTCCGATCTACTTCTCGCTCGACACAGCTTCAGACGCGCCGAATTTCTCGCTTAGCTGGATCATCGCCGGACCCGCCAGAGCGATAAACACCGTCGGAAATATTAAAAGTAGCGTTGGTATCATCACCATCACGGATGCTTTTTGCGCACTTTCTTCCGCTCGCTGTTCTCGTTGTGTTCGCATCATCTCGGCGTTCACACGTAACGCCTCCCCCATGCTTGCACCGGTCAAACGAGTTTGGCGAATCAAGCTGGCGAAACTTCGCAGACAGTCCAAGTCTGAGCGTTCTGCGAAACTCTCGAAGGCATCGTTCGGGGCAGTGCCCAGACTAATTTGATTATCCACGCGCAACAGTTCTGCCGCCAAGACAGGATGCGCATGCGTCAACTCCACAGACACCCGTTTGACCGATGCTTCCAAGGCCAATCCGCTCTCAATGCATGTCGTCAAGAGATCAAAGAAATCAGGGAGCGAGCGAACGAACAACTGTTGCCGCTTCCTTTTCCGATAGTCCAGCCAGAGACTCGGAGTGAGAAAGCCAACCCCAGCCCCAGCAATGGACAACATCAACAACGTTTTCGGTGATAAGAACCCGCTGGCAAAGCACGACGAAACAACGAGAAACGGAAGTACCGCAAGCATCAACCGGATAATTGCAAACGTATAGATGCTGGCCGGTGAAGTGAACCCTGCTTGATACATCCGAAGTTGCAGCGTTGAGCGTTTAGACGGGTTTGCGGGAAGCAACCGGCCTGCAATTCTGGGTAGGATCTTATCATATAGTCCAGTCAATCCATCGACTGGCTCAGACGATTGCGATCTCTCCCGAAAGGACGACAACTCTCTTAGCCGATGAGTCGCTTTGCGGCGACGTTGGTGCAATACGGTCAGCGCACTACCGGTCAACACCGTCGATATCAGGAATACAAACAGATCAATCGGGTCAAGAAAAGTACTCATGTCAGACCTTCCGATGTTAATAGTCAATCTGGGTCAGTTTGCGAATCCAGAATGCGGCTACCAGATTGGCGATGGCCATGCCAGCAATGAGTTGCGGTCGGTCGAAGAGTACTGCCACATAGTCGGGCTTTAGGAAATGGATCGAAGCCAGTGATACGACCGGTAGTAGTGTCAGCACTGTCGCTTGCATTCTTGCTTCACCCGTCAGCGCACGCAGCCGAGCCTGCATCCTGAGCCGTGACCGGACAAGCTTTGATAAGTTCGTCAGAATCTCGACTAAGCTTCCCCCAGTCTGCCTTTGGACGAGCATTGCAACCGCGAAAATTTGAAGTTCCATCACGCCATTGCGATGGGCCAGGTCACGGAATGCTTCATCCTGAGGAAGACCCAGATTCTGCTGTTCGCTACATCGCTTGAACTCCGTCGAGATCGGTGGGCGATTCTCGTTCGCGATCATTTGTATCGACGCATGAACCGATTGGCCGGCCTTAACCGAGCGTACGATGAGTTCAAATGTTTCTGGTATTTGATTTAGTAGTCGACGTTGACGCGAAACGTATCGACTGCGAATAATGATAATTGGCAAAGTCAATCCAACCACACCAGCGATAGTCGACGCAATCAGCGAGTTGGTAGTGATGTAGAATACCCCGGCAGATGCTATTCCAATGGCAATCGAGACAAGCAGCAGTTTGCTGAGACTCCAGTGGATACCGGAATGCTCGATCATCACTTCAATCGTCTCGCGCCACGTGCCGTTTCGCTCGCTGTCCTTAGCCAATAGTCGGCGAAACAATGTATCCTCATCATCGCTCTGCGAGGAATCCGAATGTTCACGCAAACGCTTCAGCAATGCCCCCCGCGAATTTCGCCGATTATCGTGAATGAATCCCAAAACACCAGCAGCAAGGGCAACTGCCGATAACACTAACATCGATGCGGGCACGTATGAATGCATGAAATCCACCCAGTTGAATCCGTACTATTGAATCAGCAAATCTAGTGGCGAATGTCGATCGGTCTCATAACATCGCTTAAGGGAGCACTAATCATCCGTCAAGCGTGGTGGATTGATCCCTCTGGCTTGCATCGTCGATAGGCACGCTGGTTGAGCACACATACATCGGAAACGGCCCACAGCATTTCCCGTTTGATCAACTCCTTCCTGATCGTAGCGGAACAATTCATTCGACTTCACCTGCCCGTCTTTCACACCAACAACTTCAAGAACCTGAGTCACTTTGCGGACACCACCACTAATACGAGCACAATGCACTACGATATTCACTGCGGATGCGATTTGCCGATTGATGAACCAGACGGGAAGATCATAGCCAGCCATCCCAATCAGCATCTCCAGACGACTTAGCGCATCGTTGGCGTTGTTGGCATGAACTGTTGTCATGCTGCCATCGTGCCCAGACGTCATGGCTTGGAGCATGTCAAAGGCTTCCTCCCCACGACATTCCCCCACAATAATTCGGTCTGGTCGCATTCGAAGCGAGTTTCGGACTAGGTCTCGAGCAGTGATCGCGCCTCGGTTCTCCGAATTTGGGGGGCGTGTTTCCATACGTGCTACGTGGGGTTGCCGAAGTCTTAGTTCTGCAGCGTCTTCAATCGTCGCGATGCGTTCACTGCTATCAATAAACTGCGACAGAAGATTCAACATCGTTGTCTTCCCACTTCCAGTCCCGCCAGAAATAATCAAGTTGAGTCGCGACTTCACACAGGCAGCTAGGAAGTTCATGATTGGCCGTGTCACAGTGCCGAGACGCACGAGTTCGTCCACTCCCATATTGTCGGCATTGAAACGGCGAATCGAGACCAAAGCACCATCAAGGGCAAGCGGTTGGATGACTGCATTGACTCGGCTGCCGTCTGCCATCCGTGCATCGACCATAGGACTCGATTCATCGAGTCGACGCCCCATCCGATTGGCAATGCGTTGA
Organism: Thalassoroseus pseudoceratinae; assembly: GCF_011634775.1. Lineage (NCBI taxonomy): Bacteria > Pseudomonadati > Planctomycetota > Planctomycetia > Planctomycetales > Planctomycetaceae > Thalassoroseus > Thalassoroseus pseudoceratinae. The sequence continues at coordinate 7,970 of NZ_JAALXT010000001.1, forward strand.
GTAATTTCGACCAAGTGTTGGTTGTCGTGAAACTTGACGTTAGTCTGCTCCAATCGTCCGTTGCGCTCGACGTACACAGCGTTCGGACCATTGATGAGAATATCACTCAGTGTTGGATCTCGAAGGAGTGGATCAATCGGGCCAAGACCGAGTGTTTCGTCGATGATCTCGTTGACGAGGCGACTCCGTTCGGCTTGACTAATCAGTTCAGCTCGCGCGTCACAGAGTTTTTCGAGTCCTCTGCGAAGCTGATTCCGTAGCGTATAGTCATCCAATTGCTCGATGTTCGTAAGATCCATACCGCTAATCAGGTTTCGATGAATCTCAACCTTGAGCTGCTGAAACCGTGCTTGTGACTTTTCTTGATCACTAAGCATCATAGTCGGTGTCTGTCTCATGACGTCAACTTTCAGCCGGATTTTGAGGTGGATGGTCGTGGCGACCATGGCTCATGGAATCATATTGTGTATGAACTATGTCGATGCTGCTTCAACAACACGCTTTTGAGAAAAACATTTCGAGAGTACTGACCCGAGCCAACTCTTCGTGTAAGGGTGGGTATTTTGAAGATCTTTGCCTTGTCGTCTCATGTAAATGCGATTGATTGCTTTCGAGACCTCTGCGTTCGGCCATTCGGTGATGATTGGTTTGCCACAGTTGACACAATGAATCACCTTGGGGTCGTCGCTGATACTGAGCGGAATTGGGAAACTGATTGCCTTCTGGATCTCTTCGGTATCAATTGTCGTTGACGCGCCCCACTTGTTGGCCACTAGGTCAAGATTCCCTAATTCGAATTCGAGCTCGCGAAGTGTCTCTAGTTGCCGCATGGTATTCTTCACAGATGAAAAGTCTGTTCGAAAAAGGATGACTAATCGATCACAACGTTCGAGAAGATTTCGGTACTCCGCGAGGTGAAACGCAGGCACATCGATTATGATTTGATCGAATATCTCTAATGCCATCTCTGTAACGCGTCGGAGCATGTCGGCAGTGATGTCCGGGCCCTCGGTGATTCGTTCGGGCGATGCTAATACTCTCAATCCACTTTCGTGGGTCGTGAAGGATTGCTCGACCATCTTCTGGTCGAGGACGTCATAGTTCTCACAGAGGTCCGCTAGCGTGTGAATCGGGCGGAGGTTCAACAGAGACGATTGGTCACCTTTGCGTAAATCAAAATCTAACAGCCCACAAGTTTGTGCGTCTTGCATTGAGGCAATCGCGAGATTCTGTGCAACCATACTTGTGCCACTCCCACCGGCGGCACCGGTAACGATCGTTAAGCTGCCGCTATTTGCTTCGATGGCAGCGGACTTGGCCTGCGTACGTTTGATCGCATTGACAACTTGAAAATGCAAGTTCTCGCTTACGTCAAGGAAGTCGTCTGCACCTTCCTTGAGAATCTCGATGACTTCATACGGATTCGTCCTGTCGCCGATAGCGATGTAGTTCGAGTTTGACTGATGTTTGAGTTTGCGAAACAGTGTGATCGCTTGATTCGTTCGATTCCGAACATCAATAAAATAGAGCTTCGTTTGCGGGGTCGCATTCACTTGATTGGCATGGAGAGATTCCATCGGCAACAATTCCGGCAAACAATCGATCCCCATTTGCTGGAGTGTGGTTTGAATCGATCTTCCGAGTTCTTGATCACTGCTCACGATCAATGAGACTAAGTTTGATTGTTGACGTTTCATGGGGTTTCTCACGGCATTCGCAACCGGACGCCGCCTACCCCTCGGTATTACCGCGGTGTCGTTGGCGGAACCTTGGGGCAAGACGACACGTGTCAAACCTTGACAGCCAAGGAAAGATTACGTCAAGAACTGGCAGACGATGTGCCAGCGCATGAATATGCGAAAAGTTCGCATGTCGATCATTGACGCGTTCTTGGTTCTAATGTGTTGTCTGGGACGAGTTGTGAGGTGAGGTTGCAAGAAAGCAAGTTTGGCAGGTTTCGACGAATTCGGTTCGCCGTTTGAGGAGCTATGAAGAGGACCTTGAAATTGCAAAAAGCCGTCGGAGAGCCGACGGCTTGGAGTTTGATAAAGTTTTTAGGTTGAAATCAAAGCAACTACGATGCTGCACTCAACGAGTGTGATTGCCCGGCCCATGAGATCCAATCGGCCACTTCGGCGAGATCTGGTTTCTTCCCTGAGCGAATGATTCGTTCGCCGGGTTTTGATTCGACAAACGGGGTGATGCTTGCGAGCAATTCTTTAGGATCGGCGGCAGCAATCTTTGCAGGCTCACGCCAATCACAGGAAACAAGGATTTGGGCATCATGTCCGCGTATCTCAGGGATCTGACAGACAAGTTCTGCTTGGTCCTGCCAGTCGTTCACCAGTTGTGGCGTAATGTAACGAACAGCGACCTTTGACGATGTTTCTTCCGGATCGGCGGCTAACAGATCTGCTACCGTTTGAATACCGATCTTTTCCAAGCGTCGCGCTGTTTTTGGTCCGATTGAAGGAGCGTCCTCGACCGGGTCGTTCTTCGATAAATGAAAACGGAGTTCCTTGGAGGAGGCTTGCGAAGGCTGGTTTGGCTCGGTGTCTGGCTTTTTGAACGGGATCGTCGCGGGTGTTTCGACGGACTTTTGAGGTTGGTGATTCAAGACTTCCTCAGCATGGAGGTCTCGGACCATACGATCGTCTTCGGACAGCGTTTCATCGACTTTCCCGGTCGACTGATACTCCGCGAACATGGCTTCGACGAGCTCACGTTCCTCTGCGTCATCCATCTTCTGTGTGATCCAACGAATGGGAATTGTCACCGTTGCGAGGAATCCTTGCAGGGTGACATTTACAACTGGTGGTTCGACATTGGCTTCTTGAAATGCTCGTTCCAGAATGCGGGCGAAGCCAACCTGCGCGTGGCCGACCAACTCGGCTAACATCCGATGACTTTCGGCATCGAGTCCTGCAGGCGGGTTCTTGACCCCGTGCTCGAAATCGTACCGTTCGATCAGCGGTTCATAATACGGGTTCGAGGTTTCGGCTCCAGTTGTGACCATTCGCTCCAGCCAACCGTGGCCCTCGGGACATTCCACCTCAGGCATCCCGACGTGTTCGATGAGGACTTCACGGATGGTGTCGTAGGACTTTGTGATGCTCCACTCGGCGGCCCGGTGGATGTTACTTTCCGCCTCGGATTGTCCCGTATGAAACGGCTGGATGGGGTCGGTGTAATAGTGACTGAGAACGCCCGCTGAGTAAATCGCACTTGCCCATTTTCGGTCCTTCAACTCCGCGACCGTTGTGTCGTACCACCGTTTCGCAGTCTTCACCGCGCCGCCCCAGTAATTGTCACGAACATGCAGCACGTGGTTCCGAAAATCCTTGAACTTCGTGTCCGGAGCCTTGGAGCCATCTAAATAGACTTGGTGATACTTGAGAAAAAGATTCTGCCATTTCGTTGCCTGGGGCCCCCGAATGTGCCGCAACGCATCCATCGCCAGCTTATGGTGGGTGCTTCGACAACCACTTGCAAAGAGAACACGAAACAACAAGTTCATGGCGAATCCTTGGCCGTCGTCACAGATACACAAATAGCCACATTGATGTGGAAATTGGATGGGGCGGAAACGTAGCAAACCATTGGAATTGACGAAAGGTCGATTCGAACGACCACAATTGCGATTTTGGCGGTCGTAGCATTGAAAATGCCATCGAAAACCGTGTGAACTCATCGTGGAGCATTGATCGAATGACCGAGAATCCGCCAGAATGGGAACGACCTGCTCAGATTTGATTTCGACTCGGATAGACTTTATGCAACATCGCCTGCCGACATTTATGTCGCGTCTGATCATTTGCAGCTCAATCATTTTCGCATCGGCTGTGATTCAAGCCGCCGAATCGGTTGAGCGTCTCGGGAAACAATTCTCAGGAAACGTGAAACCGTTTCTCGAAAAGTACTGCATTACCTGCCACGATGCGGAAGCCATGATTTCCGGTGTTCGGGTCGATCATCTCGATGCGAAGTTCGGGGAAGATCAGATCAAGTTATGGCAAGGAATCCGTCGGCAACTCGATGGAGAGAAAATGCCACCGGACGATGAACCACGCCCGAGCAATGCGGAACGGCGTCGGGTTGTCAACTGGATTGACGAGGGCCTCGAAATCGCTCGGTCTCGCCCCGTCCCCAAGAACGGAGGTGTTCGCCGGCTTACGGTTGCGCAATACCGCAATACGCTTCGACAATTGTTGCTTTTGCAGGATGATCTCACTGACGTGCTTCCACCGGACGCCGTCTCTCGCGATGGTTTCGTCAACAACCAAGACACATTGGGACTTTCACCACTGTTACTGGAGGCGTATTTCGAGATCGCGGAGGACGCCCTCGATCGGTGCATTGTTGATCCGCAATTCAAGCCAAAGGTGCAGAGCTTCCGTGTTGATCTCGGCGCGGCAATCAATGGCGATCCTTGTCCCGACAAGTTGATCCTCGGGGCAAACAGTTTGCTCTTGGAGAACGAAGATTTTGTTGTCACGCAAACGCGACCTTCAAAGCCATTCGAATATGAACCTCTTCGCATGCGGACTCAATACCGGTTCAATGAGGGATACCGCGGGAACGCCACTGTACGAGGTTGGCGAGAGTACGACAGCATTTATCACGCGGTCTTTGCTGACATGCGTGGCTCACGAGGCTATCCCAAGGGACGCGCGTACAACACCGTGCCAGAAGGTTTGCTGTTGCGGCCTGCGATTCCCGTCGAAGAAATCTTCGGTGTCAGCAGCACCTACGGACCGCACGCGAACTTCAAAATTTCTCTACGTGAACTGCCGGACTTCGGCAACTTCCGCGTGACGGTTACAGCGGCGAAGTACAATGACGGACTCCTCCTTGATCCCGGTAGTCAACCGCGTGCCTCGGATGTGGCGGGACGAACTGTCATCGAGCGGGAGTCACAATCCAATGACATCGTGACAATCCCACAAGCTGGGGTGTATCAGATTGATATCGAAACGTCTCTGCGGAAAAACACGAAACCGCAGCAAAAAGACAAACCCTCCGAATTGACGCTTCGCATTGGTCGACGGGAGTTTATTGGAACCGTGCATCAACCAGCGTTTCTTGTCGTGCGGTTGCCGAAAGGGAAGCTCCCGGTGGACGTGAAACTTACCGGCCCCAAACGTTGGGACAAGATCGCGTTGACGCCGTTGTCGATCGACGATCCGTTGACGAAGCAATTTGAAACCTTCGAAAAACGCTCGCCGCAATTGGGCGTGCACCTGGGTCTCCGGCGAGATTGCGGTAGCACACTCGCTCGGGTGGGTTCGGTGCAAACGGTCTCCAGTGTGGAGCCACAGCGTTACGTCTTCGAAGGGGCCATCAGTAACTTTCCCAGCCCGGAAGTGGAAAAAGACAACGTCAATTACCTCGCGGGGATTCGCGAAATCGGCGTGCGAAGCGAATACACGGATGGTCGCGATATGCCACGTCTTCTGATTCGCTCCGTCGAATTTGAGGGACCGTACTATGAAACATGGCCACCGGCTCCGCATCGGAATCTTTTCATTGATTCTCCGCACAAACAGGATGAGGCGACGTACGCCAGAGACATCATTCGCACGTTTGCCACACGGGCTTTCCGCCGCCCGGTCTTGCCCGCCGAAATGACAACGCTGGTCAGCGTCTTCGAGGAATCTCACGCCGGTGGCCGAAGTTTTCAAAACAGTGTGCGCGATGCACTTCAGGTGGTGTTGACGTCTCCGCAGTTTCTGTTTTTGATCGAGAACAGTCACACCCCAAAGCCGGAGCCTATTGATGACTATGAGCTAGCTTCGAAGCTCTCGTATTTCCTGTGGAACGGTCCGCCGGACCATGAATTGTTGGCGTTAGCCAAAGCCGGAGAACTTCGGAGCGATTTGGATTCTCAGGTCGCCCGTCTCATTGCGGACGAGCGGTTCGAGAATTTCGTCGGCGAATTTGCTTCGCAATGGCTTGCGTTAGAAAAGTTCGATGTGCTCGAACCGGATCGCAAGCGATTTCCCAAACTCACGCGGGAAGTTCGTGAGCATCTTCGAAACGAGCCGATGCACTTTCTGAAATACGTGATTCGCCAGAACCTCTCCGTGCGGAATTTGATCCAATCGGATTTTGTTGTGGCGAATGAAGTCGTCGGCGACTATTACGGACTGCTGAAGAAGTCAGAAAGTGGTTTTCAGTTTGTCGCCATGCAGCATGACCGTCCGGATCTTGGCGGCGTGTTCGGACAGGCGGCGATCATGGCGGGATTGTCCGATGGTCGCGAAGCCAACCCGGTTAAACGCGGAGCTTGGCTGGCGCGAAAGATCATCGCAGAACCGCCAGACGATCCCCCACCGAATGTGCCCGCTTTGGAGGAGTCAACCGAACACCTTCCGTTACGTGAACGATTGGCGAAGCACCGCAATCAGCCAGGTTGCGTCCAATGTCATACGAAGATTGATCCCTGGGGCATCCCGTTTGAACAGTACGATGCCGCGGGCAAATGGAAGTCGCAATCCGTAGATGCTCACTCGACACTTCCCGACCACACCGTGGTTGATGGCGTCCAGGATCTAAAACGGTATCTCGCCGAAGATCGGCTGGATCAAGTGGCTTTCAGCGTACTCAAACATTTGGCGATCTACGCAACCGGTCGCGACTTGACCTATAATGAACTCGAGACTTTGCGACAGGACCAGGGTACACTAAAGCTGAATGCGTATCGATTTCAGGACATGATCCGCTTCGTCGTTCAAAGTCCGATGTTTCTCGAAAAGTAAACCCGCCGCTCATCCGCCTCTGATTCTAACTCTCCTTCCGACTCCGAAAGCAATCATGAGCAAATCCTTAAAACTTGACCGCCGGGCATTTCTACGGGGGCTTGGTGGCGTGGGCTTGGCGTTGCCGGCTCTCGACGCGATGGGCAGTTCGGTCACGGAACAACCACCACGACGATTCTGTGCGTTATACACCGCCAATGGGATGTCGCTACCACGCCAGGAACACGGTCTCGACGAATGGAGTTGGTTTCCGACTGCGGAAGAAAATGGCCAATTCCGCTTTGGACAATCGACCGAACCGCTAAGTGCTTTCCGTTCACAACTGAGCTTTCTCGGTGGGCTTTATCACCCGAGCGGACCGAAAGCCGACCCCCATGTTTGTTCGGACATGTGGCTCACCGGTGCCACACTGCACAACCCCGAGCCGGGCACCTACAACACTGTCGGACTTGACCAAGTCATTGCGTTGCACACCAAAAAGGAATGCAGACAACCATCGTTGGTGTTGTCGATCGACGCCGGAACCGGTTTTCTGTCTCGCACGGGAACGATTTCCTACAGTCTGGAAGGGAAGCCGATCCCCGCGGAGAACAACCCCCGCCGAGTCTTTAATCGGCTATTCCGAGCGGATGCGGTCTCCATGAAATCAGAACGCGATGCTCTTCGAAGGCGAATGAAACTCGTCGACGCGGTATCGCAAAGTGCCAAGTCACTGAATCAGCAACTCGGTCAAACGGATCGGATGCGGATGGATCAATATTTGACCTCCCTGAATGAGGTTGAGTCCCGTTTGATTGCGTCGGAGCGTTGGATTGATGTCCCGCTGAAGCCGCAGGACCACTCGCATCTCGATTTGGACATTACGAACGAAGACGAACCTGCCGAGTATTACCGCAACATGTTTGATCTGATCGCATTGGCGTTTGATGCCGACATCACGCGGTCGGTGGCCTTTATGCTCAATCGTGAGGATGGCATGGGCATCAGTGATACGTTCCCCCTGAAACTCGGTTTGCCCCGAACGCACCACCAACTTTCGCATGCCGGCGACAAAGACGGCCAACTCGCATTCGCGAAATACGACCTGTTCCTCAGCGAACGGTTAGCCCACTTCTTGGAGCGATTGAACGGGTATCAAGACCGCAATGGTAGCGTTCTCGATAACACCATCGTCTTGTATGGAAGTGGGGCGAGTACGACGCACATGCCTCGAAACTTGCCAACCTTGATTGCCGGCGGGGCCAACATGGGACTTCAACATGGCAAGTACTGGAAAGACGGCGAAACACGGATGTCGAATGTCTATCTAAGCATTCTCCGATCCATGGGAATCCACACCGACTCGTTCGCAGACAGCACCCACACCCTTAGCAATTCGATTTTCACTCAAACGTCTTGAAGACACCGAAAACGGAATCAAGAACGACGGAACGTTCACTCGTAAGCGAAAATTGATTTGTTCCCTGGAAAAACAACGGACGATCGGCCATTCTGAAGGCGAATTCTTGGAACCTTCAAGGAAATGGTCATGCGGATGCGATCAGCATATCTAGTTTTGACTTTGGCGGCCCTGACGACGGCACTTCCGTCCGCGATTTGCGAGGAATTGAGTCTCACGTTACGTAGCCAGTCAGAACGTGCGAACGGTGAATTTGAATTTCGCGAGCAAACGGAGACATGGAAGCCGGAAGAGACGGCGATCATTGTTTGCGATGTGTGGGACTTGCACCATTCTTTGAATGCCGTCAAACGGCTGGAGCAGTTTGCACCGCGGTTGGATCGCGTTTTGAAGAAAGCTCGATCCGCTGGCGTGACAATTATTCACTCACCCAGCGATTGCATGGACGCCTACGCAGAGCATTCCGCTCGAAAACGTGCCCAAGAAGCGCCAATAGCGTCTCGAATACCTTTCGAAATCAAGTCCTGGTGTTCGGTGATTCCCACCGAAGAACGTGCTGTTTATCCGATCGACCAATCGGATGGCGGTGCCGACGATGATCCCAAGCAACACGCGGTTTGGGCCGCGAAACTCAAGAGTTTGGGTCGGAACCCCGGCACGCCTTGGAAGTCGCAGTCGGCTTTGATCACAATCGATTCCGAAAACGATTTCATCAGCGATCGTGGCGACGAAGTTTGGAACATTCTCGAAAGCCGTGGAATCCAAAATGTGATTCTCACAGGTGTGCACGTCAATATGTGTGTGCTTGGGCGGCCGTTTGGCTTGCGGCAGATGGTCCGCAATGGCAAGCATGTCGTCCTGATGCGAGACATGACCGACTCCATGTACAACCCGGAGCAGTGGCCGTACGTCAGCCATTTTGAAGGCACGCGACGCATCATTTCACACATCGAACGTTATGTTTGCCCCACGATTTCCAGCGATCAAATCCTTGGAGGCGACGAATTCCGATTTCAGAATGCGTCCGCCGACAGCGAATCTCCCGAATTGACTCGTTCAACACCGTCGTCAGAACCGGCCGATTATCGCAAGCACTGGGCCAACATCACCGTGACCAGTGACGACACAACGAAGTCACATGACTCTCTTAGGGATATTGACGCCCCTCAGTGGTATCGGTGTGTGCTACGGATTCCTCAGACATGGTTGTCGAAAGAATCACTGACATTGTCTTTGCCCTCATCGATCGACGTAAATGACATCCAAGGGTGGGTCAACGGGGCTTCCATCGAAAGGTCAACCGAGGCTAACAGTCTTGTGATCGATTCCGAATTCGTGACTGGAGACGAGGCGAACTTGCTCGTGTTGCGTTTGAAAGAATCAACCGGTTCTCGGTTGCAAGCCCCTGTGCTGAATTCCGGTGGGAATCAACTGACATTGGCCGGACGTTGGCAGATGCGAGTGGGTAATGATCCGACATGGGCCAACATGCCATTGCCCGCGAAGTTCGGGACCACGACGGACATCGTCTTCCAAGCAGAACCGCCGCTGTTTACCCCCACACCCCTGACTCGCCCTGGTGAATTCACGCCCGGCATCGAAGGGCCTGCGTGCGATGCAAATGGGGACATCTACGCGGTCAATTACATGGAGCAGGGCACGATCGGCCGAGTCTCACCGGATGGTGACGGAGAGGTCTTCGTCACACTGCCGGAAGGGAGTGTCGGAAACGGTATTCGCTTTTTACTGTCCGGCGATTTCTACGTGGCTGACTACATGCAACACAACATTTTACTAGTCAATGCGGCTTCCCGTGCCGTGTCCGTTCATGCCCATCATGGCGGTATGAATCAGCCCAACGACATCGCAATCACGAATGACGGAACCCTGTATGCCAGCGACCCGAATTGGTCCGAAGGAACTGGCCAGATTTGGCGAATCGACCGTGATGGGACCGTCACCAAAGTGGCCAGCAAAATGGGAACCACCAACGGAATCGAAGTCAGTCCAGATGGAAAAACGTTGTACGTCAACGAGAGCAAGCAGCGAAATATTTGGGCATTCGACATTGCACCAAGCGGCGACCTCTCCGGCGAACGCTTGGTCAAGAAGTTCGCCGATCATGGCTTCGACGGAATGCGTTGCGACGTGGATGGCAATCTCTATGTCACCAGATATGGGAAAGGGACCGTTGTGAAGTTGTCGCCGTCGGGTCAGATACTCCAGGAAATCCCGGTACTGGGTGAGCGACCAAGCAATCTGTGTTTCGGCGGTCCCGACGGCCGAACCGTTTATGTGACGGAAGTCGAGTTCTCAAGGTTGGTCAGTATTCGTGTGGATCGGCCTGGACTGAGTTGGACCCGCATGAACAAAACGAAATCCAAACGTTGACCATCGAAAGCACACGCCACACCATTGATGCATCAATGCCAGCCGATGTATGATGCACCGAGGGTTTCGCGTTTGAATTTCGAACCGAGTTTGGAAGACACGTTTTATGCCTGTTCTTCGGCTGCTATCCGTCTGGCTATTCATTTTCGCATTGATTCTTGATGGCACGCTGAGTGCGGCGAACAATGAAACGCTGACATACGAGAAAGACATCCGCCCGATCTTTCGGGAACACTGTTTCGACTGTCACGGTGCGACGGAGGAACTCGAAGGCAATTTGGATCTGCGTTTAGTTCGGTTCATGAAGAAGGGGGGCGACGCGGGTCCAGCAATCGTGCCGGGAGATCCGAATGGAAGCTATCTGCTAGACCGCCTCCATGACGGCGACATGCCGCCCGGCGAAGGCAAAATTCCTGACGAACAAATCCAGACCATCGAACACTGGATTGCCGGTGGTGCGAAAACGAGTCGGCCGGAACCCGAAACGATCGGCCCAGGACTGGGCATCACGTTGGAAGAACGCAGTTTCTGGTCGTTTCAGCCAATCCAACGACCGACCGTCCCGGCGATTGAGTCCTTCCCCAAGGATGCCCGAGTTCGCACGGGAATCGACGCCGTCATCCAGTCGGTCCCAGACGCTCAGTCGTTTGCGCCCGATGCGGACCGTCGCGTACTCATCGTTCGGGCCTACTTTAATCTGATTGGTCTGCCTCCTTCCCCGGAAGAACTTCACAAGTGGCTGAGTCACTCCGACGAGGATTGGTACGACCAACTGTTGACCGAGTTGCTGGACTCGCCGCACTACGGCGAGCGATGGGCGAGACATTGGCTGGATGTCGCTGGGTATGCCGATTCGGAAGGCTATACGACAGCGGACGCCGATCGCCCCTGGGCTTGGAAGTATCGCGATTGGGTCATCCGGGCCTTGAATGCGGATATGCCGTTTGACCAGTTTATCACCGAGCAACTCGCCGGTGACGAACTCATGGAGCCACGCAAAGGTGATCTAACACCGAGGCAAATCGACTTACTGACAGCGACGGGTTTTCTCCGCATGGCGGCGGACGGAACCGGCAGTGGTGCCAATAATGTCGACGGTCGAAATCAGGTCATGATCGACACACTCAAGATCGTCGGTACTTCGTTATTGGGGTTATCGGTCCAGTGTGCGCAGTGTCATGACCATCGCTACGATCCGATTCCACAAACCGACTACTACGCATTACGCGCCGTCTTCGAACCTGCCCTCGATTGGCAAGCCTGGAAGACACCACGATCACGTTTGGTCTCTCTCTACACGGAAGCCGATCGCAAGAAAGCGGCCGAAGTTGAAGCGGCAGCGCAAAAGATTGCCAAAGAAAAGTCGCAAAAACAAACCGAATACATGAATCAGGCGCTCGAACAAGAACTCAAGAAGTTCGATGAGCCACTGCAAACGAAACTGCGTGAGGCCTATCGAGCGTCGACGAAAGAGCGGACCGATGAACAGAAAGCTTTGCTCAAAAAATATCCCAGTGTCAATATCACGCCGGGTGTGCTGTACCAGTATTTGCCCGAGGCCGCCAAGGAATTGAAAACCTTCGACACACGGATTCAGGAAGTGCGGGCGAAGAAGCCCGCCGAGCAATTTATCCGTGCCCTCGTCGAACCAGCAGGGCACGCTCCGGACACGAAACTTTTTCATCGTGGTGATCCTGGGCAACCTAAGCAAACGGTACGACCGAGGGCATTGACCGTCGCGACGCCCGAAGACAAGTCGGCAGAATTCCCACTCAATTCGGATTCTCGGCCCACGACGGGGCGACGTTTAGCATTTGCAAAGTGGCTCACGAATCCCAAAAACCCACTGTTCGCCCGCGTCATCGTCAATCGCGTTTGGATGCATCACTTTGGCAAAGGCTTGGTTTCAACGCCAGCGGACTTCGGAAAACTTGGTAACGTCCCATCTCATCCCGAACTTCTCGACTTCCTAGCCGATGAGTTTATGCGAAGCGGCTGGAGTTTGAAGTCGCTGCATCGTCTAATTTTGAATTCGACCGCATGTCGACAAGTTCGCGACGTCGATTCTGATTTCCGTCCCGGTCTCACGCGTTTGGATGCGGAGATCATCCGGGATCGAATGTTAGCTGTATCTGGAAAGCTCGATCACACGCTTTTCGGAAAGCCATTGCAAGTCAAAGAAGACGAAACCGGTCAAGTCGTCGTCGATGGCGAACAAACTCGCCGCAGCATCTACATTCGCCAGCAACGCAGTCGACCACTAGCAATGTTACAGACATTCGATGCCCCGGTCATGGAAACCAATTGCGAGGTCCGCACAAATTCCACCGTTGCAACGCAATCTCTAATGCTTCTCAATGGCGAATTTATCTTGAACCAATCGGCGAAACTGGCCCAAAGAGCGATTGAAGAAGCGAAACCACTTTCCGAAAGTCAATTGGCAGCCCTCACAGAAATTGCAGAGCTACCCACAACAAACTGGCAGTATGGATTCGGTTCATTCGACGAGGCGGGGAATCGCACGGAAAACTTTTCGCCCTTGTCGCATTGGACTGGAACCCAATGGCAAGCAGGTCCAACATTGCCCGATCCGAATTCTGGATGGGTCCTATTGAATGCCCAAGGAGGACACCCAGACGTCCCCAATCGCGCGGTGATCCGGCGATGGATTGCCCCGCACGATGCTACGATCTCAATTGAGGGGAAACTTTCTCACGGTTCTCCCCATGGCGATGGTGTCCGCGGACGAGTGGTATCGAGCCGACATGGCAAACTCGGCGAATGGTCGGTTCACAATTCGACCACCGTCACATCAATTGCCAGCACCGACATCAAGGCAGGCGACCAAATCGATTTCATCACAGATTGTCGAGAGAGCATCACATCGGATTCGTTTAGTTGGCCGTTGACCATTCAAGGAGCCTATCCACAACAGGCAGAACGAACCGTTTCCTCAAGCAAAGCATTCCAAGGTCCCCCCCCAACCAAAGACAGCCTCGCAGGACAAGTCATCCGAGTGTGGGAACTCGCTTTTTGCCGTCAGCCATCGCAAGATGAACTTGCAACCGCACTCGATTTCTTGTCCCGCCAGATCAACCTGTTCCAAGACTCGCCGGAATTTATTGCAAAGAATCAAACAGCTCACAGCCAGGCACTAACGAGTCTTTGTCAAGTCGTATTTAGCTCAAACGAATTCCTCTATATTGAATGATTCGACTCGGTTTCTCTCAGTGAAAGAATCCTATCCTACGATTGACAACTCACTCGAAGAACACATTGGCAGTTTTTACGAACACTCGGCCTTAACGAGTCTTCTGAGTTCCTTCGCACAGTAATTCGAACGTATCGAGTCGAGTTTGATCTTCCAGCCGAATATCCACTGACTGACTATCCCCACCAAACGTCAAAGTCTCCACGAATGAATATCGATCCAGAAACGATGGTTCAACAAACCCGCCGGGAATTTCTTCAGCGAAACACAATGGGGATTGGTTCGGTGGCATTGGCTTGGTTGCTTCAGTCAGAGGCCACGCATGCCAAGCCGAAAAATCTCCCGAAAGAACAACCGACACTCGACCTCACCCCCAAGACACCGCACCATCCGCCACAGGCGAAAGCGATGATCTCGCTGTTTCAGCACGGCGGACCATCGCATATGGATCTCACCGACCCTAAGCCGATGCTCACCAAGTTTGATGGGACCGACTACGCCGAAGACATCGCATACAGTTTTGTAAATGAAGCAAGTAAGAAACTACTTGGCACCAAGTGGAAGTTTGCGAAGCATGGCGAATGTGGAATGGAGCTCTCGGAACTGTTGCCGGAGACAGCTAGCATTGCTGACGATATCTGCCTCATTCGAAGTATGCAGACAGGCGCGAATGGGCATGAAGTTTCGATCCGTTACTTTCATGGTGGAATCCCCGGTGTACTAGGACGTCCGCACTTCGCGTCATGGTTGCTATATGGGCTAGGGTCCGAAACGCAAGAATTACCAGCTTATATGGTGCTAACGGATCCTGGTGGCCATCCTGTCGATGGCGTCAACAACTGGTCAAGTGGATTTATGCCTCCGCTTTATCAGGGGACGGTGCTTCGGCCGAAGGAACCTCGCATTCTCAACCTTGATGCACCACCTCATTTGCGGGGAGAACCACAACGTCAGAACCTGGAACTACTGCAGACGCTCAACCGGACCCACGCGGCACGCTTTCCCGGCGAACAAGAGTTGAATGCTCGCATTTCGAGTTACGAATTAGCCGCACGGATGCAGACTGCAGCCCGTGAAGCGCTTGACATCACGAAAGAAACAAAAGCCACGCAAGAGCTTTATGGAATCAACGACCCGACAACCAACGAGTATGGCACACGATGTCTAATCGCAAGACGACTCGTAGAGCGGGGTGTCCGGTTCGTGCAACTGTTTCTCGCCGGACAGCCTTGGGACAACCATAGTGGACTGATCACCGCATTGCCGAACGTTTGTCGTCGAACTGACAAACCATCTGCGGGACTCGTCAAAGATCTCAAACAACGTGGTATGCTCGATGAAGTCATTGTGCACTGGGGTGGAGAAATCGGTCGTCTTCCAGTGACTCAAAACCAAGGCGCTCCGGAAAAACATGGTCGCGATCACAACGGCCAAGGTTTTAGTATCTGGATGGCCGGTGGCGGAATTAAACCAGGTACCGTGTTTGGTGCAACAGATGATTTCGGTCACAAAGCGGTCGAAAACGTGGTGACACCGAACGACTATCAAGCCACTCTTCTTCACCTCTTTGGCCTCGACTCGAAAGAGCTTGTCTACACCACAAACGGCCAAGAGCAAGTTCTGACTGCCGGACGCAAGGCACGTGTCGTCCACGAGATTCTCGCTTGAACAAATCATAAACGTCCATCTCACTCGGAGTTCGCAAGCCGTGAAAAGACTAATTGTCCAAACTGTCATGATTATGAGCTCAGGATTCCTTGCATCCGCGAGTGCTGCTGATGGTGTGTTTCCTGTGCATTCGAATCTGAAAGCCGGGGTTGCCAAAGTCGATATTACCCCCGCCGACGTTCGCGACTTTGAAGTCACCGGGCATCGTCGCAAGGTGACCGGAGTTCGCGACCCGTTACGCGCCGGTGTCCTCGTTCTGAACGACGGTGAAACCTGGGCCGCAATTGTCACCATGGACACGATCGGTGCATGGGACGATATGGTGAAGCTCGTCCGCAAGCAGATTGAAGAACTCACGGACATACCCGCTGCCAACGTGCTGATTGCGGCCTCGCACAATCACTCGGGCCCGGCTTTCAATGAGGAATCAGATTGGGGACGCGATCTTGTCAGCAAAATTGGCCAAGCCGCCAAGGATGCCACTAACTCAATGCGAACCGTCAATGTCGGATACGGTGAAGACGCCATCGGTTTCGGAATTAATCGGCGGAAAGTCATCAATGGTCGCGCGGTCGTTCGTCTCAATTCAGAAGGTCTGAACGATCAGCGAGTCAAGGTTCTTCGATTCGACGATGGGCGATCCCTCACACCGATGGCCGTCCTGATGCAC
Source organism: Thalassoroseus pseudoceratinae (assembly GCF_011634775.1). Classification (NCBI taxonomy): domain Bacteria; kingdom Pseudomonadati; phylum Planctomycetota; class Planctomycetia; order Planctomycetales; family Planctomycetaceae; genus Thalassoroseus; species Thalassoroseus pseudoceratinae. The sequence goes on from NZ_JAALXT010000001.1 coordinate 24,067, forward strand.
GCGGTCTGTCACCCGTGCTTTTTCACATGGGGCGACAAAGGCTCGCAGCCGTATCCGAATGGATATCCCAAAATGAGTGCGGACTTTCCCGGTGAAGCCCAGTCGTTTGTCGAAATGTGTTACGGCGGCCAGACAAGCTCTCTGTTTCTTCAGGGGTGTGCTGGCGACATTCGACCGAACCTTCCGGGATACCCGTACCGTTGTGCGGATGAGGCGGATATTCAATGGGCCGGTCGCGACCTGGGCAGCGCGGTGATTAAAGCTCTTGCTCGTAGCATGACTCGAGAGCAACTTCGGACTCGAGATGACTACTACCGAATTCGCACAGCGAGCAAGGTTGTGTCTCTCCCTGGCAAGGAAGGTCGAATCGATGCCGAACTGATGGCAATGAAAATCGGCCCGTACCTGTTATTGACGATGCCCGGTGAACCAATGGTTGAATACGGTTTCAAGTTGGAACATGACATCGCCGACCGAGCCATCCCGATTATCGTGGGATACGCCAACGGCAATATCGGGTACATTCCCACGGAGGACTCTTACGAGTCGGGTGGTTACGAACCGAATACTTCCAAACTTGTGCCGGAAGCGGAATCGATCATCTTGGCTGAACTTGGGGAACTGGCCGATCAGGTCGTGGGGGATGTCTTCGCGTCATTCTCGAAACATCCGAAAGACATCAAAAAACGCGAGCAGCTCAACAAGCAACAGACCAAAACTCCCGCTAAACCATAAATCGATATGACCACCACCCAACTGAACGATCAAGAACGCCGGACCTACTGGACCGAGCAAATGGAACTTGGCTACCAGATGGTCGAGGAACTGATGAGCTTCCCCGTAGAGGAGTGCGGCGAGGGTTTCGGTTCAATACCCGAAGCCGCCGAAGAGGCGGGCGTTGAAATCATGTTCTCAAACACGAAGATCGCCGGCGATTTAGACCGAGTTTTCTTTCTACGTGAAAGTCTTGTTCATGACGTGATTGAAATCACCAAAGCCATGAACGATCGGGGCTGGGTCCTGAAGATTGAAGACGGCTACCGTTCGGTGGAAATGCAAGGAGCCTTGGTCCGAAAGCCTTCTGTCTTCGATGCGGTCTTGCAAAAGTGCATTTGGGAGAACGGAGGACACATTCCGACAGAAGAGTTCGTCTTTCGGCGGGCGATTGTGATGGTCGCGAACGTGCCGAAAATTGGTACGCACATGTCGGGTTCAGCGATCGACATCTCCGTATACGAGCGAGACACCCAACAGGAAGTTTGGCGGGGTGGCCCGTATCTTGAAGTCAGTGAAAAGACCCCCATGCGGTCTCCATTTATCTCGACGGAGGAACTCGAAAACCGTCTCGCAATTACCGAGGTGATGGAATCGCATGGCTTCATGCATTTCCCCTACGAATTCTGGCACTTCAACAAAGGAGATGCGGGGGACCATATTTTGAACTCCAAGGCCGAACCGGCTCCGTTCGGCCCCGTGCACTGGAATCGCGAGACGAATGAAGTCACGCCGATTCCGGAACCGCTCCAGCCACTGAATCCACTAACAGTCATCAAGCAAGAGATCGCCGCTGCCATGGAACGGGCAGAGGCGATTCGATAAACGGACCCGTTCAACGAGCCATGTCCGCAATCGATCTCACATCAGTGCAGCGGCTAGTGATCCGTGTCTCTATGACTGGACATCACACTAGCCGCTACACTCGCACTAACAATTGATTAGTCCCGGCTAGTACCGGTAATGCTAGCGGTTTCTGAAGCGATTTGCAGCTTCCAATTTTCGATCGCCGTGCCGGTGAAGTCCGCGTGACTCAGCAGGAAGTACAGTCGTTGCGTGGCTTCACCTTCTGGCGAGGTTCGGAAAATGTTTCGCAAGAAGTACGGCGGGATCGCTTGATAATAGAGTGTCGCACGCACCTGAACACGGCTGGGATCGACATCATCGGGTAGGGCAATCCGATAATTCACCGTGTCCGTGCCGCTGCCGTTGCGATATTGAGGATCACTGGCGGCTGCGCCCACTGGATAGGTGGCTTCGAGATACCGTCCCGAGAGTGCCGGATCAGGGCCGTTCGCCGTCCAACCGAGTGGCAACAGTCGGTTATCTTTACGTGTGCTACAACCATGAATGAAACTTGTGGTGAAACTATTCTTGGCATTACATAACAGCGACTCATAGATCTGAACTTGGTCTTGCGAACTAATCTGCACGTGATGCGGCTGGTACGATGCCGTTTCGTCGGCGTTCGGTTCGAAGAACTCGGTTTTCAATGGTTGGCCGTTCTCGTCAACTATGATGCCGAGTGAGTTTGTGCGTCCCGATCCCCACACGATACGTTCTTCACCGTCACTCGATTCTGGTTGCTCGACGACGAGCAACTCCAGAAAAGCACGACGAAAGCCAACGCCAGTCGGGAATCGATGCCCCGCTTTATTCGTGATAGTCACTTCCGCTTCAATGGCTCCGCCGGAATTCCAATGAGTCACCAAATCCAAGTCGGCGGTTTTCTCACGAGCAGTGCGAAGGAACTCTTGCCGAGCATGTTCAATGTCCTGATCGGAACCGGTCATGTAGTCGTCAGTCCGCACACCAAGTACGTCATCGAATTGTTCAAACAGTTCTAACAAGAACAAATTTAAACCAGAGAAGTTATGGCGTTTGAACCCTTTCTTGCGGATCGGCACTTCGAGTTTCTTGTGTGCTGCTAGGTTCTCGGCATCTGGGTAGGTCGTGTCTTGGATGATTGCCATTCGTGTTTCGAGGGAGTCCAAGTGGATATCGTTTTCTTCATCGACTAGGCCACTCGACATATGACAGTCTTGGCAGGATTTTGCCTGCGGGTTTTGTGTCTTGAACTCATTCTCAAAGGCGCTATTCAACCATTCCAGATATGTAGCCTGCTCGACATGGTGATGGAAGTTCTCAAACTCTTTGACGATTTGCGAGTCATTGAGTTCGTTCTTATGTTCGGGGGTGACAGGCGAATCAACTGCTGGCAGTGTCACGGTGTGACATGAACCACACATCCGAGACGACTGCAAGAACGGACTATGTTTCGGTGTGACTCCCAATGCGTGTTGCATTGGATAGGCGGTAATTTCATCATCTTTGAACGGACCGTAAACTTCGTTCTTGGGGCCGTAGTACAAATTCCCCGTCACCGATGTTTCCAGGAAGAACTGCAAATAGGGACGTTTGTCGTCGGCGGGTTGAGGACGCTCTTGCATGCGGTGGCAAACCATACAACTGATGCCTTCACGAGCCAACGCTCCATATTGCGAGTCACCTTCACCAATATGTTGTCCGTCCGCTGCGATCGCTTTGCACATTTCTTGAGAGAACGTGTCGCAATCGACTGGTTGTTCGGATTGCTTCTGATCACAATGAAACTGATGCCGCCCCATCGCGCCGTGGCATTTCAAGCATGTGTCCTGCAAGACATTCTGCAATCGAGTCGCCGTCTCCGGAGAATCTCCAAATTCGAGCGCGAGCATTTTGCGTTCGCTCTCGAGTTGCGCGTGAAAGATCGGATCACGACCGGCCAACCCCATCGGCGTCCATCGCCATTCACCGTAAGGAGAAATGTTCCACCCTTTTGCTCCGTAAGACGCGGAATCTCCCGTTGGGATGAACATGGTGGGGCCATAAGGTTTCATGAGTCCGGCATGACAACTCATACATTGGTTCGAGGTCATGAACTCCTGGCAGGGGTCACGTTGTTTGACGGCCCAGTCATGCGTCACCGGCGGCAATTTACTGACGTCTTGCAAACCAACCGGCTTCACTTCGCCGAAGAATTTGACGAATTCCTGATTCTCGGAGGCAGTACACAGGCTGACCGTTCCGGACTTCGTACACTGAGGATGAGAACCGCCGCCTTCCGTAGTTTTCGTCAGAGACACTTCCAGAAGATCGGGGATCGTGTCGGCCACCGCTTCGGATTTGTGCTCGGTTTCTTTTCGCCATGAGTCATCGACACGGAACAGAATTGGTTCACCGGGATACCCCTCAATGTTCCGCAGTGAGGCGAACGTATATTCGTTGTTCGCACTGGTCGGGTCCGCACCAGGAGTTTCCGTCGATGCATGACAACGCAGGCAGTAATGACCAAATCCGGAAATCGGATGCGAGAAATCCTTGTGGTTCTCGACCACCTTTTGGTCGCGTCCGGGATTGCTCCAGAACCAACCATCATGCGAACCTTTCGAATCTTTCACCATGACCGTCCAGGACTCCAACGACTCCCAGAGTTCTTTCTCTGATTTGCCATGGTGTCGTACCGCAGGCGGTGCATATTGCTCCTTGACAATCATCGCCCCATCAGGCAATGGACCTTTGCGACCGCCTTCGAGCCATTCGAGAACTTCCGGCGAATAGAACACCCGGACAGCGGGATGTGTACCGTAATACTCACCGTTCAAATAAGGGCCAGTGTCCCGGAGTTGTTTGTCGCGGCCCCACTGTGAGTGGTCGTACTTGCGTTGTTGGAGAAACGCAAAGAGCTGTTGCTCGAACTCCGGCACAGAAAGACTACTCGGCGTCGGAAGTTGACTGGCCCAATCGCCAGTCGCTTGAAACTTGGGCGGAAGCAGGTCCACCGGGTTCGGTTTGTCGCCGCTCGACGGATTCGGTTCACTGCCGACAAGCCAAGCAGCTAATCCAAGGCCAACGACTGCAGATAGAGTCGTCGCAGCAATTCGTCGTCTTTGTCCGTGAATCTGCATCCTGGCTCCCATCATCTCAATCCAAATTCCCGACGCACTCGTCCGTACCGATTCTATCGGCACGAACGGTTCCATCAGCGTACATTCGGTGAGAAATGGTCAACAGGGAAATCTAGGCGAGATTTTCGGATATGCTCCGAACGTTTGTCACGCCCCCGATTGCCTCCTCGGTCATGGCAGCATCACTGCTTCTCAGCCAGCGGTGAGACATGTAGCCGCTAAGTAGCGGGTCACGCCAACAAGAATTGACGGGCCCGAGACGAGGTCAATATGCATATTTCGATCAATTTTCAAACGTCGTGAGGTCGCGAATCGCCTCAACGAGTTCAAGCATCGAATCAAAACGCAAGTTTCGATCTTTCGCAATCGACTTGAAGACAATTGGTTCCAAATCTTTTGGAAAGGACGTTCCCGGTCGCTGTTCCGCCAAAGGCGCAGGTTGCTTGTGGAGAATGTTGTCGAACGTCTCATCGAGATCGCGACCGCGAAACGGTTCTTTCAGTGTCAGCATTTCGTAGAGAACGACACCAAGGCTGAAGATATCCGACCGTTCATCGAGCGAGTCAGGCGATTCGATCTGCTCGGGCGACATGTATAACGGTGTGCCAGGTCGTTGACCGGTGGCTGTCAGCGATTGGAAGTCAACGTTCGGGTCGTCATTTGTTATCAGTGGGGTCGGCGTATCAGGCCCGGCTTCATCGGGCAACCCCCAAACCTTGGCAACACCCCAGTCGAGTAGCACGACTTCCCCAAAATCCCCGATCCAAATGTTCTCCGGCTTCACGTCTCGGTGAATCACGCCCCGGACGTGGGCATACGCTAATGCCAAGCCGACTTGCTCGACAACATTCAGCAGCGTCTCGAGATCGTATTTCTTCTCGGTCGTCGCATCTCCCCAACTCAGTCGCTGCAAAATGGAGAAGAGATTCTCACCAGCGATGCGTTTCATCGTGAAATACAGTGACCCCGGTCCACGACCAATTTCGTAGACGGGCACTGTATTGGGATGTTGCAGCTGAGCGGTGATTCGGGCTTCGCGGAGGAAGCGTCGTCGTTCGCGGGCATCGACGATGCATTCACTCGACAACCGTTTCAACGCCACGGTGCGTCCCACGATTCCATCAAAGCACGAGTACAAAACCGCTTTGACTCCCCGAGTCATGACCTTGAAGTCCGAATACTTGTCGTAGCCGGTTGGTAAGTCTTCAGGGAGTTCCGGATCGGTCCCGGAGAGAATGATTTTCGAGCGATCGCTCCGCGAATATGACATCGGCAGAATCTCGCGTTAATTGGGGCAAGAGTCCGGGAACAAGAAGAATGACGGTGAATAGACAACAAAGATGTCGTCCAAAACTGTCACCGTTGTTACTCGTCCATGATGTCCTTTTCTTTGTCATCCGCGGACTTATTGACCTTCGCCTCGTACTTCTTGGTGAGGTCTTGAATTTGGTCTTTCACGCCATCACGCTCGTCTTCGCTCATGGTCTTGTCTTTTTCCGCTTGATCGGCGTGCTTGTTGCCGTCCCGGCGGATGTTGCGAATCGATACGCGAGCTTCCTCGGCAAGTTCCTTCAGACGACCAACCAACTGTTTTCGTCGCTCGACGGAAAGCGGCGGGATATTCAGACGAATCAACCGGCCATCTGAATTGGGAGCCAATCCCAAATCGCTGGTTTGGATTGCTTTGGAGATCGCACCGATGGACGAGGCGTCGAAGGGGCGAATGACAATTTGCTGGGGTTCAGGAACACTGATGTTCGCCAACTGCTTCAGTGGCGTTGGTGAACCGTAGTAGTCAACGCGTACCGAATCGACGAGAGCCGGTGTGGCTCGTCCGGTTCGCAAACCTTGGAGTTGATCCCGAAAGACGTTGACGGCTTTCTCCATCCGTTCTTCGGTGTCGAGGAGTATCTCGTCCTGATCCATAAGAAGGTTGTCCTTATCAGCATTACCAAATCGTACGGCGACAATTCATCCCAATGTTGCTGGTCGAATCGCTGCCAGTCCCCAGACGATAACCTAACGAAATCGGCTCCCAATGGGAACGTTCACAGGGATCTTCATTTCTCAAAATCACTTTGTCTGCACTGACGGCTCTTACTTCCATGCCCGTCCATACGGAGTCAGGAAAGGCGAAGATTGTCCATTCCGAAATACGACTCTTGACGTGATCAGTCCTCGCGAATCCGGAGATTCCGAAAGGAGACACCTACGCCGTGGTTTTGCAGTCCGAGATAACCGCGAGTTTGACGTAGTTTGATCAACGGGTGTTTTTGAGCTGTGACGTGCACCACTTCGACGCCGTTGTGAACCGTGCGGACGGTGTGTCCTTTGCACTCAATTTCCAGCGTGTTCCACTGACCGGGAGGACGACACACGCGGGGAGACGCACCGGCGATGTCATACACGGAGGCCGAATACTGGTAGTCCTTGAGGCTCTTGTATTTCTCAGCCGAATCGTCCAGAACTTGCACCTCGAAACCGGCAGGCGGTTGGGAGTCCTTGTCTCGGTGGTGATTTCCATCATGCGGGACACGAACATACACGCCACTATTACTCCCGGCTTGCAATCGGTATTGCAGCCGCAGGTTGAAGTCACCGTATTCCTTGCGACTGCGGAGCCACGGCCCTTTCGGCTTCACGCATGTCAAAACACCATCGGCCAACTCCCAGCAAGTCTCCGGTGGTTGACCAGCTCCTTCCCAATGTGTCAGTTCTGAACCATCAAGCAAGCTTCGGAATCCGGTTTCCGTCACTTCGATATTCCGCAAACGAATGTGGCTTCCGTCAGGCACGATCGCCTCCAGACCGATGTAACCGTCTTCGTTGTCTAGGGCGGTGGACGTGGTGGGTTCTCCATTGTTGGTGCGAACCGTGACGGTGTTGCCACGCACGGTGATGTCGTAGGTGTTCCACTGACCTTTCTTGAAAGCCCCTTCGATCTTCTGAGCCGACGCGTTTTTGCTGGTGGCCTTCAGAAAGGGAACACCCGGCTTGTGGGCTCGAAGATAAACACCAAGCTGCCAATTCCCCTTCTTCGGGGCCTTCCATTCGAAGTGAAGTTGAAAATCACGATACCTATGGTGCGATCGCATCCAACCATCGCCGGACTTCATCAGCAATTCGCCATCGACGAACTCGACCTCGCAATTTTCGCAAACACTCCAGGCGGTCAAGCCGTTGCCTCCGAGATACGGAATTTTGTAGTCATCTGCCGCCAACACTTGCAGATGAGGCAGCAACGCGAGGACGCAAGCAATTCTCGACCAACACTTCATGATGAAATCGCAACCTACTTGGAAGAATGGAGCAGCTAACTTGGTGTTCCATTCCACGTTACCGATGCGTCCCCAGTGAAACAAGCGACCGGAGATGACCGGATGGTCAGGCAATGAAACGTGTTATGGAACATCGTGCGATGAGTTTCCGTGGGCGGTGTTCGAATCGGGAACCGTTAAAACCGGTAGAAACTGCCTATTGTTTTATTGGTTGTTCCGGTTATTCGGGTCGTGTCGTGCGACTTCCCGCTGGTGGGGAAAGTTTGGCGATGCGGAGCGTCCAGGTCTCACTTGCTACACAGATTCACCCGATGAAACAGGTCAGACGGTTTGAATCGGCCGTGCTCGCCATTCAACCCCTGGGACGTGCAAATTCGGAATGACAGGAGCGTCAACCCGAAACTTGGCGTACGGCCCCGCTGAACTGTCGTGTCGCAACCGAAATCACCGCCGATTGATGCTTTCGAGCATCAGCCGACGGACCCCAAGCACACGGGAACGGCACTTTATCAAACTCTCACCCGGCATCGAACAGCCTGGTGTAAAACGGACGTTACAAAGACAGGAGTTGGAATGGAATTCTTCAAAAAACCACGAAAATTGGCTTCGCGAGTTTGTGGTGCTCTTCTGGGCGGTGCGATGCTGGTTTCGATCTCCTCAGTCGGTTCGGCTCAAGAGTTCGATCCAAACGTTGATCCCCGTGCGGAAGCTTACGATACCGTTGATCAACCGTTTGAACTGAGCACGTCCCTCCTCGGTGAGGATTCACCGTTCACGATCGGTGGTTGGACACAAATTGGTTATCATGATAAGTCCAACGGTGTGTTCAACGCACATCCGAACGACGTCAACCTCCACCAGCAATGGCTCTATGCTGAACGAGTCGCTGATGGTAGCGAAGGCTTGGACTTCGGTTTCCGTTTCGATGCCGTTTACGGTGTTGATGGCCCGAACACGCAATCCTTCGGTAACCCTCCTGGCACGTTCGACTTAGACGAAGATTTCACGCACGGAATCTACGGCTGGGCGTTGCCACAAATCTATGGTGAAGTTGCCTACGGAGATTTGTCGGTTAAAGTTGGTCACTTCTACACCATCATTGGTTACGAAGTTGTGACGGCTCCCGATAACTTCTTCTACAGCCACGCCTTCACGTTCAACTTCAACGAGCCCTTCACCCACACGGGTGTCTTGGCGACGTACAACGTCAACGAAGACATCACCGTCTGGAACGGATGGACAGCTGGTTGGGACACCGGTTTCGAACAATTCAACGACGGCGACGATTCCGATGGTAGCAACTACCTCGGTGGTGTGAGCGTCTCGCTGACCGACACGATGACCGCGATCTGGGCGTGCACCATCGGCGACTTCGGTGCCATCGGTGAAGGTTACATGAACAGCTATGTGTTCGACTGGGCCATCGCTGACGACTTGAACTACGTGTTCCAGTTCGACTACCTCCACACCAACGCTGCTAGCCCGGTCGGTGGTGACGGCGGAACGGACAGCCACTCCTTCAACCAGTACCTCTTCTACACGGTCAACGACTGGATGTCAGCCGGTGCTCGTGGCGAAATCTGGACCGTTGAAGATCAAAGCTACTACGAGTGCACACTCGGCCTCAACTTGAGACCTGATCCGAACGTTGTGATTCGTCCGGAAGTTCGCTGGCAAGATGGGTTGGATGACACCGCGACCGCCTTCTTCGATCGCCAATTCGGTCTGCCAACCGGAAGTGCCGGCGAAGCGATCTTCGGTATCGATGCAATCCTGACTTACTAGTCAAATATGACAGCGAAGTGTCTTCGGATACTTCACCAAAACGATCGGGGCGGCTGGCCAACTTTGGGTCAGCCGCCCTTTTTTCGTTGCCATCGTTTGCAACCTCATCAGCACGAGCGTTTTGGCAACTAAAACCCCCGTAACACCTGAGACAACAACAGCTTATCGATCTCGAAACAATAAAGGAGACCGGGTCGACCAGCCTGGCCGCGTGTTCAAACATCAACTAAGAAAACACAAGCCGGTCATTGCCGATCTTGTGTTGAAGGGGCACCGCTTGTGCTCGAATCTACGTTCGCCCGCAGAGCATATCGTTGGGCATCCAAGACGGTTCCCGATGGATCGCATTGGGGACGGAACTCAAGGCCATGTGATGACGCAATCGGCCAGCCAACGTCGCTTGTCCGGAAATTCGTGCCATGAGTTCGTCACCGTAAAGGCATTCGCTGAAACGGTTTCCATCCCAGCGGCAGGCGAGTGGGCACCGAAGACTCAAGTTGAGCTGCCGCACGCAAAGCCAAAGCGCCAGCGGGAATCAACGCCCCGGCAGAACGGCCGTTCTGCCATCCAGCAAAGTCGGAGTTGCGGAATTTTTTGCGACTTGCGAACCGAACGCTTACGGCTGTCGACACGAAGTGCAAATCCGCCATCGCGTATGAGTGTCACTCTGCGATTCTCCGCAACGAGCCCGTGCGGAACCTCTCCTGCCTGTCTGTTTCTTGGACCGCGGGCATTGCGTTGCTCGTCCTGAAACTCTGACTCAACCCGACTTCGCTAAAACAACTTCCAAGAGAGTCCGATCTTCGCTGGCACCAATGTCTCGACGTAAGAAAACCGCCGGTCTCGAAAGACCGGCGGTTTGCAATTGATCGTTTGTCTTCGGCTGCTCGAAAGTGTTTAGCGGAAGCGGATTTCCAAGCCCACAGACAGACCTTCGAGGTGCATGTCTTCTTCTTTCTTATCCAAGCGAATATCGTTGGTCGGCGAGCCGGTATTGAGATTGTACCGAATGTTGTCGATCGGCCGCGTCACGTTCGGGAGATACATGAAGTTGTACCCGCCCATCAAGGTCATGTTCTGCGTGATGTCGAATTTCCCGTAGAGACCGACCTCGAAAAGGCTGGAGAACTTCAAATCGTCTTCTTTGTCGAAGACACTCGGATCGCCAGCAAAACGAACGTTCGCATTACCGACCGATGCTTCATAACTGTTGAAACCAACCATCATGCGGGGTTCGGCTCCAAAGGTGAACTTCCAAATGTCCGCTTCGAATCGGAATCCTAATTGCGGTCCAAACAACGTGTTTTCGGTGTTGGAATCAATCTGCACAACCCGCTGACCGCCGATGCTGGTAATACCGGTCTGTCCAAATTGTTCTTCGAGATTGAAAATTCTCGCTCCGATCATCGGGTAGAAGTGCAATCCAGTGTTGTTCGGTGACCAATCGCCGAACCACTTGCCTTCAAAACCCCACGATTCGCTGGTGAACTTCGCCCGGTAAGCTTGGTCGAAGATCAATGCTTGGGCATTTTCTTGAACCTGAAAGAGGTCACCGTCCACGGCGTCGATGATGACATCATTCGGGTCTACAAACTGCCCATCAACGGTCACGGGGATGATGGTGTAGACCGAGTTGTTTTCGAGCTGCGGGAAGTCGGAGGGAATTCCGAAAACGAATCCGGAGCTTGGTCCAATCCCGGCAAAAACCGTGTTGGGAGTGTATCCGGGAGCAGCGACGCGGTCGTCCACTCGCGGAATGTTCATGTAAGCGAATTCGATCATTCCCTCACGCAACGGCAACGCAAGAGTCAAACGGAAGCCGTTGGAGTCTTCGAGATTCAGCGGTTGCGTTGTCGGTGCTGCAACGGGTTGCAAATCTGCGACGGTGAACGTGAACGTCTGCCCGAAGACGTTCACGGGCACTTGACCAAACGTGATGACATCGTTTTCCAGTCGGACATCACGATTCTCAAAGCCCTGAGCCCCAATGACTTTGCTGCCGAAGGTGTCGATCTGGTAGTTCAACCATTCGACACGGACTTCCGAATTCGGCAAGACCTTCTTGGTAAAGATGGACCAGAAGGATGGGGCGGGCCACCATTCCCCGGGAGGTGCCAAGCTGTATGTCGGATCGGGCATGACCGGTCCGCCGGGGTAGTTGCCATCGGTCACGAATTGATCAGTGCCGTAATCTGACGGTGGTGCGTCGCCCGAGACGGAAGCCATTCCAGGGCTCGACATCATTCCGGGATCGTAAACTCCTCCCTGAGCCATCAGGTCCGGAGCAAACATGGCTGCCGGCAGAAACAGGCACAGTCCGAGGAGAACGCATCTTGAGGTGCGGGCAGGCATGCGGTTTCTTCCTGGTCAGAACGGGAGCGGACTCTGAACACGGTTCAGGTTGGGTCGCTCCGATTATGCGAATCTTCTGAGGCACGCGGGTCGTACGGAATGAACCGCATGCATCAGGAATATCGGACAATCCCCCCCATCCACCACACGTCAACCATTTCGAGATATAACCGAATCAGCCCGTTCACGCGTCATCGGCGTTTGGCTTCGCCTAAACTACCTGCTTTGACATCGACACTGTGCCAATCGTGTCGGATTCTCAGTTCCACCGCCCGCGAAGCTCTCGCATGAATGTCGCAACTCGTTTCTCGTCAACGGGTTCTTGAACCTCGCCGCCACGCTTGAAACTTGTCCCGACAATCAGCCCACCAACTCCGATTGGCATCTCGGGAAGATTCGTCGCGGAGACACCGCTGCCCACGAGAATTGGCGTACCATTCGCAACGCTGATGGCTTCCTCGATCTGCTGTGGTGAAGTCTCCGCCCCAGTCCCTGAACCAGAGACAATCACCGCATCCGCCCCCCCTCGACGAACGAGGTCGTCAAGTTCCTCAGCAAACGGACGTACTGCGACGGCGGCCGAATGTTTTACGTCGACATCAGCCAGAATTTTGACGTGCTCGCCATTCAGATGTTTCCGTAGTCGCAGTAGATCGTGTGCACTTCCTTGAATCACACCTTGATCCGTCACACGTGCTCCGCTCAACACATTCACTCGAATGAACGATGCGTCTGCGACGACTGCAATCGCAAGTGCCGACTCACCGTCGTTCCGAAGAACGTTGACACCCAGCGGAAGCTCAATGGCACAACGAATTTTTTCGGTCACCACGGACATCGCAGCGACCGTCACCGGCGGAACACGCCCAGGAAAGAATGGCGTATCGCCAAAGTTTTCCACCATGACGGCATCCACGCCACCACGTTCAAGGGCTTTAGCATCGGCGATGGCTGTCTCGATGACGGTTCCCCATTCGCCCGAATATTTCGGACTCCCTGGTAACGGTCGAAGATGAACCATGCCAATCGTAAGCGGGTGCTTCTCGGTAAACGTCAACGGCAAATTCAAACGCATGACAAAATTGGGTTAACAAGGTCGATCAGGTGCGGCCAAAACCTGATTGTAACGCACATCAACTTCGAAAATCACGCCAGGACCATCTGCCGACCTCGCAGTCTTCCGCGCACATTCGAAGCACGGTTCGGAGATTCCTGAGCAATTGCAACGAGAATCGAAAGTTTGAAAGTTCCTGAGCCGTATTGAATGACCGGAATAACTCCGGCCTCCGCCAGAAGATGCCGTTCCTCACGAGATTCGGTGACAACGTGGTCGAAATCGCGACTCGCGGATATGCTGTGAGCGACGGAAATCGCTATCATGCCACCGTTGCAATCACCCCAATAGGAGCCCCCGATGACTCGATTTGTTTTCCATGCGTTGCTGTTGCTTCCCATCGTCTGTTTGACGTCTTGCACCAAATCATCGGAAACTGCGAACCCCGAACAAACAAGCAAATCTGAACCGGCGACCGAACCAGAGACCGAGCCCAAAGCGAATCCGATCGAAACCTTGGAATCGTTGGGTTCCGTTCGCCTCGATGACGACGGAAACGCAGTCGTTGTTAAAATCCCGGACGGCAAGGCAACCGACGAAACCGCGAGTCTGCTCGCCGACATGACGACTCTCAAAGACGTCCAACTGAATGGCGAGAAAGTCACGGATGCTGCGATCGACAGTCTCGTCGGGCTCGACAAACTGAAGGTCCTGAAACTCGATGGTACGTCCATCGGAGACTCCGGACTTGAGAAACTCAGTTCCATTGAGAGTCTTGAGCAAGTCTATCTGTCCGGGACGAAGATCACGGATGAAGGTCTCAAACACCTGGGTGCGTTGCCACGCTTGCGTCGACTACGAATCAGCAACACGCAAGTGACGGGTGAAGGCATGCAACACCTGGCGTCGGCTAAGAAGCTCGCCAACTTAGACGTTAGCAAAACGAGTGTCGATGATCGCGGGCTTGTCTACTTAAGTGAGATTGCCGTTTTAACGGACCTCAATCTCTATACGACCAATGTTGCCGACGCTGGTGCCGATCATCTTTCAACGATGACTCAGCTGACATGGTTGAACTTGGACAACACCAAAATCACTGATGCCACCTTGCCGAAACTCAAACCGCTCGTGAATCTGACCTATCTCCATTTAGGCCGCACAACCGTTTCCGATGCCGGCATTGAGAACCTCTTTGGTTTGAAGAAGCTTACGCGACTGGAAGTTACTAACACAGAGGTAACGGAAGAAGGCGCAGATAAACTGCGGGCCGCTCTGCCGGATTGTGAAGTCCTCTCAGGCAAAACCGACGCCAAATCATAGCCCTCGGTTGCCACCCTAGAGCTCTGTTTCCTAGTCTCTGTGAGACATAACCGATCACGATGAGGTGCAAACGGCTCTCGTTCAGTAACTCCAAACCGCGACTTGTCCGCGATCACTGACGAGGAACGGTTACTCTAGAATCAAGTCTGATCGTTCGCTAGGAATGACGACAAAAAAAGGTCCTCGGTACATAGCACCGAGGACCTATCTCAACTAGCAATCTCAGTCACAAATCTGGAAAACCACTATTCGATTGCAGAGATAGTCGCTGATATCGGTTTCACCCAGAACTTCTGATCGTCTGAGTAGTACGGGTAAATTCGACTCGCGGGGCCGGTGTACGATCCCGGAATCGAGGCAATACAAGACAAACTAAGATCAACCTCTTGCCCAGCTTCCATAGCACGCCAGTAGAGAATGACGTCGCGGCCACGAACTTCATAGGCAGCAACCTTCTTCGCACTCACCAACTCCTTGAGTTGATCGTGACGCACCTCAAAACCACCCGGGAGCCCAACAATTGCAACCGGGGTCGGGACGGTTTCATCGGACGTATTCTCGCAACGGACCCTTAATTCCGTAGCCGCACCTTCTTGCAATTCGCCTCGACTCAGGCTCGTCTGCATCTGCAGTGGGCTATTATCGTTTGATTGTGGTTGCACTTCATTGAAGTTGACCGTGACCGCGTAGGGCATGCTTGAACCATCCGTCATTTGGACCGCAATCGTGTGTTTACCCGGCGTCAGCTTCGTTGCGAAATCGGGAAGCTTGATTTCTCCTCGGGTTTCCTTCGTGAAGGGAACGGGATCACCGAACGGCTGACCGTCGACTAACAATTGAACCGAACCATCCGCTTTCGGTTTTGCGCGAGCCTTGTCGAATTCAACGATTGCCTTCAAGGCTAGCACAGTCGACTGTGTATTGCCGAAACGACCGTCCTCACAGACGCTTGCTAGGTATTTCACGCCTTTGTCAGCGAAGTCGATGTAATCGGGATTGCTCAACCAAGCTAGTGTCGCAAGTGCGGTCGCTTCAATCTTCAAAGCCTCTCCGCCACTCCCAACGATAGACTTACTCGCCCCATCGATTGAACCATCGATCGCCTGCAGAGTCACAAGTTTGTCCAGCAATTCTTGAGCAGCAGATTTCTGGTCAGCGAGAACCAAGACATTGGCTGCCAACGCGACGACATAGCTATTGTCGTTTGTTTGCGCATCTTTGCCGACGGTGTCAACTTCTTTGTCTAGGCCGGTCATTCCGGAACTCAGGAGTGCCCAGGTAATATATGCATCAGAGACGTCTTGATCTGCGAGCCACGTGTGGAGTGCTCGTCGCTCACGGATGAAGTGGCCTTCTCCGTCCCGACGTCCCATCAGCCATTGACTCGTTCGTGCTAGCATCTCTGGATCGACGTCGCGGACCTGAGCCATATCAGAGAACTCGAGTAACCCGTAAGCTGTCAATGCTTCGTGACCTGGGTCTTCACCGAACCACTCGAAACCTCCACTCTTGCATTCAAACCCGATCAGCCGATCGTAGCCTTTCGCCAGGATTGCTTGACTTCGTTGAATCAATTCCGGATCGACACCAGCATGCGTTTGAAAGTATTGTCCAGCCATCACGAGCGGATAGGTTGTGGAACTCGTTTGTTCAAAGCAACCATAGGGCTCGCGGATCAGTCGCTCGAGTGCTGCGGTAAGACTCGCCATCGGAGTGGGGAAAACCGTGAACTTTGTCGTGAGACTTCCCGGCACAACGGTTTCTGTGATCTCGATCTCGTGCGACTTGGTTTCGTCCGAATACAACATCCCGCCATGAGCCAACTCAACTGGGAACCCTTGTGGAACGATGACCAATGGTCTCGTTACTTGATCTTGATATGGTCCCGCGTTCGTCGAGATAACAAGTTGCGAAGTCCCATTGAGCCGTCCAACTTCAAGCGGAAGGACTCGACGAACACGTTGGTTCGCGGAGAGTACGAACGGATCAAAACTCGTCGTGGTGAGCCCCTCGGCATTCACGGTCAAGTTCACATTCGAAAGAACTTCGCTCGTTGAGTTGACCAGTCCCAACGGTAGTAGGACGGTGTCGCCTGTAGTTACTTCGAGAGGCAATTTCGGTTCAACATAGTATGGTTCGACGGACTGAATTTGTTGAGTGGCTGCATAGAGATTGCCAGACTCGTCGAACGCGTCAGCAGAGACCTGAAAACTCGTCACAGCGTCGCTAAGGTCAAATGCGATCTTCGCAATACCCGTTTCGGCATCAGTTCGAACTCCTGCATGCCAGTAGAGGGTTTCCGTGAAATCGACTCGTTCGCCAGGTTGTCGATTTGCTCGAACTTTGTGTGCAAATTCCCGAACAACGACGAACGGTGCTGCACCAAAGCCACCAGCGACTCGATTCGCCCCAGGCTTCAGTAGGCGGCGGGTAGCAGCACGGTCAGCAGCAATTGCTTTGCCAAGCTGTTGCCTAAGTTGTTTTTGCTCTGGTGCCGCATCGGCATTTTCCGCTGGCGGCGCTGGTGGTCGCTCCGCCTGCGGCTTTTTGGCTGGCATTTTTTCACCGACTGGACCATCGGCGAATTTTTTGATTTCTGACGCGTCCCCAACTTTATCGGCAGGTGCCTCTCCGACCTCGATCGCAGCGGCGGCTGCTTGCGGTAACTCAAGAGCCTCAGCTTCCACCGCGCCACCGATCGCGCCAGCTGCTCGAAATCGCATGAAGGGTCTCGGCGTGGGAATCGTCAGAGCCAACACACGACGAGCATCGTCACCGTGTTCTTTGACGAGCGTCGCCGAATTGTAAAACGCGAACCGACGCCATCCCTGTGTCCCTAACAACAAGTCTACTGCAGATGCAGCTAATGGATCGTCTTGATCAAGATAGATGTGCGCATCGGCTAAGTCTTGGACATCGTTTTCAAAGAACGCCATGACAGGCAACCGCGGTTGTTGATCGCGAGTCTCGATCATCTCAAGCACACTATCATCCGTGACCGTCACGCCGACAATTGCGGAGACAGGCTCCCCATCGGCATTTGTGGCATGAATTGTTAGATTAGCCGTCCCGCCGGGTGTGTACTTTTCTTTGTCGGCTTCAATTTTGACTTTCAAGCCTGATTTTGGTTCGCGAAACACGAGCCGTTCGGCGAGAGGCGTGCCGTTGGCGTCCTCAACCGTCACCACAAGAACGCCGCTAGCGTCCTGAGGATCAAGATTCACCTTCGACGCTTTTCCTTCCACGGTCTCGATCGTCTTGCGGACGACGAGCTTTTCGCGTTGCCGAAGCGACACACTGAGTTTTTGTGAGTCGGTACTGTGGATGATCAACGGAACGTCTTGGGTTGTCTCAATGACCTCTCTCGGTGACTGCAGTGTCACACCGCTTTTATGAATCTCGGGGAGTGGGAACGCTTTCCCAATGCCACTTGGCTTTGTGATTCTCAGGGTGTAACTCTCGCCTAGTTTCGGAGTGAAAGTCACGCGGCCACGACCTTCGTGAACCGTTTCAAACGAACCAACGACCTTCATCGAGGCATCGACAATCTCGCCGGAAATGTCGGCCGGTTTTTGCGCCGGCGTTTTGGCGGACACATAAACTCGGTTGGGGATGCCCGCGATCAGGTCACCGCCTTCCGGATAGAAGTTCACATCGACGGTTTGCAGGAGAATTGGGATGGTCTTCGCAGCGGTGTCGACAACGCCACCGTCTTCGATCGTGAATGACAAAGTGCCTTCGCCCCGCTCCATTTTCTTAGGGAGTTCAAATTGAGCGGCAGCAATCCCCGTCGGATCAACGACCGTTTTAGATTCGTGAACCGTTTGGCCATCGACAAGGGCACGCACCGTGGCAACTGCATCAACCGGAATACCTCCTTCGGCCCGCTCCACCTTCACATTGGCGGAGACCTTGTCCCCCGGACCATAGCCTTCGCGGATAAACTCGATCTGACTTTTCAGCCGTGGTGCGCGGTAAGCCCGAATGTCGAACTTTCGCTCGGCGGGTGGGAGTCCCAACCAGGGGTAACTCACTTTGGCCGTGTATTCGCCACCGGATTGTCCCGCGGGAATCTTCCAAGCATAACCAACGGTACTCTCCTGGATGTTCGTGCGACCACTGCCAACTACGTCGCCTTTCGGACCGAGAATTTCGATCGTGGCTTGGGTAGCAAACCGCTTCGGGGCCGGCTTCCGAGAGTGTGCTTCGAGCAAAACGCCCCGAATGTAGACCTTCTCGTTTTCTCGATAAATTGGCTTGTCGGTCGAGACATGCGTTAGGTAGCGATCCGTCCCGCCAAGTGCGGCGGGCTTTGCAATCTGTTTGGGATTGTCCTTGGGAGGGGCCTTCTGAGAGTCCGCGGCCGCGTCACTCAGACGGGGACCAAACAAGCACAACAACGCTGTCAACAGAAGGCCACCGCTGAGACAACTGAGCAGGCGGAGGCGTTTGGATGAGACGACCGACATGGACGGATTCCTCGCTATTCCCTCGAATTCCACCGACGACAAGACTGGTTGCCGTCCTTGGTGAATTCCGACGAGTTCAATAGCAAGGAGTTCCCGAAAAATCTCCAAACGTTTCCGGGATTAGTCGTTTTCCGCAGTTGCCGAGGATACGAGCAAGGCGATTGGAAATTCTGCGAAGACATCCGCCGCCCGAAGCGTACCGTCATCCGCCGCCTGGAGTGAGCTGCGTGTATACATCGAATCCAATTGCCGTCCGTTGAGCGATGCTGGCAGGGAAATTCGCGTGTCGCCCCAGACCGCCTCCCCAAGCGGTGCCTGGAGATAATCCTGGGTGAGTGATGTCGTCCAACGCGGGGCGATGGCCAGGACCGCTTCCGAGCCATGAGTTCGGGCGAAACCAACGAGGTGTTCGGAATGTTTCCCCTCGAAGCTCAGTGGCTGATACTCGCTATCTAGAAACAAATTGGGAAACTGTCGTCGTGCACTGAGCGTTTCGCGGACCGAGTGCATTTTGATGCGACCATCCTCGGGGTGTTCGACCATTTCCCGCAGAAGTTCTTGACGCGATTCCTCTGAGCTTTCAAGACGAGTCACTAACTCATCAAGCAGTCCCTGACGAAGTTCGTAGTCAACCTCGCGACGATTGTCGGGGTCGACAAGTGCGAAGTTCCATAACTCGTCACCTTGGTACAGATCCGGCGTGCCAGGTGAAGTAAACTGGAATAGCGTCCGCGCGAGCGAATTCCAGAATCCCGGTCGGGCAACCCGCTGCACGAACGTTTGAACGTCATCGAGGAACAGCCGAGAGTTCTCGTCCTTGCCACTCATGGCTCCACGGATGAATTCCACGAGCGCTGACTCAAATTCGGAATTTCCGTCAGTCCAACTCGTACGGACTTTCGCCTCGCGAACGGCTTTGAGCATGTATTCCTCCATCCGTTCACGGAGGAACTCGATCACATCCGGATGACTGATCGGAACCGGTCCATCTTCCGCTGCCGTCACCGGCCAGATTCCGATCAGGTTCTGATAGAACATATACTCGGCGGCGGGGTCCGGAGCCGTCTTGTCTTGCACCCGGGATCGACGCGACCGGTTCAGTTCTCGCCACTTGTTGATGCGGGCGAACCAGATTTTCGGCCATTCGGAAAGCACATCAAGCCGGGCACGAACATCCGCAGTGCGTTTCGTATCGTGCGTGGTGACACACAAAATTGCTCGGGGCGCGGATTCCGCACGATAGGCGTTTCCTTCGTGGAAATGCGGAATTGCCTGCCGCAAGTCAGTATTAGGTTCACCACCAACTTCGTTCCGAGAGATCAACGGCACGTATGCATAGAGTGCGGTATCTTCGATCCCTTTGGCCGTTGCGGGCCCGGTCAACTGTTGGAGTTTCTCGATGAAATGCAGCCGCTCGTTTCGATCGTGTTCCGTCATTTCCAATGTGTCGCCGAATAGAAACTCTTTCAGAAAGTCGAGACTCTCTTGCGAGGCACGCTCGCGTTTTTCGGCTCCTCGGATGGCTGTCTCGATTGCCCAACGGTCATGCTCGCTGAGTTCGGTTTGATCGGTGGTGATATAGGTCCGGTAGCAAGGCAAAGCGACGCAAAACTCGACGAGCGCCTCCACAAGTTCCTTTTCTCGTAGTACCGAACTTTCGGGGTTCACCTGCGCCAAGCGGTGCAGAATGTCAGCGAGACGTCCCACAAATGCGGACAGGTCGGCCTTTAGAATTCGGCGTTTGCCCCAGTTGGCGACTTGCTCGAACTTCACCGGCCGCCCGAGCATCCGACGATAGCTTTCCTCGATCGCCTGATAACCTTCCGGCGATATGAACAACGACTCGATCTGGTTCAGCGATTCGTAACCTGTGGTGCCTGCACTTGGCCAATCGGCGGGAAGCACTTCGTCGTGCGCGACAATCTTCTCGACCCAGACAGGCACCGATTGACCGTTCGGTTCCTGTTCGCTGATGAGATCACGCAGACGTTCCAGGTATCGGAGTGGGTCACGAAGACCGTCGATATGGTCGATCCGAATGCCGTCAAGCAATCCTTCCGAAATCCATCGGGCAATGAGCGTGTGGGTATCGTCAAAGACTTCGGGATCTTCTTGTCGAATCGAAATCAAATCGTTGATGTCGAAGAAACGCCGATAGTTCAGAATCCGAGCGGCTCGTCGCCAATAAACCAAGCGATAATTCTGAGCACGAAGCAACGCCCGCAATCGTTTCTGGCCTTCCTCACCCGATGAAAACCGTTCGGCGGTTTGTACGGCCCACGCTTGAATCGCCGGCGACATCACAATGGTTTGTGCCAACTGCGAAAGCAAATCTTCCGTATCATCCAGCGAAAGTTCCACGTGCCGTTGACCACGTTCGACGCGGTTGGGTAGGGCATTGAGTTCTTCGAGAACGGATTGAATCTCCGTGAGAGCTGTGTGCCCCTCTGGAAATTGCTCCTCCAACTCAGGCATGCCGAATTGCAGAATCATGGGAACGGTCGCCGGATCGATTGGGTATGTGTTCTCCCAATACCGGATTCGAAAACGGCCCTGGTCCCAGTACACGTGGAGCTGATCTTGAGCCAAAACCCGTTGCAACGGCTCGCCCAGAACGGGCACCAGCACGCGGCCCCACAATTCCGAATGCGGCATCCGCCAGTCGATGTCAAACCATCGTGCATGCGGCGAACTGACCCCGTACGTGAGAACGTTCTCCCAGTACGGATTCTCTCCGCAAGCGGCCATATGGTTCGGTACGATATCCAGTACCAACCCCATCCCATGGGCCTGCAGAGTTTTGACAAACGTGCGGAAGGCGGTCTCATCGCCGATGTTCGGGTTCACCGAACGTGGATCGACGACGTCATAACCGTGCGTACTGTCTTGTCGGGCTCGCAACAGTGGCGAGCTATAGGCGTGTGTAACACCAAGCCGACTAAAGTAGGGAATCAGCTTTTGAGCGTCTTCAAACCGGAAACTTGAATTGAATTGAAGACGGTAGGTCGCGTACGGTCGTTCGGAATGACTCATTGAGGCACTCGTAGAGATAGTTTCTCGGCCAAAGAAGAAAATTCAGGTTTCAGCGATGACCCAGACGCAGCGTCACCAGGAAGGCTCCGCTGACGAGTTAAAAATTGAAAGTATCGATTTTGAACAGACGTCAAATTCACCTCGAACGGTAATCCCCGAGCCAAATCAATCACGGAGTCCAATCGATCAAATGCTTCACCGTCGGTCGGCGAGTTCTCTAAAAGTTGCATCGCCAAGGCGATTCGGTCTTCAAGCTCCGCCGCCAAACCGAGGCGGTCAAGACGGGTTTGCCAGGTCGAGGCTTTGTCGATGAGTCGCTCAATATGCTCAGCTTCCGGTTGCGTTTTCAGGGCCGTTCGGATCTCTGCATTGATGACGATGTCCGCCACCGCACGGAACGCTGCAGGGACCGGAACCGCTTGTTCGGTCAGAAAATGAATGAGCGGATCAAACGAATGGAACGTATGCCGATTCATTTCCTCAATAGAGCGAAGCGACTGACCGAGAAGCCGATCAAGAATTCGACGTTGCTCATCCCGAAAAAGATTTCGCAACGAGAATTGATTCTCAGGGAACGCTGATTGAATCAGACGAATGATACGCGGAACATCAGCCCTGGCAACGGCCTGTTTCAGTTGGCTTTCCAATTTGCAGTCGGCCTCGGCTTCAGCGAGACGCACACCGCCGACCAAATTCTGTTCACCAATATGGAAGCAGGCGAATGTCAGCGTTTGAGAATCGTATGTCAGACGACTGGCAACCTTGAGTCGCCCCCATGATGTTCGCGATCGTCCCGATGATCGTTGATGGTATTCTTCGCGATCGACGATGTACGCATCGATTTCGCTCGGATTCTCTTCGGTGATGTCGATCGGGTCCGGGCAATCGCAATCCGGCATTTCCTGAAACATGGAAGCCGCCGCATGGTGTGCAGCCACCGTTTTCAAGCTAACCCGTGTCGGCACGACTTGTTCTTGGTAGATGCGACCGCCATCGACAAGATCAGGGTCGTTGCTCGGTGCTTTGGCCAATCGCTGTTGGAAACCGTTGGATGCTTCCGTGTCGCCAAACAAATCCTCGGCAATTTGAATCGCTCGCTCGGCATACTGCATAATCTGTACGGTCTCGATCCCCGAAATTTCATCGAAGAACCAACCGCAGCTTGTATACATCAATTGGGTATGGCGTTGCAGTTCCATTAATTTGAGAACTTGGCCGGTTTCATCGTGCGATAACGGACGCGTCGCGTTCTCGGCAATGAATTCCTGAATCGTTTCATCCGACCGATTCAGAATGACGTCGATGTACCGATCTCGCGCGGTCCAGAGGTCTTTGAGCAAACCTTTTGCAACCTTTTCGCTCTGGCTGATGAACCGATCCCGCACCCAATCCAGTGCATCGCGGAGTGGCTTACGCCACTTCTGATGTGTTCCGCCGCGACCGGTGTTGCAACCACAGTCCTCCTTCCAACGCCCCACGCCATGAGCACAACTCCACGCCGTGCGTTCGAGGATCTCCACTTCCGGCAACCGTTCGTGCAATGCCAAATACTGCCCATAGTTCGTTAACTGCACATCGGCCCGGTCTTCGATGTACTGCAACGCATACGCGAGAGCCATATCACCGAAGCGATGATGATGCCCGTAGGTTTCGCCGTCGGTGGCAATATGGACGATCTGAGGCCAATCGCGTTCCGTCGAAAATGCACCAAGCAAACGCTGCGCGAAATCTTCACCGCGTTTCAACACCCCCTCGAACGCAATTCCCTGTGAGATCGGTGCATCATAGAAGAACAACGCAATCTTCTTACCGTTGGGAAGCGACTGGACATACGGGGTCGTCGGGTCAATTTTCGCTCCGGTCGCGTCTTCCCAGGAACCGTTCGGTCGCATCCGCACGCGAGATGCTTGATACGGCGAAAGTATCGTGTAGCGGATCCCATGCTCTGCGAGCAGACTGAGTGTTTCGATATCGACAGCGGTTTCCGCAAGCCACATGCCCTCGGGATCGCGTCCGAATCGCGAACGGAAATCGGCAATGCCCCAGCGAATCTGCGTGACTTTGTCTCGATAATTCGCCAACGGCATGATGATATGGTTGTAAACCTGCGCAACGGCTGAACCGTGCCCATCAAAGCGTTTCCGGCTTTCCTTGTCGGCGTCGAGCAGCGCTTGATAGACATTCGGGCTGCATCGCTCGAGCCAACTCAACAACGTGGGACCAAAGTTAAAACTGATTCGTGCGTAGTTGTTCGTCAACTGCGAGATGTAGCCGTCGGAATCCAGAATGCGTGAGAAGGCATTCGGCTCGTAGCACTCCGACGTGATCCGCTCGTTCCAATCGTGGAACGGGTACGCCGAGTCCTGAACCTCAATCGTCTCCAGCCACGGATTTTCGCGCGGTGGTTGGTAGAAGTGGCCGTGAATGCAAAGGTATCGCCGCATAGATTCCGTCTTTAAGCAAGCCAAACCGCGAGTCCAAGTCGCTTGACTGCGGGGGAGATTATTCTAACGAACTGGTGCCGCCGGAGCGATGGCGTCACGATTCCTCGTCAGAGCAATGAATGAGAAGGGCGGCAGTGTTATTGTCGATGATCCACTGGACTCAACGATCTGTGGTAGCGATTCGGACCGGGGACCGTTCCAACGTTCCTCGGCGGAGTCGAACACCAGCGACCATTCGCCTTCCGGAATCGGGATATTCACGTCCACGGAGTCCGATTCAAACGAGAAGATCGCCAGCAAATCGTGATAATCGGTCCAAAGATGTTCGAAGATCACACGCTGCGAACCAAGCGAAGAATACGCCATTCGATCGCGGGCGGGGAACATCAACGCAGGATGGCTCTTTCGCAGTCGGATCAGTGACTTGTAGAAGTCTAGCAAGACCGCATGCTCACCCTGTGATTTCAAGCTGTGGTCAAGCTTTGAACGGTTGAACGTCTCTTCCGACTGCGGATCCGGCGGTTCTTCGCTCCACTTGAAACTCGCAAATTCAGCTTTCCGGCCCTCGCGAACCGCTTCCACGAGACCTGGATCACCATGACTGACGAAAAACTGAAACGGTGCCGGCTCACCGTACTCTTCACCCATAAACAACATTGGTGAATACGGGGAAAGGAGCACGACTCCCGCGAGCAATTTGGCCGCTTCGTAGCTGGTCAATTCCTTTAGCCGCTCGCCGAGCATTCGGTTGCCGACTTGGTCGTGGTTTTGCGAGAAAACGGTGAATTGCTCAGGTGACAATCGGTCCGGTGTGTTTCCGTAGCGGCGGCGGCGATGCGGAGCATAAACGCCGTCGTACACAAAACCATTCTGCATCGACAGCAGCAAATCCTCGAAACCATCGAAATCAGCGTAGTAGCCGCTGCGTTCGGGGAGCAGGGTCGTATGCAAGCCGTGATGCAGTTCGTCCGACCATTGCCCATCCAAACCGAAACCACCGACACTCGGCGGACTACACAACCGCTGGTCGTTTAAGCTGCTTTCGGCGATCAAGTGAACTTGCCGATTCTGCCGTTGTCCTTCCAGATGACAGGCATCGCCAAGTTCTTGCAAGAATGGATACGCCGAGTTATCGAAAATTGCGTGAACCGCATCCAGCCGCAACGCGTCGATGTGACATTCGCCAATCCAATACAATGCACTTTCGATGAAAAACCGCCGGACCTCGTCAGCGTCGTGGTCGTCGAAGTTCAACGCCTCGCCCCAAGGCGTTCCGTACTTGCTAGTGAAGTAGTGACCGAACTGCCCGAGGTAATTTCCTTCGGGACCGATGTGGTTGTAGACGACATCGAGAATGACGGCCAACCCACGCTGATGACAGGCATCGACGAGTCGTTTCAGTCCGTCGGGACCACCATAAGTGTTCTGAGCCGCCGACGGATGAACGCCGTCGTATCCCCAGTTTCGGCCCCCGGGAAACTGATTGATCGGCAACAATTCGACCGCGGTGATCCCGAGATCGACGAGGTCATCCAAGTACGCAATCGCCCCGTCAAACGTTCCCTCGGGGGAAAACGTCCCGATGTGCAACTCATACGTGATGTATTTCGTTAATGGAATCCCATGCCAATACTGGTCGGTCCACTCGAACTCACGCGACGCAACCGCTGACGGCTGATGCACACCGTCGGGCTGCCAACGACTCAGAGGATCCGGCCACGAGTTTTCACCATTGATTCTGTAAAAATACTTTGTACCAACCGCCGCGTTCTCAAGTTCCGTGACAAAATAGCCACGCGGCTCGGGACGCATCGGAATAAACTCGTCATCCCCATCCTTGACGAGGTGCAGATCAATGGTTTCCGCCTTGGGTGCCCAAACACGGAATGTGACCCGGCCGTCTGGTTGCTGCAAAGCACCGATCGAAGCCGGATAAGTTGGATGCGCGGGCAGGATGTTAGAGTCGGCCATGCTAGGGTGAGCTATCTTTTTCGGTCTTGGAGATGGAAGTACGGCGTCGAACGACGTTCGTTACGATTCCCATTTCAGGAACACGATCCCCAACGGCGGCAACGTAAGGTTGATGGAATTCGGTCGGCCGTGGTACGGGATTCTTGCGGATTCAACACCGCCGAGGTTCCCGTGTCCGCTCCCGCCGTGTTCGGTGGCATCGCTATTGAGAATCTCTTTCCAGAAACCCGGTTTCGGTACGCCAACACGGTAATCGTAACGCGGAACAGGCGTGAAGTTGGCCACGACGATCACTTGATCCTCCGGCTGACTGCCTTTTCGCAAGAAGCTTAGCACGCTGCTTTGCGAATCGTTCGCGTCGATCCATTCGAATCCTTGTGGCTCGCAATCGAGTTCATGGAGTGCCGGTTCGCCTCGATAGTATCCGTTGAGCGAACTGACCCACCGCTGAATGCCGGCGTGTTCGGTCTGGGCCAGCAGATCCCATTGTACTTCTCCATCATGCTGCCATTCGCTCCACTGAGCGACTTCCGCCCCCATGAAGAGTAACTTCTTCCCAGGTTGTGCATACATATAGCCGTACAACAACCGTAGGCTCGCAAACTTCTGCCAATCGTCGCCCGGCATCTTATTGAGCAGCGATCCCTTTCCATGCACGACTTCATCGTGGGAAAGCGGCAGCACGTAGTTCTCGTTGAAGGCATAAACCGTGCGAAACGTGAGTTCGCCATGATGGTACTTACGGTAGATCGGCTCATGGGCCATATACCGCAGGGTGTCGTGCATCCACCCCATATCCCATTTCATTCCGAAACCCAAGCCGCCCAAGTGAGCCGGTCGCGACACCATCGGCCATGCGGTGGATTCCTCCGCAATCGTTTGCGTGTCAGGGAACCGCTCGTAAACACTTCGGTTCAACTGCCGCATGAAGCTGATCGCGTCCAAGTTCTCACGCCCGCCGAATTCATTGGGAATCCATTCGCCATCTTTCCGGGAGTAATCCAGGTACAACATGCTGGCGACGGCATCGACTCGGAGGGCATCAATGTGATACTCCTTGAGCCAGAAAATCGCATTCGACAGCAGGAAGCTCCGTACTTCGTTGCGACCAAAATTGAAAATGTAAGACTTCCAATCCGGATGGAATCCCTGACGTGGGTCCGCATGTTCGTAGAGGTGCGTTCCGTCGAAATATCCCAGCCCGTGTTCGTCATTCGGGAAGTGTGAGGGCACCCAGTCGAGAATCACGCCGATCCCGTTTTGATGCAGCGTGTCGACAAGATATTTGAAATCCTGCGGTGTCCCGTACCGGCTGGTCGGTGCGTAGTAACCGGTTCCTTGATAGCCCCACGACCCGAAGAACGGGTGCTCCATGACAGGCATGAACTCAACGTGCGTGAAATTGAGTTTCTTGCAGTGTTCCGAAAGTTGCTCCGCCATCTCACGATAGCTGAGCGATCGCCAACCGTCCTCGGCAACCCGCTTCCAAGACCCGAGGTGCACCTCATAAATCGACATCGGAGCGGTCAGCGAATTTCGTCCTCCGCGGTACTGCAGATACTCATCGTCGTTCCACTCGTACGAGAGGTCCCAAACGATTGACGCAGTTTTCGGAGCCACCTCGAAGAATGCCCCGAACGGATCGGCTTTATCAACCGAGTAGTTATTGACGCGGGACTCAATGTGATATTTATAAAGCGTTCCGCTGCCGACGCCGGAGATAAACCCTTCCCAGATACCGGAACTTCCACGGGGACGTAGTTCGTGGCTGGTTTTGTTCCAGTCGTTGAACATCCCCACCACGGAAACGGTTTTCGCATCGGGCGCCCAGACGGCAAAGTACACGCCCGCGATACCATCTCGCTCGATCAAATGCGCACCGAGCTTCTCGTCGAGGTCAAGATGCGTCCCTTCGTTGAACAAGTGGATGTCGTCATCCGAGAGCAACGAAACATCGTAACGCACGGGATTGGCGGTTGTGGATGAACTCATAATTTCCTTCGCCGATCATTCCTAAACAGATAATTGATTCTAAGGTGTTCGTGAAGCTCTCAGCTTGTCGATTCGCTGTAGCGATTCCACAACAGCGGGGTCGCTGGAGAATTCTTCGAACGTTCGCTGTGCACGGCGTCGCCAGTTCGGGCGGACATCGCCTGTGGTTCCCGGAACGTTTTGCGGCTGGGTTTCGAGGAACAAATCCTCTTGGTTAACGATCAGGAACTCCGCCGGACTCGCCGCGAAGAACTCGTGTAATGCCTGGATGACTTCGGCTGCTGACACGTTAGCATCCTCATCCGGCCAGGCCGGTTCCTGGATCGGCCGTTTGCCTCGCATCCACCGCGTCAGTTGTCGCTTCAAATCACTTCGCTCGCGTTGTTCCCGATCGACTGTTTCCGAGTCGATCAAGCCAAGATCGTGCCGATCGAGGATGTCCAATCCTTCCCACCAGGCGGCAAATGGTGGCATGTCGTGTGTGTTGATGCAGGTAATGCAACCGGCCGGCACCTGACCAATCAGGTCGTCTTGATCACTTTGCAATTGATACTGCAAGACGAACATCTGCGCCACACCATGCCGTTCGAGAGCTTCGTTGACTCCCGGTGGAACGGTGCCCAAATTTTCCCCGATCACACAGGCTTCGTGCCGATGCGACTCAACGGCCAACACCGCATACCACTCTTCGGGTCGATACCGCACGTACGCCCCATCCGATGCCGAAACACCTTCCGGAATCCAATAGAGACGGTGCAAACACATGACGTGATCGATTCGCAACTGCCGAGAGAACTGCATATGATGGTGCAGATAATCCCGCACATGCCGATAACAATCTTCGCGAAGTCGTTCAGGATGCTGCGGTGCGAACCCCCAGTTCTGTCCCTTCGTGAACATCATGTCCGGCGGCGCACCGATATGAGCACCGTTGGCGTAGACGTGCTGGAATCGCCACACGTCATAACCATCAGGACGGACGCCAAGCGGCAAATCGAGATACAAACCGGTCCCGGTCGCTTCTGCGGCGACCGAAAGGTGAGCCAACTGTTCGGTGGCCAGAAACTGAGCATATAAGTGGTAGCGGAAGCGTTTCTCGTCGTAATCGGACTCACTAAGTTGGCCACTTCGCCGTGGCTCATCCCAGTCCGTCCAAGATGTGCGTGTCGTTTCCTGAGTTGCCCGAAACTGAGCATAGTCATCCAAAAGCGGATGCGATTCCCGTCGTTGCATCAGTTCCTTGTACCGCTCGCCTTGATCTCGAAAGACCTTATCGGCGAGTAATTCCAGCACCTCGCGTTTGAGAGCCATCAGCCCGCGATAATCAACGAGCTTTTTCTCACGGATTTCACGCAGACGATCTTGATAGTCTTGTGACTCGACGAGTTCCTGCGCTTCCGGGCAATCTTTGTAGTCCGGGATTGCGTGAATATCGAGGTAAATCTCGTTCCAAAACAAACGGCTCACGGGCGCGTATGGACTGGGATCACACGGGTCGTCCAAGTAGCTGGAGAGCAGCGGTAGCGAGCCCGTCATGCCACCACCGAGCCCGCCGGACCATTCCGCCATGCGTTCCAAGTCCGAATAAGCACCGGCTCCCCAAGTGTCCTCAGTGACCAGCGAATAGACTGGCAGGAACACGCCCCACACGTGCGACTTCGTTGCATTAACGCGGTCGGTTGGTGCGAAACATTTCAAAGGCGCATAAATGATCTGCGTCGTCCAGGAATGCCCACCAACCTCCAGCTGCAAATGGTGGTAGCCGAACGGAAGTTCGATATCGAGAACGAACTTGCGGGCGACATAGCCTTCCGGAAGCGAATCATCGAAGTATGTCGGGTCTTGACTCCAATCGACCGCCATCGGTTCCAGCGTGGAGAGATCGACAGTTTCAAGCAGTGTTTTGTCGAACTCTGTCGTGATCGTCACCTGACCAGTCATCGTCGCCAACGATTCCGGCAGAGTCAGTCGGGCGGAAAGCGGCTCATTCTCCCAGACGACAGCAACGGTCGGTAGTCCTTGCTCGGCCAGTTTGCGTCGTTTCTCGTCAAGAAGTTCCACTGCATCCTCGGATGAACTCACGTTCGCACCGAGCGCGTTCAAGACTGCCAGAAGAGATTTCTCAGAGACGTGCTGGGTCTGCCCACCCACATCCATGTAGGACAATTGCACGCCGAACAGTGCGGCGAGTTGCTCTAAAGCAGGTCGTTGAGTGAGTGGAGTTGATGAGGTTGACATGCAGTGAATCGCAAGAGTGGTTCGAAGAATCCGTTATGAGTTTGGTTCAATTCCGTTTTCAGGCTTGTTCAAAAATACCCGAAGTTACCAGGTCGCATCGTTGCCGTTTCCGACTCGCCTAGAACGCTACGCCTCCAAAAGATCGATGATGGCCACCAAAGGAATCTGAACCCAATCGGGACGGTTGTTGAGTTCGTATCCCAATTCGTAGATCGCTTTTTCCAAAATATAGGCATCGAGCAGAACTTGGATTCCTTCTTCCGTTTGGGGGAGAAATTCTCCGGAAGTTGCCGACGCCAGGTAACTCTTGAGATACGCTGTCACACACCAAGCATACCAGAATTGCATCCAGCGTTCAGCGATGTCTCCGGCTTCTGGCCCCGTCGGTCCACCTGGCACTTGACCGAACCGAGCGGCAAACGATGCATAGTGCAGCGAGCGAATCATGCCCGCTACGTCTTTGAGTGGTGTCTGCTTGATTTTGCGTTCGCCGATCGTGCGATCAGGCTCGCCTTCGAAGTCGATAATCACGAAGTCTCGACCGGTGTAGAGCACCTGACCCAGGTGATAGTCACCATGACACCGGATCCGCTGGGCCGCAATCTTGGTTTCGGCAACCGCTTTGTAGCGATCCATCAATTCCGTTTCCCCTGCCAGCACTCGGTCGGCCAATGGCAGAAGTTCGTCGCTGAGATTAGACCGTTGCTTCTTGAGGAGCGTCATAACCTTCCGTACGCCCGCCCGCATCGACTGATATAAACTCCGTTGGTAAAGCTTCGTGAATCCTTCGGGGGCAAACGCTGGGTTGCTG
Source organism: Thalassoroseus pseudoceratinae (assembly GCF_011634775.1). Lineage (NCBI taxonomy): Bacteria > Pseudomonadati > Planctomycetota > Planctomycetia > Planctomycetales > Planctomycetaceae > Thalassoroseus > Thalassoroseus pseudoceratinae. The sequence continues at coordinate 55,535 of NZ_JAALXT010000001.1, forward strand.
CGATTCGACGCCAGTGCCAAGTGCATCTCCGCCGTTCGCTGTCCAAGCAGTTCGACGCTTTGCAGGTACGGCGAAATGAGGTCATGGGCGAGGTCGGGGATATCCTTCCGCGTGGACTGCAGCATTTTTCCTCGTGGAAGCGTTGCTTTCGCTCCCGAAGTCTCCACCTCCGCCGACTGCAATCGTTCGTAGTACCGACCGAGTTCATCGAGAGTGTAGACCCAGGCATCTCCCTCATTCGGCACGAAACCTTGCATGATCGCCAAGGTCATGGCCTCGTCGCGGTTGCCCTCGAACTCCAATGAACCGGCCAATGGTGCAACCGGTGCTTGGAATTCGTTTTCGGGATCGCTGTTGAATTCCGATAGAAACTGACTGATTTCCAAGTCGGGATTGACTCCTGGTGCAATCTTCCGGAACAACTTCAGAATCATTGAGTCGCCAAAAATCGCGGACGTATTGCTTTGTTGACCGCCATGAACAGACGGCTCCGGTGACTCGCCGAGTTCGCTGCTCAATGCGGCGAACTGATCCGAAGCGGCGCCGCGGAATTCTCCCCGTGCGGTTGACAGAAGCTGTTGGTCTTTGATGTGCGCAAACAACGGCTGCCAGAACTCCGATTCCCAGACCGCTTCGCACAGGGTACGAACTTCGCCCGTGCTGGTGTTCTCCACTTCCGCCAATTTGGCACGCGGATGGTCGCCAACAATGTTCCGTGCTCGTTCTTCATCCGCAAAAATCAGCGGCAACATATAACGTTCGGGTTCGCCTTCGGTGTATTCGACCCGGACAACGATAACCGCAATCGGCTCGGTTTCCGAATCCCCCAACGGGATGGACTCTTCAACCTTGACGGTCTGGATCGTCCGTGCTTTGCCACCGAACCAGCGATGTCGAGGCAACCAACTGGCGAGTGCGTTCTCGAACGCTCCCGGTTTGGATTTCGCCAACAACGTTGTCCAGTCTTGCGAAACTCGCAAACGAGGAGCCCCCGTCACATCCGCTTCGTCGACTTCGCTATCCTTCCAACTCAGTTTGAACCAATAAAAACCGTAGGGACCGAGTGACAAGAAGTAAGGCAACTCTCCGATCGGTGGAAAGTCGGTTTTCCCGAACAATTCGGTCGGAGTTCGTCCGCGAAAGCGTGACAAATCCAATTCGGCACACTGGGTGAAACGGGAGAGATTCGCGACCACGAGAATTGTCTCGTCTTCCGACTCCCGAATGTATGCCAAAACTTTCGAGTTATCCGGCTGAAGAAACTCAAGACGTCCACGCCCAAAGACTTGGTGATCACGGCGGAGATGAATGATTCGCCGCATCCACCACAATTGGGAATGCGGACTGTTCGCCTCCACTTCGACGTTGATACTCGAATAATGGTATTCGGTATCAATGATGACCGGTAAGTACAGCCGCTGCGGATTGCACTGGGAGAACCCCGCGTTTCGGTCGGGGCTCCACTGCATCGGCGTTCGCACGCCATCGCGGTCGCCTAGGAAGATGTTATCGCCCATCCCGATTTCGTCGCCGTAATAAACGACCGGCGTTCCCGGCAACGACATCAACAATCCATTCATTAATTCGATCTTCCGCCGGTTGTTCCGCAACAGCGGAGCCAGCCGACGACGAATCCCGAGATTCACGCGGGCTCGCGGATCTTCGGCGTAAGCGCGATACATATAATCGCGTTCTTCGTCTGTGACCATTTCGAGCGTCAACTCATCATGATTCCGCAGAAAGATCGCCCACTGGGATGTCTCTGGCAGTTCCGGAGTTTGCTCGAGGATGTCGATAATCGGAAACCGATCTTCCCGTTCAACCGCCATATAGAGTCGCGGCATGAGCGGGAAGTGAAAGTTCATTTGGCACTCATCGCCGTCGCCTTCACCGAAATAAGCGGCGGCATCCTCGGGCCATTGATTCGCCTCGGCGAGCAACATGCGATCGCCGTACTTCTCGTCGACATGCGACCGCAGTGATTTCAGAAACTCGTGTGTTTTCGGCAGGTTCTCGCAATTGGTTCCTTCCTCCTCGAAAAGGTACGGAATGGCGTCCAATCGAAGACCGTCTACACCCATGTCCAACCAGAAATCTACGGCATCGAACATTGCCTGTTGAACGGCTGGGTTTTCGAAATTCAAGTCCGGTTGATGGGAGTAGAACCGATGCCAAAAATAGGCATTCGCAACCGGATCCCAAGTCCAGTTCGACGACTCAAAATCTTGGAAGATGATCCGCGCATCTTGGTAGCGATCCGGTGAGTCCGACCACACATAGTAATCACGCCATGGACTGCCCGGTTTCGCTTGGCGAGACTTCTGAAACCACTCGTGTTGGTCGGACGTGTGGTTCATCACCATCTCGGTGATCACTCGGATGCCCCGTTCATGGGCGGCTTCCAGGAACCCGCGAAAATCACGAAGCGTGCCGTAATTCGGATGCACGCCCCGATAATCGGACATGTCGTACCCGCCATCACGCAACGGCGACGGGAAGAACGGCAGCAACCAAATGGCGGTCACACCGAGTTCTTGAATGTAGTCCAGCTTGGAAGTCAGGCCGCGAAAGTCACCGATTCCATCACCATTGCTGTCCGCAAACGCACGGACGTGAATTTGGTAAATGATGGCGTCTTTGTACCACTGAGCTTGACCGGCTGTCGTGTGCGTCTCGGCTAAACGGGGCATGGAGTCGATTCGAATTGAGGGTTGGCTCGGACGGTCGCTTTCGATCGGTTCAATTATGCGTAGAAGCCAGGATCAGTTTCGGAATGCACATCCCCACGAACCCGGAAGACGTGGGATGACGTGATGTGCGGGTTCAGTTCCACGTAGTTTCTTGATCCCTGCCACATATAACGGTTGCCACTCAATAAATCATGCACCTGAAACGGTCGTGTGGGATCGATTCTCAAGTCCTCGAGTGGCAATTGCACGAACCCGGACTGCTTGTACCTGGGATCGAGATTCACGATCGTCAGTAACAACTCGTTGTTGTCTTCGGTGCGTTTCGTGTACGCGATAAGTTGGTCATTGTCGATGGCGTGGAACTCCAAGTTCCGGTTGGATTGCAAACATCGGAACTCGTTGCGGATCGCGTTGAGTCGGCCAATGAATTCCCGCAGACTTCCCGGGTGGTTCAAATCGTCGTGTCGGATTTGATACTTCTCGGAATCGAGATACTCCTCGCTGCCGGGTTTCGCCGGTGTGCTATGCTGCAACTCAAACGCCGGGCCGTACATTCCGTAATTCGCCGTCAAGGTTGCTGCGAGTGTCACACGAGCTTGAAACGCCGCCTTGCCGCCGGTTTGGAGATACTCGGTAAGAATATCCGGAGTGTTCGGCCAGAAGTTTGGTCGGAAGTATTCGGAGACGCCGGTCTTCGTCAACTCGGTCATGTACTCAATCAGTTCCGCTTTCGTGTTCCGCCAGGCAAAATACGTGTAGGACTGATTAAAACCGAACTTGGCCAGTTGCTCCATGATCCGTGGCCGTGTGAACGCCTCGGCGAGGAAAATGATATCGGGATGCTCTTTGTGAATCTCTGTGATACACCAATGCCAAAACGGCAACGGTTTGGTGTGCGGGTTGTCGACGCGGAAAATCCGCACGCCACGATCAATCCAGAACAGGAACACACTTTTGAGTTCCTTCCAGAGATTTTTCCAGTCAGCGCACTCGAAGTGGAACGGATAGATGTCCTGATATTTCTTCGGAGGATTCTCGGCATACTGAATCGTGCCGTCCGGCCGACTCTTGAACCAATCCGGATGCTCTTTCACGTAGGGATGATCGGGCGAGCACTGAAACGCCACGTCCAAGGCGACTTCAATTCCCAGTTCGTTTGCCATCCCGACGAACCGCTGAAAATCGGACATCGACCCCAACTGCGGATGGATCGCTTTGTGGCCACCATCGTTGGAACCAATGGCCCATGGGCTTCCGACATCGCCCGGTTCAGCAGTGACGGAATTGTTTCGGCCCTTGCGAAACTTGTCACCAATCGGATGAATCGGCGGCAAATAAACGACGTCAAACCCCATATTGGCAACGTACGGCAAACGATCGGCGGCGGTGCGGAAGTTGCCATGCTGTCCGTCAGGACCCGTTGACCGGGGAAAGAACTCGTACCAAGTACTGAACTCGGCACGTCGACAATCGACCTTAACTTGCAAGTCCCGATCGTATCTCGTGGCAAATCGACGCTCGGAGTGCTTGAGCATCAATGCCTCTAACTCAGTGTCCTCGCAGATGGGCTGCGGATTCTGGGACGCCTCGGAACTCTTGAGTCGTTTCGCCCACTCGCTCAGACGTTCGGCATCAGTGCCTTGCACACGCTTCGCGGTCTCTTCCACGTATTCGGCACCGATCGCCAAATCGACTTCCACATTCTGTCCGGCGGCGACTCGCTTTTTCAGATCTTGAAACCAGGTTTCAAAATGGTCGATCCAAGCCAGCACACAGTAATCGTATCGGCCGAGTTCCTCGACCGTGAATTCCGCATGCCAACGGTCATTGTAAGTCGCAATCAGTGGCGTCTCGCGCCAAACCGCCTCGCCAGACTTACGGTACTGCAAAACCCCCGAGATACGGTCGTGGCCGTCGGTGAAGATGTTGGCTCCGACCCGAACCAGATCCCCTTGAACACGCTTGATCGGGAAACTTCCATCCTCGACTTGCGGAGACACCCCCGTGATAATCACACGGCTCCGCCCGCGTTCCGGCAACGTCATAGATGGCCTCAATTCGTAGTTGTCTGTTCGCAAGGGATTTGAGTTCGTTGGTTGCAGCATGTCAGGTGTTAGAAACCCACGCAATCGGCGTGCCAACTTCTTCAGGCTTCTAAACGCCGACAGATGAACGAACTTGACGCAAATTGTCAAGGACTACCGGACGTGCAAATTGGAACCATGCTGGTTAACGAGAAACCATCCCCGATAAATTCACTCAGGACGTGTTATCGTCGAGGGGGACGCTGTTTCGGTCTCGGGCGGAGAAAGAAACCAACAACCGCGAGCGCGAGCAAAAACGGGATTGCGACTCGCGGACGAATCGCTACCGCCGCAATCGCCAGAAGTCCGCCGACAAATTGCCACGGAGAGACACCGGCCCACGCTGCATCGCGAGTTTTCGTCGGCAACGCCAACCAAAACGCTCCGGTCAGCAGTCCGACACGCACAAACGCCCCGGACCACATCATCGTCCGCGAAGATTGCTCAGCTTCGGAAAAGAAAAATAGATAACCCGCTGCCAGCAGACACGCGAGAGCAAGCAACCCGACGAGGGTCCGGTTCACTGGAATTTTCGAATCACTCATGACAGCGAATTAGACCGCATTTGGGTCCTCGATGTCCACGGTGACTCTCGAAAATCTCAGACCGTTTCCACGAGATCAGTGATTCTCAAAGCGATTGCTACGCGGCTTTCGATGCGGGAGCTTCCATCTGGTAGAGCGTTGTCAGGAGTTCGCGGCAGCTCTCTTGCCAATTCGGCCAATGGTATCCGTCGAGACTGGACCGCATCGCAGCCAATGTCGCAGGATCGGAAAGCACGTTGGTGAGCGCGTCTGCATCGTTTGCTGGAAAGAATTTCGCCCATCGACCACCCACTTCCCGATGGACCGGGACATCACTCGCAAGGACGGGACATCCTCGGCTCAAAGCTTCCACAATCGGCAAGTTAAAGCCCTCAGCGTTCGAAGCTGTCACCATCGCGGTAGCGTGTTTGTAGCAGAAATCGAGTTCGCCATCGTTGAGGTCATCGAACCAACGTAGTCGCTGACCGTACTCCGGATGCGACTGAATTCGACGAACCAACGCTTCCGCGTCCCAACCTTCTCCGCCGACAATCACCAGCTGACTGCCATCCGTTTGCTGATCCATTCGGTCGAATGCGTCGAGCAACAACGAAACATTCTTACGCGGAGAGAGTGTTCCCACCGCAAGATACGTAGGTGTGTCCCGCTGAAAGAATTCACTCAACTCAGATCGAACAGCGGAACCTGTTTGAACTCCATCGAGTTCCATGCCCAGGCGAAAAAATCCGATCTGCGGATTCGTGCCCGTCGGCAAGACAGACTGCACATCCGCCGCCACCGCTCGCGTCGCACAGACTAAGAAGTCGGCAGACTGACACGCCCGTAACCACCAATTGCGGAAGACGTTGGTGGTGTGTGCCGGATAGAACTGCGGAATTGTCAGTGGGAAAACGTCGTGAATGAGAACCCCGACTTTCGCGCCCTGCCGGCGAGCTTGTTCCAGATCTCGCCAATACGGTGCTTGCCAAGTGCCGTCGAGCATCACCACGACATCGCCGGACTGAAAGTCAATTTGTGTCTTTGCGTCACTCCGCAGGGACGAAAACCCCCAATCCACTGCCCGCCGTCGAATCAGATCCGCCCGCTGCGCAAGTCGCAACAAACCGAGACGTTTCAACGTGGATTTGACACGCCGAATGGTATTGCGAGGCACAGCGGTATCTGCGGGTGAATGACCACCGTGGACTTGCAGACCATCAATAGTAATCATCCCCCGACGTGCATCGTACACAACTGGTTGACAGTCGATTTCCATTTCGGGACCGATTGTCCGCGAGGCGTTCACGAGATTCCGCACGACCCGTTGAATCCCCGTGTGCCAATCCTGCTGATAGGTGGCGGTGCATTCCATGAAAACACGCATGGTAACTTCGCTTTCCTGTCGGCTTACGCGGCAGCCCGCTTCGAATCGGAAGGAATCGGAGCGGCCAATCCGATGGCTTGCTCGTAACTCGCGAGTGTCAGTTCCGCGGTAGTTCGCCAACGAAATTGCTTCTCGCGTTCCAGCCCCGCTTGGCGAAGCCGTTTGAGTTTCGCGGAATCTCCAAGCGTGGATTCCATCGCTGAGCGAATTGAATCGAGGTCGTCAGCATCGAAGTACACACCCGCTCCACCCACAACTTCGGGAATCGAGGCTGCATCCGAACAGATCACCGGACAACCGCAACTCATCGCCTCCAATGGTGGCAGCCCGAATCCTTCGTATCGCGATGGATAAACAATCGCAGTCGCCTGACAATACGCCTTGGCAAGTGCGTGATCGTCTCCAGACTCCTGTGTGACCGACGAGGAGATTCGCAGCTTTTCTAGCAACTCACGTTCAGCACGTCCCAACGGCCCGCCACCAAAACACACGATCCGGAATTCCTTTCGCAAGAACTCCGACGCCGCGAATGCGTCGATGAACGCTTCCCAGTTTTTGTATCCGCCCCGTGCCCCCACATACAGCAGATATGGCCGCTGGCCTTTCCGAGAAACATCGTCCACTTCAAGTGAGACTGTCGAGAGTTTCGAGAATTCAGCCATCGGATTTCCATGGGGAATCACATCGATCACATCTGGCTCAAGGTCGTAGATGTCAATGATGTCATTCTTTGTGTGTTGCGAAACGGCAATAATGCGGTCCGCTGCTTCCAGCGATCGTCGCTTCGCCAACAGAAGCCCTTTGGTGCGTGGATGTGACCGGTTCCAGAACAACTCTGGCATCACGTCATGGGCCGTGACAACCAAACCCCCAACGGTCGACGGTTGAAACCAAGAATAATAGGTATGGTGGATAATCTGCGGCGAATCCGTGCCCGCACTTGAACTCCAATACGGAAGTGCGTTCACAGCTGGCAGGAAATGACGGATCGATCTCAACTTCGGCAAGAATCGACCAGCGACTTTCTCCGTCTCTTGAAGTTCCCGCAAGTGTTCGTTGATATGCCATCGGACAGACAAATCAACATCGACTCGCTCGTTCCGTAGCAATTCGCGAATAAGCTCCACAAAGTACCGTGAAATCCCACCCACAGCTTGCCGTGCAAAAATGTCGGACGTGTAGAGAACTCGCATGAGGATGCCCTTCGAGACACGAACATTTGACCGATCATGAGCAGACACTCACAGCGGCAACGGTGATTCGTGGTGATTCAGCGGGCCTGTTAATCCAACAAGAGCATCGGGTCAAGAGGAATGTGCCAATCCCGGATTCCAGAACTTCCTCCGCAAATTGCCGCGAACCTTTGCTCCCAACGGCGTTTCTAGCTAGAATCTGACCACCCCAGCGATCAATTCGCCATACTCAACGTGGATCAGGCAAACGCCTCCCAGTGATCAAATGAGCAAACCAACGGCCGAGTGGCGGAATAGGCAGACGCGTCGGACTTAAAATCCGGTGAGGGTAAACCTCGTGCGGGTTCAAGTCCCGCCTCGGCCATTGCTGACAAGTGTCTACTAAAAAAGCGGAGCGAGACTGATATGGTCTTCGCTCCGCTTTTTTATTTTAGTGACAGCTCAGATGAACAATTCTTGGATCGGTACCCCGCCGTCCGTAATTGGGACTGGCCGATTGCTGGGGGTGTAGAGTTGTTCTTTGGTGTCGATTTGCAGAGCGTGACACATCGTTGCGAACAGATCCGGTACGGACACGGGGCGATCGACGATTTCCGTGCAAAGCTCGTCTGTGGTACCGATGGCTTGCCCTGTTTTGAGCCCACCGCCTGCCAAGGTCACGGTGAATGCCTTCCCCTGATGCCCCCGTCCGCCGCCACCATCGAATTTAGAGGGGCGTCCAAACTCGGTATTGACGACAATCAAAGTCTTATCGAGCAGTTTTCGCTTCTCTAGATCAAGAACCAACGTCGACAGAGCGGAATCGAGTTCTTGAATCAGCAGGTGTTGCTTCAATTGACCGTCGTTGTGGGTGTCCCATCCGGTGCCATTGACGAAGTTCAGGTTGTGCGAGACTTCCACAAACCGAGTTCCGGCTTCGATGAGGCGACGGGCCAGCAAGCACCGTTGACCAAATTCTCCGCCGTACTCGGTCCGCAGCGAACTATCTTCCCGATCCAAGTCGAAGACCTTCATGAAATCCGGCCCCGATAGCCGCAGAGCCTCGGAGACGGTTTCATCGTAGCCCGAGACCTTTCGATCACTCGCAGATTTGCGGCGATTCGCATTCCGGACGGTTTCCAACAGACGTTCTCGCCGTTGCTGACGGGCATCACCGATCCCCACCGGTCGCGAGAGCCCCGCGGGACCTTGGGACGTGTCCGTGAGATATACATACCCGGCTGAAGCCCCCAGAAAACCTGGGCCACGTGTGATGTTGGGGTAGCCGATCAACACATAAGCCGGAACACCTTCACCGGCCGCCCCGCGTTTGTGGGCGATGATCGAACCGATCGACGGGTACACAATCGTACCACTTGTCCGTCGTCCGGTGTGCATGCGATTGGTCGCGGCCGCGTGTTCGTCAATCACATCGTGATGAACGGAACGAATCGGATTGAATCGATCGAGAATGGGAGCACATTTCGAAAGGTGCTCACAAACTTCGACACCGGGAATTGCCGTCTCGATGCTCTTGTAATAGGAACCTGGCTTCTTCGTCTTTGCATCGCCCAGTCGTTTTGGGTCCCACGTATCGACTTGGCAAGCGCCTCCACCGAGCCAAACCATGATGCAATGCTCGGCTTGGCCTAGTGGCAATTCGACGGATGGTGTTTCCATCGCTCCCAAAACGCCCGGAATTGTGGAGGCGGCAGCAATTCCAGCGGTGGAAGATTGAAGAAATTCGCGGCGTGTGGACATCAATTCGCGTTTTCCTAGTTAGATGATCTCGAAAGTTGAATGCATTGTGCCGTGTCGAAAGCGTTACGGTGGCGACTACGGAACGAAGATAAATTCCGGCGTGTTGATCATGGACCAAAGTAGGTCTTCCGCCCGTGCTCGCCAATTATCGTCCAATCGTTTTGTCGGCGGATCACCGGCAACAACCGCTTTTTGAAGGTCGATCATCACGGAGTTCGCGTCTTCACTCAGGTGATTGGACCACGACACCCCACGGTTGTAAGGACGGGGAGTGGCAATCGCATTTGCCGGCAGCTCTCGGACACGTTTCTCAAATCCGTCACTGAGCAGCTCGCGAAACGCGATTCGCTCTTCGGGGGTCGGTTCACGGGTCAGAGTTCGTAAGTAGACCGAGTCGATAAACTCATCCACTGCCACGTCTTTCAGGGCGAGTTCGGTGAATGCACTATCAGAGGACATTCGAGTAAATCGACGACCAATCACCCCATTCGCCAAGATTCCTGGTTGCAGCACCGTCGGTTGCACGTCGCGAACGGTGATCGGTTCCGCACGGGACGGTCGCCAACCGAACGTCTTCAACAGGTCGGTGAAGTCCTGAGCCATCGGAAGCGACAGACTAGGGCGGTCCCGTTCATTGGAAAGAGATGCGAACTCCCATGCCCGTCGAGGCGATCCCAAATTGACGAATGTTCTGCCGTTCTGAGCACCGTCGGGATCAAGGGTCAAAAGCCCTGCATGAAGATCCTTGCCACACGCAACGAACAGCGAGTCGAGAATTTGCTCTGCCGACATTTGCCGACGCACGGGACCGGCAAACAAATATGGTTCGTCAACGACTCCACCATACGCAGACCGCTGATAGGTGTGCGAATTCAAAATGAGTCGGGCCACGTGCTTCAAGTCGTAATCGGCAAGGACGAGTTCACGAGCCAGGAAATCAAGCAACTCAGGGTGAGAGGGTTCGACATCTTGCCAATCGTCGACAGGATCGACCAACCCACGTCCGAGATAACGTTGCCAGAGCCGATTGACAATCACCTGAGCGAAACGCTCGTTCTCGGGTGATGTCAGAAATTCCGCAACTTGCCCACGCGTGTCGGAACCGGCCCGCGACAATTCTCCGTCCAAACCGTGCTGACTAAGTTCATCGAACGGCCATTCCGGTTTGATCTTTTCGCCAGGGGCAATCGTGACTTGCACGATCAAGTTTTCAAGTTCGTCCGGTGTACCGGGAATACGACTTGTGGAGGGAACCGATTGCGACTTGCGTGCCAGCATGGCTGCCAAGCTAAACAAGTCACGCTGTTCGAAATCGTGGAAAGGTGCGTCGTGACATCGAGCACACTTCATTTCCAACCCAAGGAACGCTTTACCGATCACATGAGCCTTGGCGGCCATGGGCACATCGTTTTGCGAGGCCATTTCAAACCCTTTCGGGCCTCCACCATATTGGCTCCCCTCCATGCGGATTAGCTCGGTGGCGAAGCGGTCGAACGATTTGTTGTCGTAGAACGCTTCGTGAATCCAGAAACGGAACGGCCCGGTGTTGTTCAGAGTGGGTTTAAGCAAACTCGGGTTCTCGGCGAGCACATCTTGCCAATATCCAACCCAATGATCGGCCCAACCCGGGTGCTGCAACAATCGATCGACCGCGTTGGCACGTCGTTCGGGAGACTGGTCTGCTTGAAACTCTTCGATTTGCTCAAGCGTGGGAATGGTTCCAATCACGTCCAACGTGACGCGTCGGAGGAAGGCCATGTCGTCGATCGATTCCGACGCCGTTTTCCCCGCTTCGTGCAGAGCATGATTGATGAATTGGTCGATTTCGTTTGTCGTTTGCCCAGGCCAGACGATTTCCGGGACTTTGGGAGACGGTTTGGACTGCCAGACGAATTTGGCATGTTCATGACGCTGCCGCCAATACTCGTCTTCCGCCTCACTGGCCGATTGACGCCGTTCCGCGTTGAGTGCAATCATCTCCATTTGATTAGCCCGACGGAAGGCCGTCCAGCCTTCGTCAGTCAGCGGAAACTCGTGAGTTTTCGTAGGACTCAAGACGATGAACGTGCCCGGTGCGCTTTCCAGACTCACGGATGTTTCGCCGAGTTCCGGTCGTCGCTTTCGGCCGCCGAGATACATTTCAAGACGGAGGGTATGCGACTTTCCGTCGCCTTTGATCGTGGTCACAACCTCGTTGTCACCTACCTGCAGCGGTCGAACGCCTGGCTCCTTGAGAACCGATACGTCACGAATCCGACCGTGCCCCCCAGTGTTGATTCGGTGGAACGGAGCCTGCGTGACTTGTTGACCGTCAATCCACAACCTTGCTCCGTTTCGTGCTCGCAGCAGCAATCGATGCTCACCTTCTGGAATCACAACGCGTCCCGTTGCCTTCAGCAGCAATGGACTTGTGCGATCGGTGATCAGTCCTTGCCGATTGTATTTCCGAGGAACTTCTCTGAAAGCAAAGGAATTTGTGACATAACTTTCCTGCGGCTTGGACTCCAAACCATCCCAACTCGCTCGATCGGGGATCCCTTCAGTAATTTCGACAAGCACTTTGCCGTCGGGAATCGTAACGGGCGGGACAAACCGCTCCAGCGACAACTTGGAATACCGTCGAGCGATTTGCTGAGTTTCTAACCTGCGGCGGTAAATCGCCAATTGGGCCATCTTTCCGTGGAAAGTGCTCGACGATGTCGGTCCCATCGCCGAACCGATCCAAAGTTCATCGTTATCGACCACCGGTGGTTTTGTGGTCTTTCCACCTAAGTCCCATTTCCCTTTGACTTTGCGGCCGTCAATCATTCCAGAGAGGCTGTCAGGTTCGCCAAATGTGTATGTGCAGGCCACTTGATGCCAACCGCTGCCGAGGATGAAGCCGTCGTCGGACGTCCAACGGTGAAACTGCGAGCCTTTGCCTGCGGAGCGGAAGAGGAAACTCAGTCGAGCGGTACCACCAGCGCGAGTTAACCGCAGAGCGTAGTTCAGGTTATCGCGTGGAAACCCTTTCCGATTGGTGCGGCCCTTGCACACGATGTGAGCATGTTGACCTTCGGCAATCGACGTCGGATTGACCCAAGCCTCGATGGTAATGGTATCGCCGTTCTGGAAATCAAGAATACTTTCATCACCTGGGTCGCTGACCTTCAGCACTCCGTTGCCATCAATTCCGATGGCTGACGAGTTCAATGAGAACTTCGGGAAGTGCGGGGGTCGCGGACCAGATTCCCCGAACCGAACGGCTCCGGATGGCTTCGCTTCCAATTTCCCAATGCGGTCGACCGCGGTTTTCGCCCCACTGAAGTCCCAGAAGAGATCTGGAGAATCGTGAAGCAAGGCATCTTGATGGGTAGCGTCGGTGGTTTCCGCCCACGCGGGATAGGCCTGAGCGTAGAGGAAATTCGGGGTGAGGAGGGCTGCGAGTAGGAACCCGGCGAGGAAACGCTTTGATTGCTGCATCATGTCAATTCTGTTGATGGGTTCATGAAGCATAATTTGGTGTTGATCCAATTTACACCGTTCAAACTGGTCTCGTCAACTTCTCCCCGTCCGCAAGCCTTCGGATTGCAACGGATTCCGTTTAATCGTGATCGGAAATGCGTGTTTTATCAAACAGCGAACGTTCAGCGCAAATTACACCGAAATTTGACCACATGATTGAACGTAGTCCACCTTGATGGCGATGTCGGGCAGACATCAGCCATTCTCTCCACTCAGTCGGTCAACCATGTCGGATGGGTCACCGAAAGATTGCGTTGAGTGGGAATTCAAGAGGGTCAGCACAAGTTGTCCCGCAAACCGGACCGTAGCGGCAGCATGCTGGACGACGCCACCTTCGTTTCAACCAACGAGCACGGCAAAGGGAATTCGCACACTCTCGATAACATCCTGTGTTTGATGTCGTTGGCCCATGGTTTTGAACATCATATCGAATCGTTTGGCACTCGGAACTTCTGCGGCGACAGTTCGCTCCTAGCACCTACGTCGAACGTATCGCCCCTACGACTTCTTTACGAGCCATTGGGTGTGTTTGACCCCAGTGGCTTTTTCGATGCGATAAGCCGGACGACTGCCGAAATCCTTGAGTACAGCGGTCGCTTCGGCCGCGTCCACTGGGCCGGAATGAATGTGCAATCGATATCGAGTGAGTAACGGTTCCGCTTGCGTGGTGACGATCGGTTCGTCGAAGCACAACGAAGCCCCCATCCAACCGTCTTCGCGAACGTGCCAACGGGTCGGGAAGGTGGGGTTCTCTGGGTGATCCAAATATGTGATCCCCTCCCAAGGTTGATCCGTATTCAGGTCACCGGTTGCGATCGTCCCCGGAACGGGTCCGCTGTAGTCGACCCACTTGGCTCGCTGGCCAAAGATATTCTTTTCGTCGACCTGCCCCTCACTGTTTGTTAGCTGTCCGCCACCGAAATACGCGGAAATATTCTTGGCCACACGGACTGCTAAAAACCCGAAGTTCGTTTTTTGAAACTCTAATGACTCAGCGGTCGGGACAAATCGGCTTTGCAAGTCGATCATCGTTTCGGCGGAATCGGTCAATCCGGGGCGGATTGTCATGATCAATTCTTGGGTCAGTAGTTCTTTGGGATCATGACCGTCGTACCAACCGAGTGACACCGCTACGACGGCTTCGGTATCCCCGTCTTCGTAGACCAACCAATTCTTCTGGCGAATGACGGCATCACTCCCGTTGCCCCAAAAATCAATGCCCAACACCTTGTGATGCGCGAACCAAACCGATTGATGATGATCGTGGTTCTCGGCTCCCGGGTGGCCCATCCGCGTGAGACTCGTCCCCGAGGGTCCATTAACGGGGAACAGAAATGGCCGGGGATAGTCTTTGCCGAACCGCCAGCACACACGCGTTCTGCCGTCGATGGAAACTTCGGTCCGGTGATCCGGCAAGGGAGTCACGATGCAACGTGGAAATTGATAGGTCGCCATGAACGTGGGCCTTCTCTGCGAGAAATTCAAAGTGGCTGCGGTCCCTGCTCGATCATCGTATCAACTCGGCCTGATCAACGAAACAACGCCCTGGTCGAATTGGACCAGGGCGTTGTCGAGAATGCTAAGTTCCTGCACTCATTCGCAGTTAGCGTGTGACCGCGTACTGGGCAGGGTTGTTAAAGAATCGTGTTGCATTCGCTGCGTTGGCGAACAGATACAGTCGGTTTCGGAACCAAAGGGCGTGCTCGACCGATCCCGGTGTTGCGGTCTGGTGACCGGCTTGCGTCACGACATCGTGTCCATCCGCGACGGGAACGTATGCCTCGGGATTGGATTTGAACTCGGCCAACGCCTGTGCCGAAGAGAAGTGATACGTCTTCGAGCCATGATCCGTCGAATAGGCTTTGTTGGTCGGAACCAGTCGTTTTTCAAGACGAAGGGCGACCAAGCACACATTCAACGGCTTCACCGTTTTCTGCGGTTGTTTGACTTCAACCGGCTTGCTCGGTGCGTTCGTAGCGGCCGTTTTTTCCGGCACAGACTTTGTCGGAAGATCGAACAAGTCCGCAGTCTTCGGCGGTGCCGGTTTGTGACTTTTTGCCCCCGCGGGTAGCCAGTCGGCGAATGGATCGACATCGACGGCTGCAGCGGTCTTGACCTTCGTTTCCGTCACGGCAGGTGCGGTCGATTTTGGTTGGAAAGGCTGTTGAGGTTTAACCGCGGCTGTTTGTTTGATTGTCGAAACCGGCAGAAGACTCGGATTCGCAATGGCTGCATGCGTTACGCAACTCGACGGAATGCACACGTCCGTGCAAGAGCCTTTCGTCCCGACTGTGACTCTCGCCGGCGGAACGCAGACGTCCGCACATGAATTCTTTCCCGGTGCCGTCGTGCCAACGTACGGGATGGCCGTTGTCGCACACGAGACTTTCCCGTTTTGCACAGCCGATTGCGGGATGCATGTCGCCGCACAGGACTTGGTATCGCCACCAAGTGCCGACGAGGTCATTGGTCCGGTGGATAAGACAGCCATTCCAGCGAGACCGACACCCGACCAGGCCCAACGACGTAGATTCGTCCAAAGGTCAGAACGGACCATTTTTGCTCCTCGTCAATCAGCGAAAACCATGTTGTCCGGCTCAGTTGCCGACGCCGCGTGAATCAATCCATGCGGCGACCTATCAACCGCATCCGGCGTTTCGGAGGGCTGTGCAGGTTGTATCGGCTGTTGGGGGCATTCGAGTTTGACCTGTCAGGAAGAATTTATCGGTTATGCGGTCGTTTCCGAGAGCAAAACCGAAATCAACGGCCAAAACACCCCAGTTTCACAGTCCGGAGGCGTCAGACACGTTGGTCCGCCAATGTCGCGTTTGATGAATTCTTCAACGAAATTGGGTAGAATCAGCAGATTGAGCGAAACGCTCTCCATTCCTCTGTGCAAATTCCGTTGGGATCGGTTTCGCTCGACGCCGACAAAACTTTGAAAAGTCCTCCGACCCTTTCGACAACATGACCACACGCGTCCTTCTCGTATTCTTTGCATCGCTCGCGACTCCTGCCTGGGCCGATTCGTACCCGGCGGAAATCTCACCGATCCTAAAGCAGTACTGTCTCGACTGCCATGGCCCCGATCTGGCCGAGGGAAATCTTCGAGTGGATCAGCTCACTCAGGATTTCTCCGATCGAGACAACGCGTTGGCTTGGATTGAGGTGCGAAACCAAATCAATCTGGGCCAGATGCCGCCCGATGGTGAGCCAAAGCCATCGGTGAAGTGGGTGGAATCGACTTCGAAGTGGATTGCCGCTGGCTTGCGAGAAGCGGAGCGAAATCGCACGAGCACCGATGGGCGAATTTTGCTGCGGCGGATGAATCGACACGAATACACAAATACGATCGCCGACTTGCTAGCGATGAAGTTCCCCACCGGCGAGAGTCCGCTCGATGTGCTGCCACCGGATGGGACAGCGGAAGGCTTCGATAAAGTCAGTACGGCGTTGCTGCTCGATCCATCGTTGATGTCGCATTATTACGAAGTTGCACGCCGGATCGCAGACCGAGCCATTGTGGATGGACCGCCCAAGTTCCCCACCGCAACCATGCGGTTGGAATACGAAGAGATGGCCGACAGCGTCGCCATTGGTTATCTCGTGACACGGTTGGGCATGAAGACAGTTCCCGGTGGGCTGCAACTCATCGAGGGTTCCACACGCTCATTCGGCATGTTGCGTTATCCCGGACGACGAGACAACAACGTCGCGCCGGTCAACGGATACTATCGCTTCACCATTCGTGCAGCTGCTCACCCGGGGGCGGACGGCACGGTTCCACGATTGCGACTCAGCCACAGTCATCCCGATGACAACATGCGGACGATTATGGAATTCGATGTGAAAGCCCCCTGGGACAAACCGAAGGAGTACACGGTTGTTGTTCCGCGAGACACACTTGGTGGCGAACTCAACATTCGGATTCTGAACGAAACCAAGTTGTACATGGGGCAGCGGCCGGGCGAAAACTTTATGCGTCGCAATGGCGAGATTGGCAAGCAAGGCAATTTTGCCGAGACACTGCGACTGAAGGGGCGCAAAATCGCGGAAGGTTGGGGAGGGGATCGCTCGACCCCCGATCCCGAAAAACTAGACATCACCCAATTTCCACGGGTGTTCTTAGACTACCTCGAAGTTGAAGGGCCACTCTATGATCAGTGGCCGCCCAAAAGTCACACCACGCTTCTATTCCGTGGCGAAGATGCTCGCGAAGATATGGAATACGCTCGCGAAATCTTCCGTCGCTTTCTACCCCGCGCATGGCGACGACCGATTCGCGAAGCGGAAATTGAACCGATCCTGCGTGTCGTGAAAACCGAGTTGGAGCATGAGGAAACCTTCCATGAAGCCATTCGCGTCGGTCTGGCGGCAGCACTGACCTCACCGAAGTTCCTCTATCTCGTCGAGCCACAATCGACCGACGCTCGTCAATTTCGTGAACTCAACGACTACGAGATTGCCTCGCGATTATCGTACTTCTTGTGGAGTTCAATGCCGGATAAGGAACTATTCAAGGCGGCAAAAGCAGGTGATCTGACGGACCCCGCCAAACGCACCGCTCAAGTCGATCGCATGTTGGCCGATCCCAAAGCGAATCGGTTCGTCGAAGGTTTCGCCCGACAGTGGCTGCGAACCGAGACCTTTCTCAACTTTACTCCCGACCAATATCTGTACCGAGAATACGACGACCGACTCGCGGACGCCGTCGTTCAGGAACCGCTTGAGTTCTTCCGCACCATTATGCAGAACGACCTGAGCGCGCTGAATTTCCTCGATTCCGATTTTCTTGTTATCAATGATCGGTTGGCTGAACATTATGGGATTGAAGGTGTCGAAGGTGAGGAATTCCGAACCGTGAATCTGCCGGCGAATTCGCGTCGTGGCGGCTTGCTGGCGATGGCGGGTGTGCATCAAGCGGGATCGGATGGCATTCGCACGAAACCCGTCTCGCGAGCCGTCTACGTACGGGAAGTCCTCTTCAACGATCCGCCCGATCCACCGCCGCCAAATGCTGGTGAAGTCGAACCGAACATCAAGGGCGAACGGCTTACGGTGCGAGAGCGGCTCTTGCAGCATCAAGAAATCGAAGCTTGTGCCGCATGTCATCGGTCGCTCGACCCTTACGGTTTAGCACTTGAGAACTTCAACGTCATCGGAGCATGGCGGGAATCTCAAGATGGCGAGAACTTTCGCGGAAACAACCGCCCCACCATTGATGCCAGCGGTCGCCTACCCAACGGAACCGATTTCGGCAACTTCGAGGAATTCCGTCAATTGCTGCGTTCACAAGACGACCGTTTCCGCCGGGCACTCGCGGAGAAACTCTTCGTCTATGCTCTCGGGCGGGCAATCGAACCAACTGACGACCCCGCAATCTCAAAAGCCGTTTCCGACTTGAAGGCCAACGGCGATACGTTTCGTTCACTCATTCAATCACTCGTGAATAGCAAGGCGTTCGTGACCAAATGAACTTTCTAAATGCAAAACCGATTGATCGACGTACCTTCCTCCGCGGAACCGGTGCGTGTCTCGCGTTGCCTTGGCTCGAAGCGATGATGCCCCGTGGTGCGTTCGCCGCCTCGTCACCAGAGGTCGTGCCACGCATGGGGATGTTCTACTTCGGCACGGGAATGAACATGCGACAGTTCTATCCAGAAGGATTCGGTCCCGACGCGAAGATGTCCCGAATTCTCAAGCCGATGGAAAACCATCGGGGCAACTTCACCGTGCTGTCCAATACGTGGCTCAACGAAGGCGGCGGACACGATGGTGCCTATCCGTTTGCGACTTCGATTGCACGCGGCGAGAAGCAAACGATCTCACCGGATCAGCTCGCTGCTGAGATTCACGGAAAGCACACGCGGTTTCCTTCGCTTCAGTTTTCCGTCAAACGTGGCACGGGATTTGGAAGCCAAGTATTGGCGACCATTTCCTGGAATCGGCAAGGTGTTCCGTTGGCCGCCGAGAACGATCCGCAAACCATCTTCAATCGGTTGTTCAAGCCGAATAGTGAGGAGCAGCAAGCCCGTCAAGGGGACGAATTCCGCCAACGCGGTAGTGTGCTTGATGCCATTCTGACCGACGCAAAACAACTCGAAGGCAAACTCGGCCAAGCCGATCGTCGGCAACTCGATCAGTATTTCAACTCGATCCGTGAAGTTGAGCAAACCCTCAAACGGGAAATCGATTGGGCCGACCGTCCGAAACCGACGCCGAACCTCAAGGGGTACGGCGATTATGAAAATGCCCCGACTCCAGAGGGCAACGGTAAATTCGTCTACGACACCTACGCGAAACTGATGTACGACTTAATCGCGTTGGCCTTCCAAACGGATTCCACCCGCGTGATCTCCTATGTCGTACGGACCGAACTCGCCGGTGGGGTTTATCCTGAGTTTGGCGTGTCGAAGGGGTATCACGAACTCACGCATCACGGCAATGATCCGAAGAATCTCGAAGAGCTCGCTAAGGTTGATACCATCTACATGAAACATTGGAGCTATTTCCTCGACCGTCTCGCTTCCATTCAAGACGGTGACGGATCGTTGCTCGACCACACGATGCTCGGTTTCTCCAGTGGCATGGGGATTGGTCACAGCAAAGATCTTCTGCCGACAGTCCTTTCCGGTGGTGGCCGTTTGGGGATCAATCATCAAACGCATTTGGAACTCAAAGAGCAAACACCGTTGGCTTCGGTGTGGCATACCATGATCGACAAAATGGGCGTCCCCACCGAGACGAAGTACCAAGACAGCACGGGCGTGATCGGAGAACTCGTCGGATGAGTGGCCAATCGAAACCAGGACGACATCGACTGATCACCTTGTTACTGTCTCTCCTCGTTGCTGGAATTTGCGGCCCGGAGAACAACAGGATCAGTGCCGCTGATGGACCGAACGAGTCATCGAAGACGCTTCCGGACATGAAATTCGTTTCGGTCGCGTCGGGTGAATACGTGCGGGGGTTTGAGTCCTCAAACCAACGTGAACGACATTTCGCGATCGTCCACCAATACAGTAACTCGCAAAACTTCGGAAACGAGAAGCCCTCGCATCGTGTGAAGATCAGCAAGGGGTTTGCCATCGCCGCGACCGAAGTCACTGTGGCTCAATTTCGCAAGTTCGTCGAAGCAACGAATCACAAAACGGACGCGGAAAAGAACGGCGGAGCACTCGGCTGCTTTCCAGATGAACGGGATTACGTTGATCGCTTCCATAAATCTCCGGAGATCACTTGGCG
Organism: Thalassoroseus pseudoceratinae; assembly: GCF_011634775.1. Taxonomy (NCBI): domain Bacteria; kingdom Pseudomonadati; phylum Planctomycetota; class Planctomycetia; order Planctomycetales; family Planctomycetaceae; genus Thalassoroseus; species Thalassoroseus pseudoceratinae. Next base: position 75,899 of record NZ_JAALXT010000001.1, read on the forward strand.
AACTCCGGGGTTTGAACAATCGGACGAACATCCCGTCGTCTGTGTGAGCTGGAACGATGCAAACGCATTTTGTCAGTGGCTCTCGAAAGAGGACGGTCAGAAATACCGCTTGCCGAGTGAAGCGGAATGGGAATACGCGTGCCGTGCCGGAAAATCGACTTGGTATTCCTGGGGAGAAGATCCCGATTTGGCCTACGAACATGGCAACGTTGCGGATGGAGCATTGGAAGCCGCACAGCCTAAGACTACACAATACCAACGTGCCGTTCGACTCGGAGCAGACGAGGGGGACGGTGTCGTCTTCACGGCAAAGGTTGGAAGTTACCGACCGAACCCGTGGGGGCTTTTCGATATGCATGGCAACGTCTGGGAATGGTGCCAAGACCGCTGGGCTTCCGATGAATATGAACGCTATTTCGACGGGGTCCCTCGTCAGAAGCGGAAAGATGTCGTCGTCACCGATCCAGTGTTTCTGGAAAAAACAGAACAACACGAATTCGGTGATTGGCGTTCGATTCGCGGCGGTGGTTGGACATGTGCGCCCGCGGCCGTTCGGTGCTCGATCCGCACGTTCGCCGAAGCGGCTGACGCAACTGTCTACACTGGTTTTCGAATCGTCAGAGAACTTCCTTAGACGGCACGACGAATCAAGCTGATCTTCCAACAACACCGGTTCCGTGCCCTTCCTCAATGAGTCTGCAAACAATGCGTTGTGTTATCGTCCTTGGAATTCTACTCGGCAGCGTCTCAGGAATTGTTGCTGAGGATCGCATTGAACGCGCGCTCTCATTTGGAAGTCGAACGGCGAACACGGTCTTCCGCGATCGCGTCTCTCCGAATTGGCTACCGGGAAATGAGGCATTCTGGTACCGAGTGCAAACTGGCTCGCAATCGCATGAGTTCGTACTGATCGACGCGAAAACAGGCGAACGCAAGACCGCGAAGCGTTTGCCGGAACTCGAACTTCCGAAGGCCAATCCGGAACGCACGTCTCAGTTGACGGCTCGGCACCGACGGACCCGACGAAATGGAAATGAATCGGAAATCATTTTCGTCAATCAACTCAAAATGGATGTTCGCATCTATTGGCTTAATCACGACGGCCGCCGCATTCCCTACGGGTTGATCAAACCAAGCGACACGCGTCCTCAACACACGTTCGCCGGGCACGTCTGGTTGATCGAGAGTTCCACCGGTGAAGAACTCGCGACCATCGAGGCCAGCGAGACTTCCCGAATTGTGGAAATCGACGGCAAAATGCGGTCGCGGGAACAGACAGAGAAACGACGAAAACCCCGTGGAACGCCTTCCGCCAATGGTCGATGGTCTGCGTGGGTCGATGACGGGATTGTCATGCTCGAAGATCGAGAAACGGGAGAGACGACCCAACTCAAAACGGACTTCGATGGAAAATCGCCGTACCGTGGCCGCATCTTTTGGGCACCGAACTCGTCTGCTTTCGTTGTCAGTAATACGGCCCCGGTCTCCCGCCGTGAAGTGACGATCGTCGAGTCATCCCCGACCGATCAACTTCAACCCAAACGGGTCGAGTTCAAATACACCAAACCCGGTGATCCACTGCCGAAGCCTGTCCCGGTCTTGTTTCGAGTTAATGACGCGGACCATCAATGGCAGGCCATATCCACCAAATTGTTTCCGAATCCATTCACGCAATCGGATTCTTTGCCGGTGATTTGGTCGCCGGATAGCCGTGAGTTCTACTTCAATTACAACGAGCGAGGTCATCAACGATATCGAGTTCTCGCCGCGAATGTCGAGACGGGTGATGTGCGAATAATCGTTGAAGAAACCTCGGACACATTCATCAACTACAGTGGGAAGGGGTGGCGGCGTTGGCTACATGATTCCGGCGAACTCATTTGGATGAGCGAACGCGACGGCTGGTGTCATCTCTGGCGATATGATGTCGACACTGCGAAGGTCAAAAACCGAATTACACAGGGCACCTGGCCGGTTCGAGAAGTGCTGCACGTGGACGAAGACCGGCAAGAAATTTGGTTCATGGCGAGTGGACTTAGGACGGACGAAGACCCCTATCACTTGCATCTTTGCCGAGTGAATTTCGATGGCAGTCAGTTTCGACAACTCACGACTGCAGACGGCAATCATCACATCGAGTTTTCACCAGACCGCAAATTCTTCATCGCCCGTTGGTCGCGGGTTGATCATCCGCCGGTGCACGAATTGCGACGTTCGGCCGATGGAAGTCTCGTCTGCCAACTTGAAGAAGCCGACATCGAACCGCTGTTAAACACTGGTTGGTCAATGCCGGAACGGTTCGTGGCCGCCGGGCGTGATGGCAAAACCGAGATTCACGGTTTGCTGATCAAGCCATCGAACTTTGACCCGAGCCAATCGTATCCGGTGGTCGAGAATATCTACGCCGGTCCGCACTCAGCTCATGTGCCAAAAGATTTTGGTCGAATGACCGGCTTGTACCGCGTTGCCGAACTTGGCTTTGTGGTCGTGAAAATCGATGGTATGGGCACAAATCATCGGGGCAAGACGTTCCATGACGTGTGCTGGAAGAACCTCAAGGATGCCGGGTTTCCCGACCGCATCGCCTGGATCAAAACCGCCGCCGAGAGTCGTCCTTGGATGGACTTATCGCGAGTTGGAATCTATGGCGGAAGTGCAGGCGGACAAAATGCGATGCGAGCATTGCTCGATCATCACGACTTCTACAAAGTCGCGGTCGCGGACTGCGGGTGTCACGATAATCGCATGGACAAGATTTGGTGGAACGAACAGTGGATGGGTTGGCCGATCGACGAGAGTTATCAGCAAAACTCAAACGCCGTCGATGCACACAAGCTCGAAGGCGAATTGCTATTGATTGTTGGTGAACTCGATCGGAATGTCGATCCCGCGAGTACAATGCAGGTCGTCGGCGCACTCCAAAAAGCCGGGAAGCGGTTCGAGTTCATGCCGATCATCGGAGCCGGGCATGGCGCAGCAGAAACTCCATACGGAAATCGAATCCGCATGGAGTTTCTCACTCGGCATCTGCTAGCACCGTGACGATGCTGATTAGATATTAATCTCAAAACCTTTGCGATTTTCCCGCGAAAGGAATGAGTTCGCTTGCTCGTCATCGATGACTTGGCGTTTCACCGGATCCCATTTCAATGGGCGTCCGAGTCGCATGGCGATGTTAGACAAGTGACAGATTTCGAGCATTCGGTTGTGCGACCAAACATCGGAAATCGGTTGCTTGCGTGACTCCATCGCTTCGATGAAATTCGCCGTGTGGTTGGCACTGACTTTGCCGCCATAAACTTCTTCGATGGCACCATCGGGAAGCGGGTTGTCGGCGAGTTCTTCGACAGGTTTGCCGACGATCTTGCCACGATTGACGAAGAACCGGCCCTTCGTACCTTCGAAGAGGATGCCGTTATCGCCTTCGCTGGTGATGATCATTTCCACGTCGTCGGGCATATCGACCTGAATGCGGAAACTGGTCGCCGCATTGTATCGGTCGTGCACAACCGGGTTGCCGTCTTTGTATTCGACGGGCAGGTTGTACTCGATGGGAGTAATTTTGCTTGGTCCCGTGTCGCTGGCCCCGAGCGCCCAGCAGGCGATGTCGACGTGATGGGCCCCCCAGTCGGTCAGCTTTCCGCCGGAATACTCATGCCAGTTGCGGAATGAGTAGTGACAGTTGCTGTAAAGTGGCACGCCGCCGCCGTAGCCTTTTCGCATTTCCGGCAGAGCGCGATAAGCAACTTTCTCGGCTGGTCCCAACCAGAAATCCCAATCCAACCCGGCTGGCACGGGGGCTTCGGGAATTTCTGGCGAACCAATCATCCCGTTGATGCCACACGTCACTTTCTTGACTTTGCCGATCCGTCCCGCACGAATCAGAGCAATCGCTTTCAAAAAGCGTTGGCCGGACTCAGTCCGTTGCATCGTGCCGACTTGGAAGACGCGGCCGGTCATTTTGACCATTTTTTCGATCAATTTGCCTTCGTCGATCGTGAGTGTCAGCGGTTTCTCACAGTACACATCTTTGCCAGCGAGCATGGCTTCCACGGCAATTTTTGTGTGCCAGTGGTCCGGCGTGGCGATCATGACCGCATCAATATCCTTGCGATCGAGAATTTTGCGATAGTCTTTATAAGCGTCGGGTTTCTTCTTTTGTCGCTGTTCGGTCTTGGCGACATTCTGTTCGAGGACATTGGCATCGACGTCGGCCAAGGCGGCGAAATCCGCGAATTTAAACGATTTGTTCGTGATTCCCCACCCCTGATTGCGAAGCCCGATAGTTGCAAACACAGGGCGTTCGTTGGGCGACTCATAACCGAAGGCACGTTCACTTGCCGGCAGAACCATGCCCGCGGCTCCGGCGGCCGCAAGACCTTGCAAAAACTGACGACGCGATGGCCGATTCAATTGAGACATTAAGCACGTTCCCTTCGGAATGACGTTTCGGTGAAGTACGAATTATTCTTTTGTCGATTTTAACCGAGTTGCCACCGGACTTCAAAAGTGATTCGTCGAGTCCACGGGCCAACCAAGTGCCCATTGCAAGCGAAATTGGGCTTCGTTGTACTCGATGACGGCACGAAGGTACGCCCGCCGTGCGTCTTCCAAAGCTTGCACAGACTGCAAAACTTCCAGCGGAAGACCTTGCCCATCCTCAATTCGACTCAGATTGCGTTCGTAGGAATCTTCGGCGGTTTCGATGGCCTGCCGAGTGATTTCGATGCGATGACGACGATGACGAACCTGCGAATGGGCTTCGACGATCTCACGCGCCACCCGATCCATCGTGCGAAGTTTCGCGTATTTCGCTTGCTCGACGAGTGCCTGTGATTCCCGTCGAGCCGCTGACTCACCAAAGCCAAGTTGTCGAATTTCCCACGTCACTACGGCATCGAAGTCGTAACGACTCGCCACGTCGTCGACTTCGGTGCCTAATCCGCCGCCGAAGTCGCCGGTACTGAACCCCATCAGCAAGCTGGGCACGAGCGGTGCGTATTTTTCGCGTTGATATCGCTCGCAAGCGGCCGCGACAAGGGCTTGGGCTTCCTTCAATTCCGGCCGGTTGGATAGCCCAATCGGAATCAATGCTGAAGGTTCCGCGTCGAGCGTTGCCAATTCCAACGGCATCACAGTGGGATCTAGAGGGACAATCGGACGACCGGCGTCAATACTGAGAGTCTGCGCCAAGTTCGCCGACGCAACTTCGATCCGCTCCCGTGCGGAGACCAAACGGTTGTCGACCAGCATGAGCTCTGTTTTCAGTCGATCGGCGTCCGCTTGCAGACCCTCACCGGCTTCCGCGTAATCGTTTGTGATCTTCGCAAGATCGGCCGTTCGGCTGCGGGTGTCTTCGATAATCCGCAAATCTTGTTCGGCATCCAGAAGGTTTTGATAGGCGAGGGCGGCATCACGGAGTTGATCATTGAGGACACCGCTCGCGGCGTGTCCACGAGCCCAGGCGGTTTTCTCGGCAATTTCGGGTTGGAAGATTGCATCGGCCAGATGGAATTGAGCAATCAGGCCGGGTCTGGTATTCGTCGTGCCCGCCCCCGTTGCACCGGCACCGAGACCATACTGCAACGAGTTTCGGTTGACGTCGACAATATCACCGTCGCTCGCCTGGTAGTTCCCGTCGTGCTTGTGATAACTGAATCCTGGTTGAATCGAAGGCAACCAAAGAACCCGAGCCCGATCCAACTCCGCATAAGCTTCTTGCACTCGCCACCGAGCAAACCCCACAACCGGATGTTGACCGCCAATCATCGAGAGCACCGTCGGCAAATTCATCTGAATCGCATCGGACGGAACGGCTTCTGGAACCATTTCGACGGAAAGGTTCTCGGTCTTCGCATCCAGCACTGCGTTCGGTGCCGGGACCAACGGCATTGCATCCTCGGTCCCGCGGCTACGATCGTCTACAAGTTGAATGGATGTGTTTTGGCTTTCCTTGACGCTGCGAATCGGACGGCAGGCGGGTAGGGAATTTGGTGTCGATGACAATCCCGTTGCGGACTCCCCGTGGCTCGACGTTCCGCCGCGACTTTCCGGTGTTGCCAATGGCTCGACTCGGCTCGTGTTCGCACAGCCGGAAAATCCCCCCAGTGTCGCAAAGAGAACGCCAGTCGAAATCCATTTACGTCGCATACCAGGTCGCCTCTCGCAGGGTCTCGTCCGAACGGATCACCGCAACGGTTCCACAATAGAGGGATCGGTCAGCCAACGCCGATAAACAGTGCCGAATGGACGGATGGTGCGAGTTTTGCGGGTTCTCCGTTCAGATCGTACCGGTCATGTGGACTTGGTGACTTAGGTAAAACAGGTCAAATCATCTGTGGACAGATCAATTCGCGAAAGACCACTGGCGAAAGTGAAAGTCTTCCTATGTTTCTCTTAACCTGACCGGTAAACTCGTCTCATTCTTCCAAGTTTGTCTGAGTAGGATGCTGTTCGATGGTTCGCTTTCCGAACTGCCGCTGCTTGATGTTCGCAGCACTGATGAGTTGGGTAACGATTTCCTCTGGTTGTGGTGCCAAGGCCGTTGGTGAACCGCCGGAGAAAACAACGAAAACTGTGCCGGTCAAAACGGTCGCCGTTGCGACGCAAGACGTCCGCCGGACCAGCACACAACCGGCAACGATTCACGGTTACTATCGTGCCGAAATTCGGGCGAAAGTTAGTGGATATATCGCGGCAATTCATGCGGATATTGGCGATGTCGTCGAAGAGGGAACACCGTTGGCGGAAATTGCCGTCCCCGAAATGCAAAAGCAGTTGCAGATCATCGAAGCCCGACTGGTTCGAGCGAAAGCGGAAGAAACGCGAGCAACAGCCGGAATCGCATTGGCGAAGGCGAACGTGGAATCGGCGGAAGCGGGACTGGTGCAGGCTCAATCCGAACTCAAACGTGCGGACGCAAGTCTCGCTGCTGCCGAAGCGGAATTCAGTCGAACACAAGATTTGGTCGAACGACAGTCGTTACAAAACCGAGTGCTGGACGAAGTCCGCAAGAGACGCGATTCCGAATTAGCCAACCGAGACGCCGTCAATTCGGCGATCAACTCCGCCCGCGCGAAGGTGACGGTTTCTCAGGCGGAATTGACTTCGGCAGAAGCTGACTTGGAAGCCGCGAAGGCGGAGACAACCATCGCAGAGAAACAACTCGAAGAGATTCAGGTTCTCATCGACTATGCCACTTTGAAGGCTCCGTTCGCGGGTTTGGTCACTCATCGAGCAATTGATCCCGGTGACTTGGTTCGGGAGTCGAGTGAAGTCGGCGAAGGATCGCCGCTGTTCGTGGTTACTCAGGTTGATCCGGTCCGCGTGCGTGTTCCGGTGCCCGAAGTCGATGCGGCATTTGTCAATCGTGGTGACAAGATGACGTTGCGTTTTCCTTCGTTTGCTGGTGAAGAGTCGATCACAGCCGAAGTGAGTCGATTGGCCGGTGACCTCGATCCCAACACACGCACAATGTTGGTCGAGGCGGAATTGCAAAATCCCGACGGAAAGTTCCTGCCCGGCATGTTTGGCGAAGCGACCATTACCCTGTCGACAAAAGTCGCCGCCAACATGTTGCCTGCAAGGGCAGTTCGATTTGCCGAAACCGGAGAAGCCTACGTCTACGTGGTCGGGGATGACCAAACCGTCAGCGTTCAGGAAGTTCAGACCGGCATCGATATGGGCCATTCGATTGAAATTCTATCGGGGGTTGTAGCGGGTCAAATGGTGATCGACGCCCATTTGCAACGCTTCACGGACGGCCAAACAGTCCAGCCATTGCCCGCCAATTGAGCCCCCACTGTCGTTGAAAAATACGCCCTGCATTCACCGCGTGAGTTGAAAACAAAGAAACCGCTATGGGTCTAATCAATTTTTCGCTGAAGAACCGCTACGCCGTTCTCGCGGCCGCGATTGCGTTGTGCCTGCTCGGTGCAGCCGTCATTCCGGGCATCACAGTCGACATCTTGCCGGATTTCAAAAAACCCGTGGTGGTCAGCTTCTTCTCATATCCCGGTCTGCCCACGCTCGACATGGAGAAGTCTGTCACCTCTCGGGTCGAACGAGCATTGACGTTGGCGGGAAAAATCGAACACCAGGAATCGCGGACGGTTCCCGGTGCGGCCGTCATCAAAGTGTTCTTCCAACCTGGTGCCGACTCCAGTTCGGCGATGAACGACATCGTCAACCTCGAAGCGAGTGATATGTTCCATTTGCCGCCTGGAATCGAATGGCCGTTCACATTGCGAAGCGAACCGTCGAATTTGCCGGTGGTGCTCGCCGCGATTTCCGGTGAGGGATTGAGTGAGTCGGAACTCTACAGCATCGGCTACTACGCAGTCCGCAACAAAATGGGTGGATTGAAAGGCGTGCAGATTCCGCATCCGTTTGGCGGAAAATTTCGTCAGATGATGGTCTACGTCGATCCTGCAAAACTTCAGGCGTACCACGTTAGCGCGACCGATGTCGTTGAGGCCCTTCGGAAATCCAACTTGGTCTTGGCGGCGGGAACAGCCCGATTGGGTGGCACGGACTACCAAATCCATCCGCGAAATACGTTGCCTACCATCGAGGAGATCGAAGCGATTCCCGTAGCCGTGCGTGATGGACGACCGATTTTCATTCGCGACGTCGGTGTGGTCGAAGACGATGCCGCCTTGCAATACAACATCGTCCGCGTCAACGGAAAACGCAGCGTTTACTGTCCTTTATTGCGTGAACCCGGCGAGAACACGATTGCCGTCGTCGACCGAATCACCGAAGGAATCGCCACCGAAATTCCCAAGATGAAAGAACGCGGGGACATCCCCGAAGCGACCGAAGTAACACTCGTTTCCGACCAATCCCATTACATTCGTAACGCGATGTCGAACCTGTTAAACCAAATCGGTTTGGGGGCGGCGTTGGTAGCGGTTGTCGTGTTGGTGTTTCTCCGTCGGTTCCTTCCGACCTTGATCATCGTGTCGACAATTCTGCTCGCGATTTTGATCGGAGGCTTGGGGTTTGCGTTTACCGGACAAACGATCAACGTGATGACACTGGGCGGTATCGCGCTCGCGATCGGTACGGTTGTGGATGCCGGAATCGTGGTCGTCGAAAATGTGATTCGGCATCAGCGAATGGGCAAGTCCACACTTGATGCCGCTCGCGAAGGCACGCAGGAAGTCTCCGGTGCGATCCTCGCGGGTACGATCACCACGCTCGCGGTGTTCTTGCCTGCTGTGTTTTTGACCGGGATGATCAAATACCTTTTCGAACCGCTCTCATTGGCGGCCACCTTCACCATTGGCGCGTCTTACGTCCTAGCCCTGACGGTTGTCCCTGCATTCTGTGCCACGTTTGTTCGTGAGAAATTCCAGCCGAACGATGACGCTCGAACGTCCGATTCGGAACCTAAGAAAGACGCACCTCGAGGGTTCTACGGACGGTTCCTTCAGACCGCCCTGAAATTGCCTGCGTTGAGTGTATTGATCGTTGTGATCGGCGTTGGTGCGACCTTCCTACTTTGGCCGTTCATTGGTTCGGAACTCTTTCCCGATGTGGATGCCGGAACGTTCGAGATTCGTCTGAAAACGGTTCCCGGAAATGAACTCGCGGAAACCGAGCAATTGGTTGCGCGTATCGAGGACACAATCAAAGAGGTCATTCCGGAAGATGAAATCGAAACGCTGATCGCCAACATCGGATTGCCGGTCGGCAAAGGGGCGGGGTTCTCGACGGTTCTCAGTTCGAATTCCGGACCGGACACCGCGTATCTAATCGTCAACCTCAAGCAATCTGGCCGGACAACAAGTTCGAAGACGTATATTAACCGACTCCGTGAAAAGTTCGCTGAAGACTACCCACTCGAGCAGTTCTTGTTCGTCTCCGGTGGCATCGTGAACATGGCCCTCAACGAAGGCGTGCCGACCCCGATCAGTGTGCAAGTATCCGCTGGGACGATTGGTCAATGTCGGGACGCTGCCGAAGAAATTGTGGAAGTCGTCGAGCAAATCGCTGGCACGGAGGACGTGCAAATCGCGCAGTCACTCGACTATCCACAGTTCGACGTGCAGGTGGATCGAACTCGCGCGAAGTATCTTGGTGTGGACCAGGAAGAGGTGGCTCAAACCGTTCTGACGGCTCTTGGATCGAGTGTGGGTTACTCGCCGACAATTTGGATCGACCCCAAAACTGGCGTCGATTTCTTCATGGGGGTGCAATACAAAGACAACCATTTTCAGTCGCTCGATGAAGTCCGCAACATTCCGATTTCGCTCGAAACCCCAACTGGTCCCGTCACCATTCCCTTGTCGAATATCGCCACTGTCGATCGCGTGACGATTCCCGGAGAAATTGCACACTACAACATCGCTCGCGTGAACGACGTGCATGTGAACGTATCAGGACGAGACGTCGGTTCCGTGGCTCGGGATGTCGAAGATGCGTTGGCGAAGATGGAATTTGCCAGCGGAGTCTCCACCACACTTCGCGGGCCGGTGGAAACGATGAAATCGGGAATGAACCTGTTGGGTGTCGGCTTGCTGGTGGCGGGAATCCTTGTCTACTTGGTGTTGATGGCCCAGTTCCGTTCGTTCGTTGATCCGCTGATCATCATGCTCGCCGTGCCACTCGGATTGGGCGGAGTGTTGGTTGTTCTGTTCCTCACGGGCACAACGCTCAACATCCAATCGTTGATGGGAATCCTGATGATGATCGGCGTGGTTGTGAACAATTCGATTTTGCTGGTCGAGTTCGCCAATCGTCGCCGTTTGGATGGCGTCTCCCCATCTGAGGCGGCTCTGTCGGCAGCTCAGGTGCGGTTGCGTCCCATCTTGATGACCTCGCTAACCCTAGTTGCATCGATGTTGCCGTTATCGTTTCAACTTGCTCCCGGCAACGAAGCCATGATTCCGCTCGCGCGAGCACTACTGGGGGGAATGCTGGCTTCGACGGTTCTCACGTTGATCCTTGTACCGTGTGTTTACGCGTTGGTTCATCGTCGGCACGCGTGAATCGAGTCGACAGCCGAGACACCGTCAAACCAGCCCGTCAATGCATCGCACGGTCGTCGGGAATAGTCGTCGATTTTCGTTGACCCACACGAGTTTTCAAAGCGAAGGTTCCCATTCACCTCCGAGATCGCACGTTGTAAATCGCCGTTCCAAACGATAAAGTTGGACGAGCAAATCGCGATTTGTCACTTGGAGGTTCCCATGCAGAACGCAATCAGTCGAGCCGGCATCTTGCTCAGTCTTCTCTGGCTCATACTCGTCCCAACTCTTGGTAACGCCGCCAAGTTGGATGAGTTGTCGTTGGATCGCTGGAAGCAACTTCGGGAAGTGGAACGATACCAACTGAAAATTTGCGAGGAGTACTACCGCGACAAGAAATGGAAGATCGCAGCCGACGAATACGAAAAATTTCTGACCCTTTACGAAACCAGCGAAGCCGCTCCCTATTCACTACTGAAGTGGGGATTGTGCCAACTCCAACTGCGGAAACAGAACACAGCAATCAGCGAAGGATTCCAATCCGTCATTGATTATTGGCCGGAATCTGTGGAAGCGACTTCGTCGGCGTACTTCATCGGCCAAACCTACAAGAACATCGGCGAACCGAAGAAAGCGAAACAAGCTTACGCCGCAGTTCTCAAGAATCATCCCAAACATCTTGTTGCTGTCTATGCGTTGCATGATCTCATTGACATCAGCAAAGTGGAAGGCGATCTCGACGGGCGTGTTGAGCTTTGGAAGCGGTTGACCTTCGACACTCCCCGCACGAAAGATTCCAGCAATTTCTGCGTGAAGGCATCGCAAGAGTTGGCGTCCTATTACTTTCACGAAGCGGCCTTCAACGACGGTGTCAAAGCCCTGGAAACGAGCTACACCGACGCAGACTTGCCGAATCGAGTCTTCGAGTACACGAAGTCCGCCGCGACGACGCTTCACAAAGATCCGAAGAAACAAACCGAGGCAGAAAAACTCGTTGACGACGGAATCCAATGGTTGAAACGAGAGACGCCAACCGATCTTGCGGATGATGAACTCAAGCAGGCCGCGAAGAAACGCTGGTTTGCAATCGTCGATCTCAACCGCGCAATCGAACGTGATCAGGAAATCGTCGATCTGTATAAGCAAATGCAGGATCGGTTTGGCAAGGACGACGAAATCCTTGATCACTTGGCTGGCTGGCAAAAGTCGCAAGACAAATTCGATGCGGCTCGTCAGACCTACAATCAATTTGAAGACCAGATCAAAGGGCAATCGCGGATTGCCGAGAGTTACTATCAACAACGTGAGTACGCGAAAGCGGCTAACGCCTATCAACAGGTACTCGCACTCGACCCGGAAAATCCGCTCAAGTGGAAGCCCGCTATCGCGAGCAACTATCGTCGCGCGAGCAAACCGGATCCCGCAATTGCGGTTTACCGCGAACTGATTGTCGATGACGCCAACAATCCGACACGTTGGCAAATGGAGATCGGTCGCACCCTGCGTGATGCAGCCCGTTATGATGACGCGATCCGCCAGTATCAATCCACCAGCGACTTCCCGCAGAATGTGATCGAGATTGCGGACTGCTATCGTCGACAAAAGAAGTGGAAATCGGCGATCCAGTCGTACGCTCAGGTTGTCGGAAGCGCAGAAAATCAAAACCGGGCGGCTTGGGCGTTGCTTCAGATTGGCGACTGCTACGAAAAGTCTGGCAACAAGGAAGCCGCGATTCGTGCCTTCCAGCAAGTCTGCAAGAAATACCCGAAGGATGGCTACGCAAGCCAAGCCCACGCACGACTTCAAAAAGACTACGGAATCACTGTCACCTTCGGCGGTGGCAAAGACGAATAACTCGGTCACAAATCGACCGCATGGATAGAGAGTACTAAATCATGGCTATGAACCCAGAACTTCGCGATCAAGCTCAACAGATGATCCAGCGCATTGTGCATCTACGGGACTCTCTTTGACTACGATGCCAAATTGCAGGATGTCGATGAGATCAACCAAAAGATGGCCGCCCCGGATTTCTGGGACGATCAGGAACGCGCTCAACAGACCGTCGGACAATTGAGCCGGTTGAACGCCAATGTGAAACCGCTCGGTGAATTGATTCAATCCGCCGAAGATATCGGTGTGCTCTTGGAGTTCGCGGAGGATGATCCGTCATCCGAGAAAGAGCTTGCCGAAACCGTACCGCAGTTGATGCCCAAACTCGAAGCGGTCGAGCTGCAAGCGATGATGAGCGATCCCGCGGATGCGTCAAATGCGTTTCTCAAAGTCCAAGCGGGGGAAGGCGGAACCGATGCGTCCGACTGGGCGGAGATGTTGCTGCGGATGTATCTGCGATGGGCGGAGCAACGTGGCTTCAAAGTCGAGATGATCGACCGATCCGATGCGGAAGAAGCAGGAATTCGCAACGCGACTATCCTCATCAGTGGCGAGTACGCATACGGTTGGCTCAAGGGCGAAAATGGAAATCACCGACTGATTCGCATTAGTCCCTTCGATGCAGCCGGTCGGCGACAAACGTCGTTTGCAGCGATCGATGTCACTCCCGAGGTCGACGATAACATTGATATCGATATCGATTGGGACAAAGACGTGCGTGAAGATACGCTGCGTTCGAGCGGTGCGGGCGGGCAGCACGTGAACAAGACCGAATCGGCCGTGCGGGTCACGCACTTGGAAACCGGTGTGTTCGCGTTATGTCAAAGCGAACGGAGTCAGCACCAGAACCGAGCCACCGCGCGAAAAATGCTGCTGTCGAAACTCTATCAGTTGGAACTCGAACGCCGACTCGATGAAGTGGCAGCCCGACGGGGAGAGAAGTCAAAAATCGGTTTTGGCGGCGAAACAACCCGTCACTATGTGCTTCACCCTGAGCAGTACGTCAAGGATGCCCGAACCGGTCACAAGACCGGCCAACCGGATGCCGTTCTCGATGGCGACCTTGATTCGTTCTTGGAGAGTTATCTCCATTGGAATCTGGGAGACGAAAGCTCGCCAAGTGCTTAGTCGCATTGAGTCAATCAGGGTGACTCGCTCCGTTAAGCGGGTCACCCTGATGTCTTTCCGTCGGCTATTTCTGGGCCAACGCCCGCTCAATGCCGTCTTCCAAGCTAGCCGACTCGTCCTTGTTCCAGACGACCGTGCCGTCACGCCCCACGACCCAGACCGTCGGCAGATACTCCGCCTCAAACCCACGAAGTGTGTCGAGGGCACCGTAGCCGTTGAGCCAGTCGATTCCCGTGGTTTCAAGAAACCCGCGGATCGCTTCAATGCGATCGACATCACGAAACGTCAGCCCGATGAACTTCACACGGTCTTGGTACTTCCGCTGAAGTTCAATAAGTTCCGGAGCTTCTCGGAAACAGTGAACGCACTCAGGAGACCAAGCGTGGACGACAAGAACCTCGCCGTCGAGAGATTCAGCCGACGGCGGTTCTCCCTGAATCCAACCGGACGCAACCAGCGGTGGCGTTGGTTTTCCAACATCCAAACCACCAACATTTGATGTGTTTCTCGCACGCAGCCAAAAGGAGAACCCAACGGCTGCGCCAACCGTCAATATAACCAACACCCAGAAACTCGATCGCGACGGAGGCACCGGTTGCTCGAGCCCAGTGGTTTCAGAGTTCATACAATGCCTCGTATTTCGTTTTCAAATGCCGCATGAGTGGTTCGTGCGAGAGCGGTTTGCCGGTCACAACTTCGACCAACTTAGGAGCCGGAAACTGTCGACCGCGTTGGTGAATCTCACGATTCAGCCACTCTCGTAACGGCGTGAACTCCCCATTGGCAAATTGCGGAGCAAGATCACCAAGTTGCTCCGTTGCGGATTCGAAGAACTGGGCGGCGTACATATTACCGAGTGCATACGTCGGGAAGTAGCCGAGCAAACCGGCACTCCAATGGATATCTTGTAGGCAGCCTTCCGAGACACTCCGCGGACGCATTCCGAAAAACCGCTCGAAGGTTTCGTCCCACACGCTTGGCAAATCCGCGGGTGGCAAGTCACCGGAGAGCAGGGCGGGTTCCAATTCGAATCGCAGCATGATATGCAAATTGTACGTCACTTCATCCGCTTCCACTCGGATGTAGCTTGGTCGAACATCATTGATTGCAAAGACGAAATCATCGCGTCCGACATTGCTCAGAGCTTCCGGAAAAGCCAGTTTCGCCGGTTCGAAAAAGTGATTCCAGAACGCCGGGCTACGACCAACGAAGTTTTCCCACATCCGCGACTGCGATTCGTGGATTCCCAGTGAAACGGATTCCCCCATTGGCAGACCGAACTGGGCTTTGTCCAAACCTTGCTCGTACATTCCATGTCCGGCCTCGTGCAACGTGCCGAAGAATGCTCCGGGGAAATGATGTTCGTCGTAACGGGTCGTCAAGCGACAATCGCCCGGCCCTGTCCCGGAACAGAACGGGTGAGCCGATTCATCAAGACGGCCATCTTCGAATCGAAATCCAATCTTCGTCGCGGCGTCCACTCCAAATCGGCGTTGAGCCTCAATCGGGTAACTCCGGGTGATAATGGTTTCGTCCGGTTGTTTCGAGGCGTCGCGAATGGACTGCACCAAGGGCACCAGTTCGTCACGCAACGCCGAAAAGGCCGCCTGAATTTCCGCCTGCCGACCTCCGGGTTCGTAGGTTTCCAAGAGCGCATCGTAAAGCACACCACTCTCGCTACCGTAGGCTTGAGCTTGCTCGCGTTTCAATTTCAGGATGTGCTCGAGAAACGGCAAGAAGTGTGCGTAGTCTTCGTTTTTTCGTGCGATCACCCAATTTTGTTGACCCGCGGATTCCGCTTCCGTGAGTTCTTCAACGAGCCGACGTGGCAGTTTCGTTGCTCGCTCGTAGTCTCGAAGTGCTTCACGCACATTGGCAACTTGCGGCGAATCGGCATCACCGAGATCGTCTCGGGACTGCAATTCTTGAAGCAACTCTCCCAGTCGAGGAGCCGTCAACCGCTCATGAGCCAATCCGGACAGCGTGCTCAGTTGCTTGGCACGATGCGATGCACCTCCGGGAGGCATCTTGGTGCGTTCATCCCACTCCAAGACCGCGCCACAAGATTGCAGAAGCTTCCCCGCCTGAAGTTCCCGCACCATCTCATTGTATAATTCGCTGGTTTCTGGCATTCGACATCCTCAATCGAGATGGAAAGCATTCGGCTGCGTCTATAAATTGTGACGCAGATGTCTGATCAAATCGTGGAAACAACCAAGCATTCTAGAAAGTTCACACCATGAGCAACACCCTTCCCGAAGTTGGCAAGCGAGCCCCCGCCTTCACGCTGCCCGCCCACCCCGAGGGCAAAATCATGCTGAGTAAGCTCAAGGGAAAGAACGTGGTTCTCTACTTTTACCCTCGGGACAACACGCCTGGATGCACCACCGAAGCGTGCGACTTTCGCGACCATCTCGCGAGTGTCGAGTCGGACGAAACTGTCGTGCTCGGTGTGAGCACGGATTCTTTGACTTCGCATAAAAAATTCGCCGAGAAATTCGACCTGCCATTTCCGCTGCTTTCCGACGAAGACCACAAGATTTGTGAGAAATACGGCGTTTGGGTTGAGAAAAACATGTATGGCAAGAAATCCATGGGGGTGCAGAGAGCAACTTTCCTCATCGACAAAACCGGCAAAATCGCTGCGATTTGGCCCAAAGTGCGTGTGAAAGGGCATGTGGCCGAAGTTGCGGAGAAACTCGCCGAACTTGAGTAATCTGGGTAAAATCGGCTACCATCAAATTTGGTTTTCCCCATAAAACCGCTTGTTATTTTGGGGAATTCCTCCACAATTTTTCAGATTCCTACGTATTGAACAACGGTGTCGGACCACCCCGGTTAGGATGATCCGCTGGCACTTCCGACACTCCTATCCCCGCCTTCGGCTTACATACTCATTGATTCAGAGGAGATTGCGATGAGAACACACACAAGGTGGCTCGCTTCCATGGCGTGCGTCGCTGTGACGGCGAGCTTTGTCTTCGCGTCGCAGTTGCACGCTGAAGACGCCAAGACGGAATCGAAGTTCACCAAGGCCACCAAGGATCTCAAGACCGTGGACGGCATGTTCACGCTCTATCACAACGAGCAAAAACTGCTGGTCCTGATTAAGAACAGCGATCTGAAGAAGAATTATTTTGTCGCCACTTCAATTGCCCGCGGGATCAGTAGTGGTTCGCTGCTGGGCGGGTACAGTTGGGGTTTTGGCGACGATGCGATTTGGACGTTCAAGAAAGTCGGTGACAAACTGCACGTTCTCCGTCGGAATGTTCGGTTCAAAGCCAAAGCTGGGACGCCCGAAGCAGATGCCGTCAAGCTGGCGTATTCCGACAGCGTGTTGTATTCCTTGCCGATCATCGCTGAGGAAAAAGGCGGCGTACTGGTCGACATGACACGCATCTTCATGAGTGACGACCAACAAATCGGTTCGTCGCACGGTTTGCGATTCGCTTCGGATCGATCCACATGGGCCAAGCTGAAAGCGTTCCCGAAGAATGTCGAACTGCAAGTCGCCGCCGTTTACACCGGGAGTCGAAATCTCGAGACCGTCGCCGATCCTCGTGGCGTGCAAATCAATGTTCACTATTCGATCAGCGTACTCCCTGAAAACGGATATCACACACGTTTGGCCGACGACCGTGTCGGTTACTTCCTGACGGCCGTCAAAGACTTCTCGCAAAACGATGACGAAGAACACTTCGTGCGATACATCAATCGCTGGAAGCTTGAGAAGGCCGCCCCCGACGCGGAACTCTCGCCACCCAAAGAACCGATCGTGTTCTACATCGAAAAGACTGTGCCGATTGAGCTGCGTCCGTATGTGAAAGCCGGAATTCTGGAGTGGAACAAGGCATTCCGAAAACTTGGCTTCGACGGAGCAATCGAAGTTCGCCAACAACGTGAAGAAGACGATTGGGATCCGGAAGACGTTCGCTACAACACCTTCCGCTGGATCACTGCCGAAGCGGGTTTCGCAATGGGACCGAGTCGCGTTAATCCTATGACCGGGCAAATCCTCGATGCGGATATCATTTTCGACGCAAGTTTTCTCCGCTACTGGACGGAAGACTGGGAAGTGTTCAGCCCGGAACAAGTCGCACGCATCACGAATGGCGTGTTGCCCACGCAGAAGAATCCGTCATCGCTTCCCGTTCAAGACGGTCGTGGCGGCATTCCGCAGATTCTCCCGGAATCCAAGCGAGCAGAAATCGCCGCGAGAGATTGCTCCCTTGGTCACGGTATGCAACAACAAATGGGCTTTGCGGCGACGGCGCTCATCGCAATGCAGAAGGCCGACTCTGAGGGAAAACTTCCCGATGAGTTCATCCATCAGGCGTTGAAAGAAGTGGTGATGCACGAAGTTGGTCATACACTCGGCTTGCGACACAACTTCAAAGCTTCAAGCTGGAAATCCCTGAAAGAGATTAACAGTTTGCCGGTCGACTCGGATCAGCCGACGGTCGCCAGTGTTATGGATTATACGCCTGCGAACATCGCTCCCAAAGGAAGCAAACAAGGGCCGTACTACACGCCGACGATTGGTCCATACGATGAATGGGCTATCGAATATGGTTACAAAGTCGATGCGAATGATGAAGAACTCAACAAAATCGCCAGCCGTGGTGCGGAAGATGGCTTGGATTACCTGACGGACGAAGACACCCGTTCGTACGATTCCGATCCACTGACAAACCGATTCGACCTGGGTGAAAACCCAATTGAATTTGCTCGCGCACGAATGGATCATTCGACGAAGTTGTTGTCGAAGGTCTTGGAGCGTGTCGGCAAAGACGGTGAAGGGTACCAGAAGGTTCGACAAGCATTCGGGATGCTGTTCAGCGAGTACTGGCGGACGGCCTTGTTTGCCGCGCGTTTCCCGGGCGGACTGTACGTGCATCGCGACCACAAAGGCGACAAGAACGCTCGCCCACCATTCCAGGTGGTTGAAGCCGCCAAACAGCGTGAGGCGATGAAACTCCTCACCGAAACTACGTTCGGAACTCCGAAGTACGACCCCGAATTACTGAATCACTTGGCCGCATCACGCTGGAACCACTGGGGAATGAACTTCTCCAGTCGAATTGACTACCCGATTCATGACTACGTCGAAATGATGCAGTCAAGAATTCTGGGTGAGTTGCTCAGTTCCACAACTCTCAGCCGACTGCATGATGGTGAACTCAAGGTCTCAGCGGACACCGAGGCATACACTCTTGCAGAGCACTTGCGAACGCTCTCAGATAGCATCTTCTCGGAGTGGACCACACCGACCGCTGGCGACTACACCGTTCGCAAACCGTATGTTTCGAGTTTTCGCCGAGGATTGCAGCGAATGGCTCTCAAAGACTTTGCAGCACTGGTCACTCGGGGCTACGGTTATCCCGAAGATGCTCGCGCACTCGCGCGGATGCATCTGACAAATCTCGATGCCAAACTGACCGAGTTGCTGAAGAATGACAAGGTAAAACTCGACGATTACTCGCGAGCCCACTTGATGGATAGTCAGCAGCGAATCCAACAAGTTCTCAAGGCGGGTCTGCAGATGAATTCTATCAACTGAACCAGCCGTTCCAGTAGTCTGTCGTTCAAACAACGCGGACCTGTGAGAAATTGCCAGCAAGGCGATTTCACACAGGTCCGTTTTTTGATGAGTTGCGTCTCAGTGCAATTTCGAAGTCGAACCTTGAAACCGACGAGTCGCTTACTGCGTCAGTTGAAGACCGAGGCCGGTTGAGTCTCAAGAAACTGCGTTGCGACAGCGTGCGTGGGTTCCGTTCTTATCGTGCAAGGGCGTCGAGCAACAGTTTCGGTTTGTTGGTGGTAATGGAATCGACTCCCAATTGCACCCACTGACTCGCCTCCGCCACGTCATCCACGGTCCAGACATGAAACTGCCGATCGGCTTCGTGGATTTCTTGCACGAGTTCCGCGGAAACCGCGTCCAGCTTGTTCTGCGTTCCAATCCCGCTGGCATCAAGTTGCTCGAGCTTTGTTGGAAGAGATTTTGGGGACGGCTGCCAGCGTCCAATTTTGCGTTTGAACCCGGTCAGCCAATTGATCGTGACGGTCGGAATCTGAGTTCGGATTGCTTTTACCACGTCCTCGTTGAACGAAATCACGCGGACTTGCTCCAGCGGAAATTGCGTTTCGGTGAGTTGACGCTTTAACACGGGGACGATTTCCGGACCGCATTTGATTTCGATGTAGATGAGCTTGCCATCCGGCACTGTTTTGAGAACTTCCTTGAGAGTTGGAATTTTCTCTCCGGCGTATTGCGAGTCCTTCCACTTTCCAACATCGACCGCACGCAGTTCCGCGAGTGTCGATTGATCGACTTTCAAATTCCGATCGCCCGTTCGTTTCGTTGTTCGGTCATGAATGCAGACGATCTCGCCATCAGCACTGAGATAGAAATCGCCTTCGATTCCATCGGCGTTCTGCTTCCACGCCAACTCAAAAGCGGACAACGTATTTTCCGGGGCAGCGTGCGACGCCCCACGGTGAGCAATGATCAACGGTCGCTCCGCGAAAGCAGAGTTGCTCATGACGACCATGACAGACATCCAAACAAAAAATTTCCGCATTCTTCCAACATTCCCCAGAAACAAAAGGAGTCCAAACTATTTTGAATCGTGACCGATCGCGTAAAGGTATGAGTCGGTCCGCAACAACATGACATCATCGCCAATCGCGGGGCTGGCATTCAGGAGACCGGAGTCGGTTTCGATGACGTTTCGTGTATGCTCTTTGAAAGTCGGTTCGGCCTTCGCCACGACGACACCAGCATCCCGCGTGGTGATATAGAACCACTCGCCCGCACGCACGATCGAGGCATAAATTCGTGCCCGCGTCGGTAACCGTTCGCGATACACAATCTCACCGGTTTTCGCGTCTAGACAGTTCGCGATCGCTTTATCACTCGCCCAATAAATCCGCCCGTCGAAGTAAACCGGGCTGGTCACATTCGCTCCCGTGTTGACCCGCCAAAGCCGATGCGTCTCGGTAACATCACCGCGTCCACCCAACTTGACGGCGACCGCCCGGTTACTTCGTCCCCCCAGACAATACACGACACCGTCATGGGAAATAGGAACCGGCACGACATAGTCATCAATGGCTTCGCACGTCCAAAGTTTCTCGCCGGTCTTTGGATCGAACGCGAGAATCTGATCGGTCTGATTCAGCACAACTTCATAACCGCCTCCAGGAACGGCAGCAACACATGGCGTTGTCCACGATCGAATAATCGAGTCGGCTTTCCAAACAACCTCGCCAGTGGACTTACTCAATGCATAAAGCGTTTGGCTCTCAATGCTTGCATTGACGAACACAAGGTCCTCAAAGACCACCGGCGAAGACGCTGAACCAAACCCGGCGGTGCCGGTTCCGACCGAAGTCTGCCAAAGCTTGTTGCCGTCGTAATCGTAGGCGACCACGCCGGAAACGCCAAAGAATGCGTACACGGCCTGACCGTCAGCCGTCGGCGTTCCCGTTGCGAATCCGTGGTCAACCACGCGATTGGTCACACGTTGAGTCTCGAGGCTGCCAGGGGTGGACCGATCCCAGATCAGCTCACCGGACGACAATCGAAAGCACAAGACATGCAACTTGAGATCTTTCTTTCGACCCGGTTTCTCGACCGACTCACCATATCCCGAGTATGCTGTCAAGAAGACCCGATCTCCCTCAATGATGGGACTCGACGAACCGCGACCGGGAAGTGCCGTCTTCCAGCGAATATTCTGAGTCGCTGACCACTCGGTAGGAATCTTCGCATCCGCGGCCGTTGCGTTTCCATTCGGCCCTCGAAATTGAGGCCAGTCCGATGCAATCGCCTTGGACCAATTCAGCATGATCGCAAACAAAATCAAGCAGCATTGATGAAGGTGCATGGTAGAAAGTCCTGATTGGCGGGAACTGTGCGAATCCAGATTATTCCAGCGGCTGCCGCAAGAATCTACCATACGGTGAATTCTTAACCATTCCTTAGGATGAAAATGGTCTCGCTCCGATTTCTTGCTCGTCTCGTTAAAGCGGCTTGTCGCGGGAGTTGGTTCCAAGCGCCGCCCCATACCGAAGATTCGTTGCAAACCGTCTTCCAACACGTTCAAGCTGGTCACGCGGTGCTTGTCGATGTCCGCGAGTCATCGGAATGGGAGGAATCGACGGTGCCAGGAGCCGAACGAATCCCTCTGAGCCAAATTCTCGATGCCCCTTCGTCGCCGAACATCCACGACCTTTTGCCACAGGGGAAGATTGCCTACCTATTCTGCCGAGCGGGTGGACGATGTCGAATGGCGGCACACCAACTTCGTGGACACGGTCACGATTTGCGGCCGCTCAAAGAAGGAGCCGAAGCCATCATCGAATTCGTCAAACAGCGGGAACAAGAAGCGAGCCCGTGAGCTTCGCGTGGTCTTACGACAACTCGTATTTTTTCAACTTGCTGTAAAACGTGCTTCGCGGAATACCCAGCATGCGAGCAGCCTCGGCTTTGTTGCCGTCACATTGATTCAATGCTTGCTCAAGTGACTCCCGCTCTTGAGCACTCTTCGATTCCGGACGTCCCCGCCGACTACGCCTTGGTGGACGCTTCACGATCTTCCGCGACTCCTCGTCACTGGATTCGGACTCCGCAACGGCTTCCTGATGCTCTGGAATCTCCGTCGGGAGTGTTTCTAACCGCTCGCGTCGCGGGTTCGCTTTCGATATCGGTAGCGGAAGCTCTTTCAAGGTGATCCGACCATCTTCGGCGAGCACACTGGCCCGTTCGATGACGTTTTCCAGTTCCCGAATATTCCCTGGCCAATCATATCGTTCCAAGGCCGCCATCGCTTCCGATTGCAAATTGCGACGCGGGAGCTTCTGCCGATTGGCCACCTGCGTCAGAAAGTGCATAGCCAATTCCGGAATGTCTCCCCGGCGTTCTCGAAGCGGCGGGAGCGTCAAGCTGATCACGTTCAGCCGATAGAACAAATCTTCCCGAAACTTCCCTTGAGAAATTAGTCGTTCCAAGTTTTGGTGGGTCGCTGTAATCAGGCGGACATCGACATGCACCGTGCGATTTCCCCCCACTGGCTCGAAGCACCGTTCCTGCAAGACCCGCAGCAATTTGATTTGCGTTTCCAGAGAAATGTCGCCGATTTCATCAAGGAACAACGTGCCTCCGTTGGCCAACTCGAACCGCCCAGTTCGGTTGTCGCTCGCGCCGGTGAATGCCCCTTTGACGTGGCCAAAGAGTTCACTTTCCAACAATCCCGGTGAAAGTGCCGCACAGTGCACACGGACCAATGGGCCATCTTTTCGCGGACTATTGTCGTGCAGAAGCCGCGCGAGAATTTCCTTACCCGTGCCGCTTTCACCGCGAATCAACACTGACGATTCACTCGCAGCAACCTTCTGAGCGGTGTCAAGAACGGATCGAATACGCGGGCTACTTCCCTTGAACGAATCGCGGCGGAACGCTGGTGCCCCCGCAGACTCCTTCACTTCAATATCCGGTTGATGAACCCGCGCGAGTTCTCCTTCGAGCACATGAATTAACTGCTGTTGCTCTTTGAGTTTCAAGAATCTTGCGTTCAATTCATCATTGAGCCGCGTGATGTTCTGATCCACAATGCGAGCATTTTGCAATGCCAACGTGGCAATCTGCGCGACCGAATTGAGAAACGCCAGGTCTTCGGAACTGAACCCGGTCAACCGCTTGCCGCCCAGGAATATCAGTCCCTCCGTTTGTGCTCCCGCTCGCAAGCGATAGACGAGATCCATCTTCAATTCGTCGATGACCCGTTGCTCGGGTGGGAGGATTGTTCCAGAAGCGGGCACACGCTGGATCGCGCCCTCCTCTCGAACATGCTCCAAGAACGAAACTTGCGGCCGAATATTTGGGTCAGCGCTAGAGACACCTCGTGAAGCACTCAGATAGAACGGGCCATCCGGTTCTGTTTGCAAATACAACAGCCCACGTTCGACCCCCAAACCATCATGGCAAAACTGAAGAACCATCTCACTGACGGACTGCGTATCGCCAAGCCGTCCTTTGGCAGCGTTGATCTGACTGACGACGGTATCCAATCTCGAATTTTCACGAAAAAAGCGTTGGTCGATCAGATGTTGCACCAAGTCGCGCAGCCACAGCAGAAGCAGAACACAGACCGAGCAAACCATTGCGATAATGAGTGCTTGCTGCACGGAAATCGTGATTCGCAACCATTGCGGCAGCAGAATGCTCGCCCCAATCGTGAGACTAATCACCGCCGTCAACAGGTTGCTCGCTAGATAGTAGAGAACGTCGCGACTAACCGACTGCCGGACGAACATCAACTTGTGACGGACAATCGTGACCGAGTACGCGAACATGAACGCCAGACTCGCCAAGAACAAAGGCCACCTGGCCGCTCCGGTGGCAAAATCGCTTTCTCGCGTCAGCCCAATGACCAATGTCGCGAAGAGCAACAAGCCAGCCACTCCGCCTCCCAAACAAATCCAACGCAGTTGGCTCTTCTCAGACGCATCGCGAACGTTCCGGTAACTCAGAAACACGGTCGCCAAATTCAACACCAAGTAGGCCGCTGCTGCCGCCGAATAGATTCGCACCAACGACCGCAAAGCATGGAGTTGAAGCAGCAACTCACCGGTTTTCTCTGATCCCGCCTCGTGAAGCGAACCGATTCGAGCCAACTGATAGACAGCGAGGAAGATCATTCCAACGGGAATGGCATAGATCGCGGTCAGTGTCGAGACGGGAAAATGTTGAAAAAACCGCTTCGGGCGAGGAAATAGCAAGAAGAAGTGCAATCCGATGGGTGGAGTCATTGCCAAACAAATAACGAGCGGCAACAGCAGCCACCAATTCGCCGAGACAATCCACCAGTGTTGCCCGGCGACATACGCGCCGAGCGTGATCGTGCACATCAGAAAGAAGATTCGGACCGTACGATCAAACGGCCGCTGCCACAATGCCCATCCTGATAAGACACAGAACCCGACCTGCAACACAAACCATACGAGCGACAACGCCAGCTCTTGAAATGGCAGTGACTGAACTTTCAGCCAGGTCGTTTGCGTTTGCCAGCTCTCCGGTTCTGCCCCAAGTATGGACGACGCAAACTCGACTTCCACCCATCGTCCGCTATCCGTGACATCGATCAGCGTGGGGAGACCTAATCGATCCATCTCCTGGAGCAAGCCTGGTTCGAAACCTGCCGGCAGATGCCCTCCGACGGGGATTTTACTTGATCTCAGTCGATCGATGCTTTGGACGAAGTCAACCGAACTGTAGATCGGTTGATCGCCAATCCTCAACAATCGGGCACCAGAGGCCAATCGTGGCCCGCTAGAAACAATGTTTGAAGTGGTCCGAATCTCCACTCCCAAAGGTTCCCCGACCGCATCCTGGAGATCCCGATCAACCAGAACCGTTCGAACCCCCAAATCTGGACTCGTTGCGACGAATCCGATTGCCAAGACGGCATAGATAAAGGTCAACGCGCCGACAAGGAGGGTAATTCGACTGCGGAATCGAAACATGGACAAAGTTCACTGCGCCGAAGAATAGTTTCAATCGATCCCAGTGTAATTGCCCAGCGCCGAAACTACAATTCTCGGCGCCGACAAAACGCGCCAATAAAATATCGGCCGGATACGTGACGGCTCGATGCACGAAACGACAACAGACAAACCAAATGCCACAAACACTTTAAAAACAACAACTTACAGAATAAAACCAACTAATCCTGCATCTACACATTTCTTCGACAAGTAGAAAACAAAGATTTTGGCACACAACCTGCTCTCATACTTCTGGTGTCCAATATGGACAACTCAAAATTCTGCCCAGCTAAGCCTTCGAGAAAGACCAAAACACCTAACCTGTTGCAAACTCACCCCTGATTGCAGCTCGACCCACTCTGCAACCAGTTCCCCATTTCCCATTTGCAACAAACTTGGTGTTCTTTTCTCGGAGGCTTTTCTTCTATCCGTCACACGGGCAGCACTTCGCTGGCAAAGACCATCTCTCAGATTCTATTCATCACAATGAATCACTCGCCAACCGTCTTGCGTGGACGTTGTCGGTTGGGTCATATCAAGTCGCATCAGCTTTTCGATCAGTTCGTTTTCTCGGCCCTGCCATTCCTGATGCCATTCTGAGTTGAGCGTTTGGGCATTGTATTGTGATTCTTCGCTGCCTCCGTTCAGACGGCTTGCCAGTTGCTCCAGTCGGCCGATTGCATTCTCCAATCGAACTCGGTCATTATCTGATGCGCAGACCATTCGTCTCTCCCTCGCTATCATTTCGATCAGAACTCACTTTCCACTAGCTACTGATTTCGGCTGTCAAACTGAGTCAGTTGAGAAAAACTCGCAAGATACAGCGACTTCAGAAGACCTGGCAAAGAATTCGGGTTCTGATGAGGAGTTTTTCAGGTAATCTTGGTTAGGTCTGAAATTTCTATGGCGGACTTAAGAAAGCACCGTGGACCGCATCCTCACGATGCTTCCTTCTTTTGCGAAACGCATCAGGACACTCACAGAGTCGCGGTCGAGCATCTCTCATGGCTGCTCTCGCGTGAATACAGTGTTCGCTCGGCTCTCAAACTGGTCGGTGACCGATTCCAATTGACCGATCGACAGAGAACCGCTGTCATTCGTTCTAGTTGCAGCGATTGGTCTCTTCACCGCCGAGCGAGACACCAAGTGGAACTCAGAGATTTACCGGGGCAGGTGCTTGCGATTGATGGATTCAATCTCATCACCACATTAGAAGCCGCACTGGCCGGTGGAGTCGTGCTTATGGGGCGAGACCATGTGGCTCGCGATATGGCGAGCATGCATGGAAGTTACCGAAAGGTCGAGGAAACCCGTCCGGCGCTATTGTTGCTGGGAGAGTTTCTGTCCCAACACCAAATAACGGACTGTCACTGGTTGCTCGATCGGCCCGTCTCCAATAGCGGTCGATTGGCACGGTTAATTCGAGAGGTTGCCGCCGCGAACCGGTGGTGTTGGTCAGCCGAATTGGTCAACGATCCAGACGCATTGCTCAAAGTCGAGAAAGAAGTCGTCGTGAGTGCCGACAGTGCCATCCTCGATACTTCTGATCGTTGGGTCAATCTGGCACGGGCGGTCATCGAGCAATGCATTCCTGATGCCTGGATTTTCAACCTGGCGTCGGACGATCCACTGGAGCAGGGTGGATGATGGACACAAAAAAACCGCAACACCTCGATGGAGGTGTTGCGGTCGTGGTCCGGTTTGTGATTGCGACGGTGGGGTCGCTTTAAGAACGCCTGACTACCAACCGTCTCGAACAATGCCGGACGTATTGGGGGACGAAGCCAGGTCGATAAGTTGTTTCTGGCACCTCCGACGGAATCGTTGCAAGCCAGACCACGGTCATCGTCAATTTATGCCACTGAGTTTTGTCCGGTGTATTGCTCACCATATGAAACCGAACGAACTCAGCGGTAGACCATTCATCGGCATTCGTGGCGTGATGATACGCCAGAAAATCCAAAATCTCGAGAGCTTTGCCTAACCGGAATGTTCAACGTGAACATGCCAAACTCTGGCCGTCATTTTTGAGTCGTTCCGTCACACGATCGGAATTGTCGAAGGTCCGCCGTCGTTCCCATTATTGTCCCGGCTTCTTGGTACCGCTTTTCATCAAGATATAGCCGAACAGACCGATGCTGATCAGCAGCGAACCGTAACCCATTGGTGTCATGTTGTGCCATTGCTTGGCAAGAAAGTTGCCGTAATAGCGAACATAGTAGGAGAGTGTGTAAAGTATGCTATCAAGCATGAAAACACCGAAATCTTTGCCGGATGGGATGCAACGTTTTTTTGGCAAACACAAGCCAAGCCCGCATCTGGGTCCACCGCGAGAGGCTGGCCGCCCCGGTGTCCTATGAATCGCTTTAGTTGCTGAACATTGTCAGAGAGTTCAACTTGAGAGAAACCTAGCTCGCCGTTGCATCCTGAGCAAATTGAATCTTCATTTTTTCTGAAATTTTCTCAATGGTCGGTGACGACCAAATTATCTCGATGCACGAGTTCGGAGTAGGGCAGACATCCGAGAATCATCGTGAAATCTTCGGTGTGGCAACCTTGGATCTTTCTAGTATCGGCGGCATCGTAGTTCGACAGTCCGCGGGCGAATTCCTGACCGGACTCATCGACGATCGCAACCGCTTCACCGCGTGCATACTCTCCTTCCACCCGAGTGACCCCGATGGCTAGGAGCGATCGTCCCGACTCGACGATCGCTCGTCGTGCACCGGCATCCACGACGACTCGCCCCTTGGGAGCCACGGTATAGCCGATCCAGCGTTTCCAAGCCGGCACGTTCATGCCTTCAGCCATGAACAGGGTGCCGATATCGTCGCCAGCCAGAATTTGCTGAAGCACGTTGGGACGTGTGCCGTCCGCAATGACGACATTTTCCCCAACGGCGGTTGCCTTGTGAACGGCGTGAAGCTTCGATCGCATGCCTCCGGTGCCTCGCGTGCTACCGGTCGCGACCGTGCAATTGAGCAGTTGATTGTCCCAGCGATCAACTAGTGAGATTCGATGGCTATCCGGTTGTGACGGGTCCCCGTCAAACAGTCCGTCGACCACCGAAAGAATCACCAACAGTGGTTGAGCAAACAAATGAGTGACCATCGCTGCGAGGTGGTCGTTGTCTCCGAACTTGATCTCGTGCACGCTGATCGTATCGTTCTCGTTGATAATCGGGACAGCACCGTATTCGAACAGCGTGTGCAATGTGTTGCGAACATTCAAATAGCGAGAACGCTCTTTGAAGTCGCTAGTAGTCAGCAAGAGTTGAGCTGCGTGATAACCGTGCGGGCGCAGGCAGTCGTCGTACAGACGAATCAGGTGCGCTTGGCCGGTTGCGGCAGCGGCTTGCAGGTGTGGCAAATCTTTAGGGCGTTCGGTCAGTCCCAACAACCCCATCCCGGCACCGACGGAACCGCTTGTGACAATCACCACCTTCCGCCCGGTTTCTCGAACGAGATGGATTTGCTCCGCGATGTGCCGAATGCGTTCCACATTCAACGTGTCGTCGGCGTTAGACAGGACGTTCGTCCCAATTTTCACAATCAACGTCTGAGCGGTTTCCACCACTTCCCGACGAACGAGGCAGGGGAGTTCGGTAGTCGAATCGGATGTACTCATATAGTGAACAGGTCTTTCACCGCGTGTCCATGCACGTCAGTTAGACGAAATCGTCGTCCTTGGAATTTATAGGTGAGGCGTTCGTGATCGATTCCGAGCAAGTGAAGAATCGTAGCTTGCAGGTCGTGAACCGTAACAGGGTTCTCAACGACGTTGTAACCATAGTCGTCCGTGCGTCCATATGACAACCCCTCACGCACGCCACCTCCGGTCATCCAAACAGTATAGGCGTAGGGATGGTGATCGCGACCGTGCTTTTTGGGGTTATTGATATCCCCTTGACCGAAAGGAGTTCGTCCGAATTCGCCGGCCCAAACGACAAGCGTATCTTCGAGCAATCCGCGATTGGCCAAATCTTGAACCAAACCGGCCGAGGGTTGGTCGGTATCGCGACACTGGTGGATGAGTTGCGTCGGCAAATTCTGATGCTGATCCCAACCGGAGTGCATCAACTGCACAAACCGAACTCCACTCTCCGCGAGTTTCCGAGCCATCAAGCAATTGTATGCGTACGAACCACGTCGCTCGACGTCGGGACCGTACAAGTCCAGCGTGGCTTTGGTTTCGCGTGAGAGGTCTGTAAGTTCCGGGACACTCTGTTGCATGCGAAACGCCATCTCGTATTGACTGATTCGCGTCGCGATTTCCGGATCACCGACGGCGTCGAGACGGTGTTGATTCATCCGCTGCAACCCGTCGAGCAAGTTTCGTCGCACGGCGCGACTCATGCCTTTGGGATTCGACAGATAGAGTACGGGATCACCGCCGCCCCGAAATTTCACTCCCTGATAGCGTGTCGGCAGGAAACCACTTCCCCAATAGAAATCGTAAAAGAGTTGCCCACAACTTCCTTCCTGATCCCGCGACGTCATCACGCAGAATGTGGGAAGATCGTCGTTGTCCGAACCAAGCCCGTACGCTAACCACCCGCCCATGCTAGGACGGCCAGGTTGTTCAGCTCCGGTGAGAAGAAATGTCATCGCCGGAGCATGGTTGACGGCCTCGGCTTTCACGCTTTTTACGAGGCACAGACGATCCACAACATTCGCTGTGTGGGGCAGGAAATCGGAAATCCAGGTGCCTGTTTCACCGTGTTGCCGAAAGGGAGCGATCGCACCGAGACAAGGTTTCCCCCGACCGGCAGTCATTGTGGAAAGTTTTTGCCCTTGATGGACAGATTCGGGGATTTCCTTTCCCCGCTGTTTCGCCAGCAGGGGTTTGTGATCGAAAAGATCGACGTGTGACGGTGCACCAGACTGCAGTAGCATGATGACCCGCTTCGCACGCGGCTTGAAATGTGGCAAGCCCGGCAGCGCATTGCGATTCAATGACGAATCCGCCACCGCTGAGCGATCCGAAAGCAACGTCGCCAAAGCAGCCGTACCGAGTCCGTAGCCGCCCCACCCCAGGATCTCGCGACGGGTGATATTCCGAAAATGTTCCTGCAACGGATTCATCAATTCACACGCATAAATTTGAGTTCGGTGTGTATTCTACTCTTTCGTGATCGCTTCATCGAGATTGAAGATCACATTCATCACGCCGGTGTACGCCGAGAGTTCCATTGGTTCAAATTGCCCGCTAAGCGGGAACTCACCGATGGCGATCAATTCATTGGCAGCGACGGGATCGGACTGGTATTGGTTCCGAGTCGTGACGAGAATCTCCATCAATGTTTTCAACTCGGCGTCTGTCGGCCAACGGGAAGTGACGCGTCGAAACGCGATGCGGAGCCGATCGGAAGGCTGAGATTGTTCTGCCATGATTCGCTCTGCGAAAACCCGTGCAGCTTCGACAAACGCGGTCTCGTTGAGCAAGGTCAATGCGTGCAGCGGAGTGTTTGTTCGGCTTGGTCGCACACTACAAACTTGGCGGGCGGGTGTGTCGAACAACATCGTCGGACCAACGCTGCGTCGCCAAAATGTGTAGAGACTCCGACGGTACAGCTTCGGGCCGTGATCCTGCCGATACGTGATTTTCCCAAGTGTCATCTCTTGCCAAACTCCGGCCGGCTGATAGGGATAAACCGGCGGGCCCCCGATCTGTTCGACCAACAATCCGCTAACGGCGAGAGCTTGATCCCGGATGACTTGGGCAGTCCGGCGAAACCGCGGACCACGGGCAAGTAGGCGGTTGTACGGGTCGTGTTCGAGATGTAACGGTGAAACTTCTGACGACTGCTGATAGGTCGCTGACATCACAATTAGTCGATGCAAACGTTTCAAGCTCCAACCATTCTCCATGAATTGCCATGCGAGCCAATCCAGCAACTTCGGATGCGTTGGCCGTTCCCCCTGCGTGCCGAAGTCCTCGGTGGTGGTCACCAAGCCTTGGCCGAAGAACCGTTGCCATTCTCTGTTGACCGCAACCCGCGCCGTCAATGGATGGTCTTTCCGCACCAACCAGCGAGCCAACGTTAACCGATTCGCGGGTGAGTTCTCGGCAAGCGGTGGCAAAATTGCCGGGGTGCTGGGCGACAATTCCACGCTGGTATCAGGTTTGTCCCATTGGCCACGGATAAGGCGATACGTTTTCCGCGGTTCCTTTCGGTCCCGCATCACCATGGTTTCCAAATAGGATTTCCGATGCCGATCCAAAGCAGCCCGGCGTTGGTTCAATTTCTGTTGGGCTTTTTGAACCGCCGGGTTCGTCTTCTGAAAATGCTCGCGTAACGCCCCTCGTTGATCGCGAGTTCGTTTCGCTTCGGGAACTTGCAGAGACTTCATCACAGCTTCCGGAAGACCAGCAATCGCGGGCCATTTCTGCCCGACTGGAACCCCCGCCTGTTGCTCGACGGAACGAGCCCAGGCTGCAACGTTTTCCTCGGAAGTCGCGACGCGGACGGCTTGTTCATCGAGCGTGATTTGCTTTAGCAATTCGCGTTCACGTCGGATTTGGCTGGAATTCGGCAAGTCGATCACAGGATTCGCGTTTCCGCCGCGATCGACATTGCCACGTTCGTCGATGCTATTGAAATGGGCGTAAAACTGATAAAACTCGTTTTGCGTGAGCGGATCGTATTTGTGATCGTGACAGCGTGCACACCCCAACGTCAGGCCCAACCATACGGTGGCAGTGGTCTCGACACGATCGACAACATATTCCACCCGGGACTCTTCCGCGATCCGTCCGCCTTCCCCGTTGAGCATGTGATTACGGTTGAAGCCCGTCGCGACTTGCTGATCCCTTGTCGCGTTGGGAAGGAGATCGCCAGCGAGCATCTCGATCGTAAATTGGTCATATGGCATATTCGCATTGATCGCCGACACCAACCAATCACGCCAAGGCCAGGAAGTCCGTGTCTTCTCCTGTTGGTAGCCGTTGGAGTCGGAATACCGAGCCGCATCGAGCCACGCCGTCGCCATCCGCTCGCCGTACCGTGGCGAAGCTAACAACCGATCCACGACTTTCTCGTAGGCATTCGGCGAATCATCTGCCAGGAATGCGTCGACTTCGCTCGTTGTCGGTGGCAGACCGGTCAAATCCAGCGTCAAACGGCGGATCAACGTTTCTCGGGAAGCCGTTGGACTCGGTGAAAGAGGCGAAGTCGCCAACTTGCTTTGGATGAAGCGATCAATCGGGTTTTCGATACGAACTTCTTCGGAAACCATTGGGATCGACGGCTCCTGGACCGACTGAAAAGCCCAATGACCAGACCATTCTGCCCCCTCGGCAATCCATGTCCGGATCAGTTGCCTCTCGCGATCACTCAACTGTCGAACCGCTTCGGGCGGTGGCATCTGTTCGTAGTCGTGCTTCGAAGTGATTCTTCGGAGCAGCTCACTCTTGTCAGGAGCCCCCCGAACAACGATTCGCGGATCCCGCTCAGCGAACACATCGGCTGAAAGATCCAACCGCAGATCGGCCTCACGTTGCTCAGCATCGGGACCGTGACAGGTGAAACAAGCATCGGAGAGAATCGGGCGGATATCCCGGTCAAACTCGACCCGATCCGCTGCCGAAACGGCGGACGTCGAAAATTGCGTAATCGATTCGACAACGAAGATCGTCCAAAACGCAATACTTCGTAGCCGCACTTTCATTTTGGTTTCCCACATCGGTTGGCGTCGCGGAAAGTCATCGAAATGAATTTTCAAAATTATATCCATCGCCACTGGCAATTTCGAAGGACTGGTGAAAAATGTACGGATACGAACGACGAGTTTCGACCACATGTATTCCTTCATCCCAATACGACAAGTACACCTTTCAAATTAGCCGGTTGACCAATGTATCCGGTCAGAATATGGTAGGTATGATCCGCCTATGAAAGCCGGAGATGCCACCCTGCGCATTGGGAAACTGTAAATACGTACCGATGACCCTCGATTGGCTCACATCGTGTCGATACCGAATTGTCGCATCTTCATCTCTTGGCATCATCGAACATGAGCCTACTTGAACACTCACCTTCGGACAAACGGAGTAACCCAACAACTCCTCACCGAATTGTTGGAATCGGCGCGTCCGCCGGCGGTCTTCAATCACTGGGACGCTTTCTGAATTATGCATCAGCCAATACCGGGCTGTCCTACGTGATCATGCAGCACTTGTCGCCCAACCACAAGAGCTACATGGACGAGTTGCTCGCGAGGAATACGTCGCTACCAATTCGCACACCCCAGAATGGCGACCCGTTGGAAGTCGACACGATTTACCTCGCGTCGCCGGGCACCAAGTTAACTGTCGAGCAAGGTCGTTTTCGTGTCGAACCGATTCATCGTCGGAACGAACCGCCCCATGCGATCGACCATCTCTTTGAATCGCTGGCGAAAGCTTACGGGCCGCAGGCGGTTGGTGTCGTACTCTCGGGAACTGGATCCGATGGTGCTCGAGGCGTTCGCGCCATCCGTGCGGCTGGAGGGCAGGTTTTCGCCGAGTCCGTTGAATCCGCTCAGTTTTCTGGTATGCCCGAGGCTGCCGTCGACACAGGTTGCATTGAGAGCGTTCACAGTGCCGAAGACCTCATCGAAGCGATCGTGGGGCAAGAAGTGTCAAACGCAAGCATGCGTAACTCCTCCATAATGAAACCGGGACACGGTCCGGTTGTGCAACGTGAGGGGGTCGAGCGAATCTTCGAGCTACTGCAGCAAGACCACAACATCGACTTTAATAATTACAAGCCTGGCACGGTGTTGCGGAGGATCGAAAGACGCATCTCGATGAGGAACTTCGCCACCCTCGATGAGTATGTCGCGAATTTGGAGAATGACGCGGAAGAACGAAATGCGCTCTATCGGGACTTGTTGATTGGCGTCACCCAGTTTTTTCGTGACCGAAACGCGTTTGAACAACTCGCCCAGTATGTCTTGCCACGAATCTTCGAAAATGCGGCTTCCAACGAGCCGATTCGTGTTTGGGTGGCGGGTTGCGCGTCGGGTGAAGAAGCGTACTCCGTCGCAATTTTGTTGTCGGAACTCACTGAGGCTCACCGTCGACGCGGCGGATTTGTTGTGCTTGCAACGGATGCTCATGAAGATAGCGTCGCCCGGGCCAGTCGCGGCCTGTACTCCGAGGCGGCCCTTGATGGTGTCTCCGAAGAACGGCGAAAACGGTATTTTACGAAAACTGTCGAAGGCTATCGCGTCTCAGAAGAACTTCGGCAGAACGTCGTATTCACTCGTCACGATTTGCTCAAGAACGCCCCGTTCACAAAACTTGATCTCATCACTTGTCGCAATTTGCTGATCTATCTCGACACGAACGCACAACGTCGTGTTTTATCGTTCTTCCATTTTGGCCTGAAACACAAAGGCTATCTTTGGCTCGGTCCCAGTGAAACACTTGCGGACCTCGAGCAAGAATTCAGCACCGTCAACGGTCGTTGGCGAATGTTCCAAAAACGTCGAAACGTCCAAATCCCCGTGGACTTTCGATTCACACGGGAACTCCGCCAGCCGACCCAAATCGTCGCGCACGCAGACAACTCTCGGCAACGTGAACGCACGCAGTCGGCGTTGTTCAACCAGTTGCTCACGGACCATATGCCACCGAGCCTGCTCATCGACGAATCTCTCAAGGTGCTGCATTTGTTCGGCGATGTCGAATCATACATGCGGATCCGGAAAGGCAATTTTTCATCGAATGTGGACGACTTGATTTGCGACCAACTCCGAATTCCGGTCGCCGCTGCCGTGCAACGTGCGATCCGCGAAGAGTCAACGGTGCAATACCAGGACATTCCCTACGACAACGAGACCTTTCTGACGTTAAGAGTCGTCCCGCTCGAACAAAACCATAATGACCAAAAATGTTACCTTATCAAGTTTGAAGCAACAGCGGATACGCGGCCGGACGCCGAACGGAGCGTAAACTACAACCTCGATAATATTTCTGACGAACGCATCGAAACACTCCAACACAATCTTCGCGAGAGTCAAGAAAATCTCCAAGCCAGTAATGAGGAACTTGAAGCCAGCAATGAGGAATTGCAGGCTTCGAACGAAGAACTCCACGCTTCGAATGAGGAGTTGCAAAGCACTAACGAAGAACTGCAGTCGGTCAACGAAGAGCTCCACACAGTCAATGCGGAATATCAGAATCGCATTGATGAATTGACCGTGCTGACGAACGACATGGACCATTTGCTCGAGAGCACCGGAGTCGCAATGCTATTGCTCGATTCCGATCTGCGGATTCGCAAATGGACCCCGCTGATCGGCAAGATGCTCGGAACCGAACCCGATGGTATGCATATTTCCATCGAGCAGTTTTCGAGAGATATCGCAGTTCCCCGACTCGTTGAAGATGCGAAAACTGTTTTCAACGGCGGCGAAGTCGGCGAGTACGAATTTGCGAACGAGAATAATCAAACTATTCTGCTGCGAACGCTCCCGTATCAAATGGACGGCCGGATTGATGGCGTCATCATTACTCTATATGACGTGTCGGTACTCTCCCAAATTCAGCACGAACTGCGAGATGCACTTGCTCGACGAGATCAATTTATTGCGATGGTCTCGCATGAACTGCGAAACCCTCTTGGAGCACTTGTCAATGCATTGGAATTGGCAGAACGCGCGTTTGATCCCTCGGAGCCAAGTAACCGGCCGCTCAAAATCATTTCGCGTCAAGTTCAGCAGATGAGCCGTCTTTTGGACGACCTACTTGATGTCTCCCGGATTACTAGTCAGAAACTTGTTCTTGATTCACAGATATTTGATTTAGCCGAGAAAACTAGGGATTGGGCCGAGGCGGCGACCCATCTGTTGAAAGACGTGGAATTCCGCACTGAGATTCCTGAGAGCCCCCAAATTGTCAATGGCGATCCGATGCGGCTCCAGCAAGTGGTCATGAATCTGCTGACCAACGCGAACCGGTTCACCCCGAAAGGAGGGCAAGTCAAACTCCGACTGACGTCTGAAGACGATCATGCTGTCATCCAAGTTCAAGACAATGGAATCGGAATTGAACCGCAAGACCGTAATCGAATCTTCGATTTGTTCGTCCAAGCAGGACGGGTCAAAGAGAGTGCGGGTGGGGGACTGGGAATTGGTCTTTTACTTGTCAAATCCGTTGTGAATTTGCATGGCGGAACGGTCAATGTACATAGTGAAGGATTGGGGCACGGGAGCACGTTTGAAGTCCGCATCCCGCTATGCCAAGAAACACATGTGACGGAGACGCCGACAGACGACGACGAATGGGACAAAGTGGTTCCCTGTCGAATCGCATTGGTGGACGATCTTCCCGACAATCGAGAAATGCTCGCCGATCTCCTTCGCCTGGACGGTCATGAAGTGTTTATTGCCGGCGATGGTGAAGAGGGACTTAGTCTGATTGCAGAGAAAAAACCAGACTTGGCGATCATCGATATCGGTCTGCCAGTCATCTCTGGCTATGAGGTTGCACGTCGGTTGCGATCCAACATGGAGTTTGAGTCTCTATTTCTGATCGCTCTGACCGGATATGGGCAACCCGATGACCAGCAACGAGCCTTTGAGGCCGGGTTCGATCAGCACATTCTGAAGCCACTGAACATCAACAAACTCCGGCAAACTCTTGTCATGACACAGACCCGACGATACCGAGATTCTTCGAGCGGACAAAACGACTAAGAACATCAAGTCCACAACTCTTAGTCCAAAGCCTCGGCTAAACAACTTTTAACGTTTATAAAGTAGTCCGGTGCTCTGATCCGCCTTATAATTGCTGCCGATCTGCATCCCTTCAATCAAGACCAGGATTCGAATCCTCCGGACGCTAGCCATTGAGAAATCGGGCGATTGGTTTGAGTTTCACGAAGTGGTCACACGTGATTTTGAGGATTCCTAATAGCGGCACGGAGATCAGTGCCCCTCCGATTCCCCAGACCCATCCCCAGATAACAATCCCTAGAAACACGATCGCTGGATTCAACTCCATACGTCTTCCTAGCAGCATGGGTGTGATGACATTGCCTTCAAGGGAGTTGATAGAGATATAGATTATCGGTGCTAGTACCGCCATGCCGGTCGAATTCAGTGTGACGACTGCGATCAGGAACGTGATGCCGGCTCCGGCAAAGCAACCGACGAAGGGCACAAAGTTCAAGGTCCCTGCCATGATACCGATCAGCACAGTGTCAGGAAGTCCAAGGAGTGCCATCGCGATCCCGATAACAATGCCGAGGACGAGATTGATGGTAGTCACGGTGATCAGATAACTGGAGATGCCTTGCTCGACATCACGGACCAATTCGACAACGCCTCGCTTGTCATGCACATTCGGCATCAACTCAACGATTGTATTCAATGTCCGGTGACTCATCGCCAGCATCATAAATAGCATCACAATTGTGATCGCTGCTCCAGCCACAATGTTAGCCGTGGTGTTGACAATCGCGTTTGAGACGCCAGGTTGTTCAAGCACCACCTTTTCGACATCCTCTTTCTCCGATGCAATCGCAGCGGCCTTATCAGTCGCCTCATTCATTTGGCTGATCGGCTTGATCAAAAAGCTGAGACGTTCACGGGCTTTTTGGAGTGTCTCTGGAGCTTGTTCGACCCAATCTGAGGCGGGTCCAAACAGTGCAGCGGCGACCAAGCCGATACAAAGAGAAGCGGATAAAACAACGATTGTGGCAGAGACAATTTCCGGTAGATGGAGACGAGTTAGAAAACGAACGATTGGCGAAAATAGAAAGAACAGCACGAACGCAAGCGTAACAGGGAACAGCACCGCTTTGGCAAAATAAAGAGTATGCAGAATCGCCAGACCGGTCAGAATCACTAAGCTTAGCTGACCCGGTTTCCACTCCCAGCCTTTCTCCGGGTGAGGCTCGGCCCCACCGATCAGAGTCTTGTCCTGCTCGCCTGTTTGAGACTCGTCCTTAGACGATTCAACATCATGGTCCTTAATCGTCGGTGTTGTGGAATTCATCTGGGAGGTGACTCATACGAGAATTAGATCGGAGACCGGACGAGACCAACTCGAGTGAAGGTCTATTTCTTTGTGTGACACCGAGTACAGTTATATGCACAGTCGACACTAGGGGCTCGATTAGCAATCGTTGAGTTTACTGATCGACTCTGCATACGACATTAGGACTGGCGTCCCCAAATCAAAGAGAGACACCAGTCCCATGGTTGCCGACTACCTTCACAGCGGGTCGGCGTTACTGAGCAGTTGTTGCTGGAACGCTTTCAGGCCGTTAACGTCATTTAGATTCGCTTACCACGGTTTTAGCTTCCAGCCAACAATGAAACCAACGCCAAAGCACCACAGTGCAGCCGTTCCCGGGTTTTGTCTTGCGTAAGTTTTCACGTAGGCAAGAACGTCATCGGTGGGGTTAAGTGACTCGCCTGGTCTTGGCAGGTCCGAGGATTGCGTTCGCTCTGTTGCAGTGGCATGACTTACCATGGAAAATTCCTTTTTGTCGGTGGATAGAGATATCAAATCAATAAATTGTAGCGATCTTGAAAGATTGGCTACTCACCAGCCTCGCAGTGATTAACTGCGATCCGCCAGAGTGCGTTTGAACCAATTGACATTTTGCTTGAATTCTTCACGCGAGCGATTGAAGTACTGCCATACTTGAGTCAGGCTTCGCCATGCGCCGTAGAAGACGATCGCTGCGACAATCAAGCCCGCCGTAGCAACAATTAGCGAGGCGCCAGCAAGTGACAGTTCAGTCACCGCAGCCAGCCACCAAGAAATCCCGAATACTGCCAACGGAAAACAGCCGATAATAAACCCGAGACCGACAACAGACAGCACAAGAGGCCAGACAAGTTGCCGCGTCGCGTCACGGCTATCAACCCGAAGCAATTCTGCTTGGAGTTCTGCCAGCGTGATAAAGTCGACGCCAAATCGGCTAACTTGATTCATTACGTTTGACGGTGACGCGTCTGGACGGCGGGTTTTCCCTACCGTTTCACCCAATAGCCGGCCAGCAGCCCCGTAATTAAAGCGATTCCCAGAGCGGCTCTCGGATTCTGTATAATTTTCTGACGGGTGCATTGCTCTAACCACTCTAACGTGTTACCTGACTGTGAACTCTTATAGTCTTTCTGCGGAGCACTAGCTGCTGCCTTGCGAGACGGTTCAACCAACTCCAACCAACGATGTCGCATGTTCTATTATTCCTTTGCCGAATGATGTCGTGTGGACTACGAACCCTCTCTTGGAGAGTGAGGATTCACGTGAGCCCCCGCCTTGGCCGATTGATCGCCCGACTTAGAGGTGTCCATGGCAGCTGCCAATTGATGACCGACCTGGGCCATCGCTGTCTTTAGTACAAGGCCACCCACGAAGCTGAAGGCTGTCCCAAGCAAGCCGGTCCTCGCTTGTTTCTCTGGCTTGCGATCCACAACGAGGTGGTTCTTGCGGGCCAGCTTTTCAAGCGTTTCCGGGTCCGGCCGTTCGATAACGAGCTTCCGAGGAACCACCAAATAGCCAATGACTGCCGCAGCACCCAGACTAGCCCATGGATAATTCTTGATATAGTAGTGCCAATCAGCGAGCGTGTGAGCGCTCTCACGAATGTCATCGACTTCATCATCCAACTCATGGCGAACATACGCCATAGATTGGCGAATCTGTGACGCGCGATCGAGTTCACTCACTGCTACGGCCTCCATCGAGGAATATCATAGACCAAGTCGCTACGAAGTAGTGACACCGAGGTCGAGTTATTGACTATCGCCACGAATCCGGAATGGCATCGGCAAGGGCGTCCGACACTCGGCGATTGATTTTGTCGAGGTAAGATCGATCGGTCCGCGATTTCATACCACCACCGATCGCCCCACCGACCAACAATCCGGCTCCAAGTCCAACTCCAAGCCCCACCATTAACGAGGTCATGGGGTGTTGGCGACAAAGTTCGGTTAGTTGCTCGATTGAGGATTGCTGCTGAGAAGTCGCAGGGGCTTCCGTTTGGCTAGTCCGATCAGCAGCTGGTGCTTCAGTCCCGTTATGCATTGCTATTCACTCCATGTAGGCGAACTTGTGTACTGAGAGTTGCGTCCGCGATTCGACTAACGCCGGACGATCAATCCGAGCATGACGCCAGCGATCAGGCCGGTTCCGAATGCAACTGCGACAGATTCAGCAGGATGCTGTTTGACGTACTCGCCGGCTTGGTTGTAGCCCTCCTGAACCCCACCTGCCATCTGCATGTACTGTTGCCGTGCTTGCTCCGCGACCTGAGCGGCGTACTCGTTGGCCTCTTTGCTGTAGGCTCCAAGCTTCTCAGCCACCGAACTGGCATTTTGTGCAGACGAGTCGAGCAATTCGTTAAGTTCGTGCTCGATCGTCTGCTTCGCTTGGCCGGTCTTTTGTTGCAGCACGCCGACCAACTGATCCACGTTTCCGTTGATCTGATCAAGGTCATTCGAGGAGAGTTGACTCCAACGCTCTTCGACCTTCCCACGAAGTTGATTCCAATTGCCTTTGAGCTCTTCGCTGGTAATCATCAGTTTTTTTCTCCCTGAGGAATAGATGTTGATGGCGAATGCCTAAAACGATATCGCAAACGATGTGCCAAACGTTTTTACCTAGGGAAATCGATCGTCTTTCACGGAATACGGTACGGATTCGGTCACTAGCGGACCATTTTGGTCACTACGAAACCACAGCAGAGAACTTCGAAAGCTCGAACCGGTTCTGACAAGTCAAAACGCCGCCATACGTAAACTTGGCAACCACACGCGCCATGAATTTGCTGAAGGCAGCAAGCCGCTACGGCTTCCTGTCTCGCCGGGCTTCGACCGTCACGCTCGCGAATACTCGCTTAACTCGTCTGATTCCATGAATCGCTGCCGTTCCGCCGGTGGCAGCGTGTCCTCGGCATCGCGTGGGCCAGGTGTCAAGAGAATCGAATTGATGATCCGTTGAACATCGGTCCGAGGCTCCGGCACGTCCGCGTGATGGAGAACACCTTGCATCGTCCGACCATTCAACTTTCCCCGAGCACAGCTATTGTTGACCAACAGAATCTGGAAGTGGCCTGGGTCGAACGCTGTCAATTCGGTCGTGAATGGTTCGAGCATTTTCGTACCATGAGCATACATCGGATTGAACTTTTCCAGAAATTCGGCCGGATAGAGTCCTTGAGTCCCGGCACAGACACTGAAG
This sequence comes from Thalassoroseus pseudoceratinae, assembly GCF_011634775.1. Classification (NCBI taxonomy): domain Bacteria; kingdom Pseudomonadati; phylum Planctomycetota; class Planctomycetia; order Planctomycetales; family Planctomycetaceae; genus Thalassoroseus; species Thalassoroseus pseudoceratinae. Next base: position 117,628 of record NZ_JAALXT010000001.1, read on the forward strand.
TCGCTCATGAAGATTCGACTGCGAACCTGTGTGGGTTCGTAGCCAAGGACGAGCACGGACTCCAATTCCGACCCGTCGACATGAGGTTTCGTCGTCGTTTGCTGATCGAAACGCGTCATCGAGCGCGTCACAAGTCGCCTTCCTTGCGAAGCTTGGAACAAGCTGTCGAATCGGGCACAGACTTCCGACATCCCTAATCGCATGGCTCGCGAACCAAATTCCGCCCCCAAATCAATGAGTGCAAAGCCCGGTTTCATGAAATCCGTGCGGCAGACCAAAGGGAACGTTTCCTCGGCGAGTCGAACAAACTCGGATTGGTGGCCGAAAATCCGGTACTCGTTGGTTTTCCAAGGGAACATCGGGACGATCTTTCTTTCCAACTGTTGGGAAGTCTCCAACCGTGGCACGGTCTTACCGAGTCGATTATAGTGCACACGGACAATGCGACTATCCACTGACAATCAACAACGGACGACTTTCGATGCCTAGCTGCGTGCTTGCCTATTCGGGCGGATTGGACACTTCGGTTATTTTGGGATGGCTTCAGGATGAAGGGTACGATGTTCACTGCGTGTATGTCGACCTTGGCCAACCGTGCGAGGATCGCGAAGCCATCTTGAAGAAAGCTCACGATAACGGTGCGAAGTCGGCGCGAATCGAAGACGTCCGTGAAGAACTTTGTCGGGATTTCGCGTTTCCCGTCCTGCAATGGCAGGCTAAGTATGAGAACATTTATCTACTCGGAACCTCAATCGCGCGTCCGCTCATCTCGAAGATTTGCTTGCAAGTGGCCCGCGAAGTTGGAGCCGACGCATACGCTCACGGGGCGACGGGCAAGGGTAATGATCAATGTCGTTTCCAACTTGCTGCTGAAGCACTCGATCCGGGTGTGGAAATTATTGCTCCCTGGCGGATCGATGCCTTCCGAAACAAATTCCCCGGCCGAACAGAAATGATCGCTTACTGCGAGGAAAAAGGCATTCCCGTCAAAGCCTCTGTCGAGAAACCATACAGCTCCGATGAGAATGTCCTCCACATTTCTTACGAAGCGGGAAAACTCGAGGAACTGACGACCGATGGTTTTGCCACTGTCGATTTCGGTATGGGCGTTTCACCACAAGACGCACCAGACAAAGCCGAGCAAGTCACCATTGGTTTTGAATCCGGCGTGCCAGTCTCGATCAATGGCGAGAAGAAGTCGGCACTCGAAATGGTCGAGGAACTTAACACGATCGGTGGTCGCAACGGGGTCGGGCGGATTGACATCGTCGAAAACCGCTTCGTTGGGATGAAAAGCCGCGGCGTTTATGAAGCCCCTGGCATGACCGTCCTCTACGCCGCTCACCAACAACTCGAACAGTTAACACTCGATCGCGACCTCACACATTTCCGAGACCGACTCAGCCCTGAAGTCGCGGAAATGGTGTATTACGGCTTCTGGTATGTTCCGAAAATGGACGCATTGATGGCCTTCATCCAGGAGACACAAAAGCCAGTGACCGGCGAAGTGACGCTCAACCTGTATAAAGGGAACATCCTCGTCGCTAGTCGGACAAGTCCGAACAGTCTGTACGACGATGAAATCGCGAGTATGGAAGCCGGTGGTAGCTACAACCAGAATGATGCCGAAGGCTTCCTACGCATCATGGGATTGCCATCGCGAGTCCAAGGTCGCGTTCGTCCTCGTAAGTATTAATCATCAATAGCGTTAGATATTGCTATTGATTAGAAACGATCAAGAATATGGCAACGGTAGAATCGTAGTCACCCGCTGCGATTCTACTAGCCCTACACAATGAAGCCACGTCGACGTTGCTCTCGGACGCGACTCCTAAATTCCGTCCCATAGTGAAGCTGCTTATGCTTGTCTCAGAGCTGGGACAATTTCCGTATTAGCAGCGTGCCATGCAGGAGCGATACCGGCTAGGATTCCAGCACCGCCAGAGATGAGAACGCCGACCATCGCGAGGCGGAGGGACGGGGTAAACGCAATCGTAACCGCTTCCGCACCAACGGATAGACTGCTCACTTTCAACGTTAACATCGCGGTTCCAACTCCAAGGATTCCGCCCCCAACACTTAGCAAGATGCTTTCCGTCATCACAAGACCGAACACTCTTGGTCCCGTAAAACCGATGGTTTGCAGAACTGCGTGTTCCTTGATGCGATCTTGAACTGACATAATCGTCGTCGTAGCGACTAATGCAAGTACAAGCCCGACACACGCATATCCCAAGTAGTGAGCCAAGGAAATCAACTGCGTCAAATCGCCGAGCGCCTTCGCCTGAAAAATACCTTTGGGCCTAGTGTCGGTTTCAACAGGGCCGCCGCGAAACATATCGTCGATTTGCTCACACATTCGGTCAGTGTCAACGCCGCTAGCTAATAGGACTTCGATTTGAGTCACAGTCCCCACAAGGTTCATTCCCGCGCCGCGTTGTAGAAACTCCAGGTGGGAATAGATGTAGTTTTCTTCGGCAGGGTCGTCACTAGTATAGATTCCAGCGACATTGACACTGAGTCCACCGATCGAGAACTTGTCACCAACTTGAATACCACGCCGATTCGCTACCGCCTGCCCGACGACAGCGGCGTCTTGATGCGACTCAAATTCTGCCCAACTTCCCGAAAGAAGTTCAAAATCACGGGCCGTCTGTAGTTTCTTCGGTGGCACGCCGTAAAACACGACCACATCCAAACTAGCTCGGCAATTATTCGTAAAGACCTGAACCGGAATCGCGTCCCGAACTCCTTCCAGACCAATCATCTGCTGTTCATAGTCTTGGGGAAGGTGGCTAGTTGCCGGGCAAAACTTATTTTTCTGGAATGCGACTAGTGCCCCTTTGGCTTCCTGCCGACGCTGCAAATCATTCATTCCCTCTTGCACCGCACCGACAAAGCAGAAGACGAACAACGCCACCGCCGAACCCATGACAGTGAGAATCGTCCGAGAGCGATGCCGCCAAAGCGTTTTGAACGTGTAGGGAAGAAACTTAACCATCGTATTCCTCAAACACTGTTTGAGCTTCAGGATCGGGTGACGTCACGCTCGACAGGCCGCCGGTCTGAACGAGTTTGCCATAGTCGAGCCGATATTGCTTGTCGGCAACTTGAGCGGCCTGGGCATCGTGGGTCACCATCAATAGAGTGACATTGAGTTGTTCGTTTAAACGCTTGAGCAAATCAAGGATTTGATCCGACGTTTCCGGATCGAGGTCACCGGTTGGTTCGTCCGCGACAATCACTTTTGGATGAGCAACAATCGCTCGTGCGATTCCAACGCGTTGTTCCTGTCCACCAGACATTTGACGGGGATAATGGTTAGCACGATCAATCAGATCAACCGCTTGCAGGGCAATCTCGATTCGCTTCCGACGTTCGCTACTAGACATCGGTAGAAGAAGTAGGGGGAGTTCCACGTTCTCGTAGGCGGTTAACACTGGGATGAGATTGTGAGTCTGAAAGATGTATCCCAAATTGGCAGCACGCCAGTTGGCAAGCTTGGTGCGGGACAACCGTGTGATCTCCGTGCCATCAATTACGATCTTGCCTTGATCGGGTTTGTCGATGCTTGCTATCAGATTCAGCAATGTAGACTTCCCCGTCCCACTTGCCCCCATTAAGGAGATAAATTCGCCTTGCTCAATGTCTAGGGTCACATCATCCAAAGGCGTAATTGACTCGCCGCCTTTTCGATACTGTTTTGTCACGTTTTGAATTTCGATCAACGCCATTATCAACTACCTCCGCTTGCTCGATGATCAGCTGTTTGGTGTTGCCCGGAACCACTAGGACTGGCACCATTCGGGTTCAAGGATGTGTCTTCGCGGGTCACTTTAATCCGTTGTCCGTCATAGAGATCTTCAATTCCGCCGACGATGAGTCGAGACGTTGAGTTCAAACCATTTCTGACCTCGACCAAACCGCTGCGACCTGCGGATTCCGTTTCCACGGACTTCTTCCGGGCAACGCCCTCCGATTGATCCGCCACCCACAAATACGAACCATCATCCCCATCCCGGACGAGTTGCCGAGGAACATATAACTTCCATTCCTCGGTTGCCTCATCTCCACGTTCTGGCTGCACGGGAGCCAGAAACGTCACGTCTACCAACATTTCCGGTCTAAAGACCGGAGGTGGATTGGGGATGGCCACTTTGACTTCGAGCGTATTCTTCTGAATATCTGCCTCCGAACCGACAAAGAGAACTTCGCCGGTCAATGGTGATGACAATGCCGGGTTGTCGATCTGAACCGGTTGTCTTAGCGTCACTTTGGGGATGTCCTCGAACCGAACGTCCACTCGGACCTGCAATCGATCCGGTTGATACATCGTGACAACAGTACTCCCGTCATACCCCGCCGTGTGTGTCATTCCGCTACCGATCCGAGCCCCCGGATGAGCGATCAAACGAAAGATTCGTCCGTCGACTGGGGCCGTAATGGTCATTCGATTCAACTGGAGTTCTGCTTCGGCGAGACTTACACGAGCCTGATCAACACGTGCCTGAGCAGCCTTCAACTGAGCCGTCGCCCGCTCGACGGCTTTGGTTTCGTCGGCGAGTAGTTCAAGTTGTGTTTGAAGTGCATCTCGACGTGCGGTCAACGCCGTCTGTTCTTTCTTGAGTGACACTTCACGTCCTCTCAGTTCTTGAACCGAGGCCCGCGCCGAATCCATTTTGCTCTTGGCGATGTCAATTTGAACTCCCGCGACAACTCCTTTTGCCGCCTGCTTGCCTTCGAAGTCTTTCTCCGCGGCTTCCTGGTCGGCTAATGCACGCCGAAGACCGAACGGAAGGTTCCGCAGTTCCGTCTCAATCTTGGCAAGAAGTGCCTCAGCTTCCTGCAATTTTGCATGCAGATGAACCGGCTTTTCGAAACGAGTGTTCGCCGCTTTGAGTTCCGATTGCACTTCGTCGAGCTCCGCCTCCCGTAACTTCAGATCAGCCGACGCACGCTGATAACTCAGACGTGCATCGTCTTTGATCAATTCCGCAACCGGCTCGCCGGCCTTCACGGGTTGGTCTTCGACCACGAGGAGTTTCTCAACCACGCCAGGTGCGAGCGCGGCAACTCGCACCGGCGTTGGCCTTGGTTCGATCCAACCTGCTGCCTTGAACAGCGGTGTGCCTTCCCGTTGAACCTCGGCGGTGGATGTTATCACCGGCATCACCGTGACACCTTTCGGCGGAAACATCAGGTCACGTGAGGCCCATGCGACCAATGCCAAAAAGCCGGCGATCAACACAAAGGGCAGGGCGTACCGTGTCCCCCAGTGCCGTCGAGCCCGGAGTTGTGTTTTCTCGGGACCGTTCCGGTCAATCGCAAGTTCACGAAGATCAACGGTTGTCGACATCATCAACCTCATTTCTTCTTGACGAAGATTCCACTGGCGAGCACAGTCAGATTGCCATCGTCGTCCCGTTCGGCCGTTCCTTGAACCACCACGCTCGACAACTCCTTCACACCCAAGAGTTCGGATGCATCGGCTTTGACCAACTCTCCGTCTTCATCGACCACCTTGACCAACGCCGTCGAGGTCGGAAGTTTGGGAGTCTCGCAACAGTAGTCCCACGGTTTCTTACAGGAGTCTCCGGGGATGTCACTGCATGCTCTGAGAGAATCGTCGACGATCGTGAACGCCGCCAGCCCGTCTATCCAAGGATTCGCACCCCCGCCGATGCGCCCCATCAGGACGACATCTTTGCCATCCTCGGCGTCTTCCCGTGCTTGAATCACATTCAAGGCCCCGTTCGGTTCCGAGCTTAACTGAAACTTGGAACCATCGACGCTAGCGGTTTCCGTCGGCTCAACCGTTTCTTGCGAACAACCGGCAATGGCCAAAAGCATGGCAAGGCCACTAAGGCTCAAAACAAACTTCTTCATCGATTTCATCTCCTTAATGTCAGGAATGCTGACTGCAACGTGCAGCCAGCTTGTCAATCAAACAGCTTTCAACCCGTCGACAACGGGCATACGAAGTGCGCGAATCGTCGGTGGGATTGAACCGAACAGCCCAAGCAACAATCCGACAGAGCAGCCGATCAAGACAGCCGTACTGTCGATCCGAAGCGCGAACGCCCCCATTGTGAACCGCACGGCGGCACCGTTGATGAACACCAACGCAAATATCGCCGCCATCAGGCTCGCGCCTGCGGCCATCAGCAATCCTTCTTGAATCAAGCTCACCACGATGGCCCGACGCGCAAACCCGATCGTCTGCAACGTTGCCAGCTCGGGAATCCGGCCCACCACCGAACCGTACATTGTGTTCAGACCTGCAAAAACACCGGCTCCCGACACCAACAAGACGACCAACCACGCTAACCAGCGAATTGGGCCGTAATCTTCTTGGAGTGAACCGTAATATTCCGTTTCTTTCATTGTCTGAAGCTCGAGATCCAGTCGTTGTTTACAGAACAAATCGAGATCGGTGAAGTCTCCATCGGCGGCGAGCGTGACGGCGACAATACTGAGGTCCTGGCGTTTCATGGCCTGTTGCAACTCATCGAGACGGCACCAGATTTCCGATTCAAAGGCCGATCCTCCCGCTGAAAATACGCCACTGATTCGCCAGTCTCGCCCCTCGATGGTCAACGTGTTTCCAATTGATAATGCGTCGTCGCCAGCTTCGAGTTTCGCCGCAACCAGTCGACCGATCATCACTTCGCCACTTTTCGGCCATTCGCCGTCTTCGATTTCCACTCGACTTCGCACGAGCAATGCCGGGCGGGTGACTCCGCGGACCAGCCCCATTGAATCGAACCGGCCAGTGGTCACCCGAGTGCCGAGGTATAACTCAGGGGACACATATTTTTGCCCCGCTTGCTCCCGCAAGCCGGCAACACTAGCCGGAATCAAATCGCTCGTCCGCATGGGGATCGACGAATATTCGAGGTTTCGGCCCATCCCCAATGAGAAGACCACCGCTGTCTGCGGATCTCCACTAACGGCCAGCGATCGTTCTAAACCACGGATGAAACCGACGACCACGAACACCAACAGAATCACCGTCGTCAGCCCGGCAAATGTCAGCGAAGTACGCAACGGGCGACGGAACAGATTACGGATGGCGTACTCCCATGGGAGCAAGCGAAAAAACATAATGGTGCCCAACTCAACAGATGAGACAACGCAGAACTCACGGTGCCGACGACCACTTCACACGCGGGTACTCCACGGCCTTCCACACATCGACCAAACCGTCTCGCATTCGCGACCTGCGCACGTGCTGTTCCATAAACAACTACGCGGCAATACGTTGCGCGAACTCAAGTCGTGACCAACGCGTCAAAGAAGCGGTCCATCAACTGAAGCCATTGACAAACGTCGACAGTTCAGGAGGAATCGTCACTTAGAGAAGGCTCAACACAAAAATGACATGTGGAGCAAACGAATCGCGAGACCGGAACCACGGTCAAACCAGCAGGAAACGGGGTTCCATTCTGTGACACCAGGCGGATCCGTCAAATTCACCGTGTAGGATGGCAGCAACGCCCAATCCAACAGGCAGACTGAAGCAAGAGGGCCGCTGTAGACCGCTCCACCGCACACCCCTTGGCACGAGCCATTGTCATTGTGGGGACAAGCCGGGGGACATTGATCGTGCTCCTGAGTGATCATCTCGGGAAGCACGTCTCCACCTGCCTCGGCCATTTCGCTATGACAGCAATGGCATTGCTCCGCAACCGCTGGAGCCTTGCAATCGGTGACTTCCTCCGCAGCGCAACATGACGCAAAGACGCGGCCACACCCAAATGGGCAGAGGAGCGTCGCGACGATGAGCAATAGAGAAAGTACGCGTGAAGTCATGAGGTAGTTTTGTTCCTTCTCACGAATTCTATAACTCTCTCCTATTGATAACAACCCGAATTCTGCGAACGAGGTGCGATCGGGTTGGTCGGTCGCGGACGGTTCCCCATCCAAGTCGCTTGGCGGAATTATTGGGCGAATAGACCGTTGATCATCATGAGAGCAGCCGGTCCCACCAAGACGACAAAGATCCCAGGAAAGATGAATAGCACGAGCGGAAAAATCAATTTCACCGCAGTTTGTTGCGCCCGTTCCTCAGCCATTTGACTTCGTTTGATTCGCATACTATCAGATTGCACACGGAGTGCTTGGGCAATCGAAGATCCAAATTTATCCGCTTGAATCAAAATGGCGACCAAGGCACGCATGTCATCCACACCGGTACGCACACCGAGATCGTGAAGCACTTCGCGGCGTTTCCGCCCCATCTGCAATTGCATGTTCGCGAGGTTGAACTCGGCACAGACATCAGGGTGCGTGTCCTCCAGTTCTTCAGCCACCCGACGCATGCCCGCATCCAAACCAAGTCCGGCCTCAACACAGACAACGAGGAGGTCCAACGTATCCGGGAGACCGAGAAAGATGCGTTCCATTCGCCCTTTGATTTTCCAACTCAGGGCAAAACTCGGTATGAACAAGCCGGCTGCACACCCAACCACAATGGATGTGAGGCCGTTCATAGTCACACCATATTTGAAAGCTGCAAAACCGCCTCCAAGAAATAGTCCACACAAGAGACTTGCAAGTTTCAATGCGAGATAGATCTGAGGTGCGGCTGGACTATTGAACCCAGCATTTGCTAGTCGAACTTTCAGGTTGTTTTGTTCGAGTTCTGTCTTTGGCTTGAGGGCCTTAGACATCTGTGGTGCGGCTCGTTCGAATAAACCGCCAACTCCACCTTTCCCGTCCGACTTATCACGATTTCGCCGACCGGGATCTCGCAATTCTTCAAGCCGCTCGCTAGCACGACTTGTCTTTGGGGACAGCATATTGATGGCTGCCCAAGCACCGCCAGTCAATGCGAGAAAAACGCAGGCAGAAATAATGAGGCTGGGTTCCATGATGAAACTCGTTTATATCATTCAATGCGAAGGCAGGAGAAACCAAAGTCTGTTGTGGCCCGAATCACAGCTTACACGAATACGTCTAAATCTTAATGTTGACAATTTTCTTGATGCAGACCGCCCCTAAGACTTGTAAGACGGCTGCCGCTGCAATCATCTGACGGCCTTGCTCTTCAGTAAAGAGAAGCATGACGTAGTCCGGGTTAAGGTAGTAGACCGCGAAGAACAATGCGATCGGCAACGCCATCAAGACGATTCCACTAATTCGCCCTTCCCCAGTCAACGCTTGCACCTGACCGAGAATCTTGAATCGCTCACGGATAATCCCACTAATCTTCTCAAGAATCTCAGACATATCACCCCCCGCTTGGCGGTTGATGATCGTTGCTGTCACAAAAAACTTGAGGTCCAAGTTTGGAATCCGCTTGAGCATATTCTTCAAGGCTTGCTCAAGCGGCACACCGAGGTTTTGTTCCTCATAGGCCATCGAGAACTCCCGCGAGATCGGATCGGGCATTTCTTGCACAACAACATTCAAACCGGAAGCCAAACTATGCCCCGATCGCAAGGCTCGACCAATCAATTCCAAAGCGTCTGGCAGTTGCATTGCAAATTTTTTGAAACGCGACTTCCGCCGCCAGAGCAGCCAGATGAATGGGCAGGATCCAAGCATTAGTCCCGCGACTGGATACAACGGGATTGGTGCACCAGCGATAATCGCAATGGCAACGCCAAGCACGCAGCAACCGACTGAAATCCCGAAGAACATATCCGGCCGGATGGGGGAGTCTGCTTGTTCAAAGAGCAGAGTCAACTTCTGGAGCCGGTCTGTGAATCCCCCCATCATTGAGGAGAGACCACCGAGCCCCTCTTTGACAATCTCCTGACGCGACATACCATCTTGGTCGCCGTTGGCTTTACCAGTCAGGTTTGCAAGCCGGTCTTCGGCCGTTGTCGGAGTAAAATCGGTAAACAGAAACGCAGCTGCTAGAACTAGCGTCGCAATCCCAACGAAGATTGCTAAATAGATGAAAATCGGGTCCATGATGTTGTACCTGAACTAACTTGGCTGACGACTAAGGGCCCGTATGTTGATGAAATTATTCTTACTTGAGTATCGCGACAATCAAAACAAGACACTAGTAACCTAGCGTTCGTTGACTAAACAGGTTTGAAGGCAAACGAACACCAGCTTGCTCGAGGCGATCCATGAATGATGGACGAACGCCAGTCGACTCAAAGTGGCCGTATGCTTTGCCGTCTTCGTCGATACCGTCTTGAATGAATAGGAAGATGTCCTGCATGATCACCGCGTCGCCTTCCATACCGACGACTTCTGTAATATGCGTCACTTTTCGTGGGCCGCCTTGCAGTCGGTTGGCTTGAATGATTAAGTCGACGGCCGATGCGAATTGATGACGCAAGGCGCGAAGTGGCAGTTCGATCCCGCCCATACTGATCATCGTTTCCAATCGACTGACAGCATCCCGCGGAGTGTTGGCGTGGATCGTAGTCAAGGAACCTTCGTGCCCCGTGTTCATGGCCTGAAGCATGTCTAGAGCTTCCGGTCCACGACATTCCCCAATAATGATTCTGTCCGGCCGCATACGAAGTGCGTTCTTCACAAGGTCCGTCGCGCTGACTTGACCTTTGCCTTCAATGTTCGGCGGACGGGTCTCCAAACGAAGCACGTGTTCTTGCTGCAATTGCAACTCGGCGGCGTCTTCGATGGTGATCACTCGGTGATCGGGAGCGATAAAACTAGATAGCGTGTTGAGCAATGTCGTTTTACCGGAGCCGGTACCACCACTGACGAGGATGTTCAATCGGGCTTTGGAAGCCCCTTCCAGGAGCATCACCATTTCCGGTGTGAACGCACCGAATCGGAGGAGGTCTTCGAGTGTGAGTGGATTTGAGCCGAATCGACGAATGGTCAGGCTCGGGCCGTCCAACGCCAATGGTGGAATGATCGCGTTGACACGTGAACCGTCTGGCAGACGGGCGTCACACATGGGTTGCGTTTCATCGACCCGCCGACCAACCTTCGACACAATGCGGTCAAGCACTTGCATCAGGTGATCGTTGTCGCGGAATGTCACCGGCGAACGTTGAATTCGGCCGTTCTTTTCGATGAAAACGTGCTTAGGCCCGTTGATCATAATATCCGCAATGCCTTCTTCTTTGAGAAGGATTTCCAGCGGACCGAAACCGAACGTTTCATCCAGAACTTCTTCGATCAAGCGTTCCCGCTCCGCTCGGTTGAGCAGGGGGTTCTCGGTGTCACACAGGTGCTCGACGACAAGCCGGATCTCGCGTCGCAGGGTATCTCCTTCGAGATCACCCAGACGCGAGAGATCGAGTTTATCGACCAGTTTGCCATGAATGAGGCGTTTGAGCGTCTCAAAGTCATTCTGGCTTGCGTCGCCACCACGCCCTGAACGTGAGGGGTTGGCACTGACCATTCGATCGTCTCCTGAAAAGTCGAATTGAGGGGAATTTGGGGATCCTGGTTTTCATAGCAACCGCTCAAACTTAGGTCACAAAACGATCCGGCGGCGCCAGTTCGTCGCTTTTTGTGAGCATTTGCCAAAAATGCACCCCCGAAGAGAGTCAATTCGGCTGCGGATTGCGGGTCGGAGATAGAGAACCGGGTAACCGATGCAGGCGAATGTAAACAGACGGTTGCCCATCCGGTCACGAACCGACACAATCGGTTCCGGTCACACCGAGTGGCATTCTTGGAATCGTTGCGAATAGTCGCTTATTCATCGGAGCACAACATGCGTTGTCGCCTCGCATCGCTGGTCCATCAGTCGAGATTGGTTTTCCCGGTTATCTTTCTGCTATTTGGCAGCTCGTCGGAATTACCAGCCGGGGAAGCTATCGATTTCTCCCGTGATGTCGCGCCGATCTTGGAAACGCACTGTGTTCGTTGTCACTCTCCGAACAATGCCAAGGGTGAAATTTCGTTGGCGACGGTTACCGATCTGGCGAAAAACGGATATCTGAGTGCGGGTGATCCGAGTGCAAGCTACTTGTTGGAACTCATCACGTCCTCGACCGGACAAAAGCCAGAGATGCCCCAAGAAGGGGATCCGTTGACTACGGCACAACAAACCATCCTTCGGAATTGGATTCAGCAGGGAGCCAATTGGCCTGACGATGTGATACTTCGGGAGCGATCACGAGTCGACAAATCCTGGTGGTCGTTTCAGCGTTTGGCCAACACATCCCCTCCCGAACCACGCAATCTGCCCGAGTCATGGGGGCACAACCCGATCGACCGTTTTGTCTACGCAAAGCTTGCGGAAAACAAACTTTCACCCAATCCCCCGGCGGATCGTCGAACACTTATTCGCCGTGCCTATTACGATTTGATCGGATTGCCCCCAAGCCCGGCTGACGTGAAAGCATTCGAGCAGAACCGTGATCCGCTAGCGTATGATCGATTGATCGATCGGCTTCTGAACTCGCCCCAGTATGGGGAACGCTGGGGAAGACACTGGTTGGATGTCGTGCGATTTGGCGAGAGTAACGGCTTCGAACGCAATGTGCTCATCCCCGATTTATGGCCGTTCCGCGACTACGTGATTCAATCAATCAACGAGGACAAACCGTTCGATCTCCTGATTCGAGAACATCTAGCCGGGGACGTGTTTGGCAACGGTCGGCCGGAATCGGAGATCGGCTCCGCGTTTCTGGTGGCCGGGCCGTATGACGACGTTGGCAATCAGGACCCAGTTCAAGCAAGACAAATTCGTGCGAACACGATTGATGAAATGATCCGAGCGGCTGGCGAGGCCTTTCTCGGTCTGACCATTGGATGTGCTCGGTGTCACGATCACAAATTCGATCCGATCCGTCAGAGTGATTATTACTCTTGGTACGCGACTTTTGCGGGAGTCCGTCATGGGCGTCGTGTTGTGGCAACTCCCGGAGAAAAGTCCTCGTTAGCGAACCGCCGTCAACCATTGGAAGCCAAACGCAACGCCCTGACACAGGAGCGTCAAACGTTGAGCCGATCCATCGAGGAACGCGGCAACGCGAATCGAGAACAACACGAAAAGACGTGGACCCGTCCGCCCGTTGATCGACGTGGAACGGTAGAAACATTTGAGCCGACGACCGCCAAATTTGTGCGACTCGTTTCCGAGGGGCAAGATGCGAATTTGGCCAATCGGAACCAGTTCGGCATTGATGAATTCGAAATTTGGACCGCCACCGATCCGAATGTGAATGTCGCGTTGGCATCGAACGGTGCAAAGGCAACGGGACCGAGTCGTCCGATTCAAGACACGCCTGGTGTGTATGGTCCGCAGAAAGCCATTGATGGCAAGACCGGCGAACGGTTCTTGGCAACGGGCGGGCATCTGACGATCGAATTGGCCGAACCGTCTTCGATCAACCGCGTGACGTTCTCGAGCGCACGAGGCGAAGAAAAGCCAGACCAACGCAAATTCAATTTCGTGGCGGAGTATCGGATTGAAGTTTCCGAGGATGGTTCCACATGGCGTGAAGTCGCAAATTCCTCCGATCGAAAGCCTGTGAACGAGGCTCATCGAAAACATCGGTTGCGACAACTCGAAACGAAGCCAGAAGACCAACAAAGGATGAAGGAGTTAGATCGCGAAATCGCGGAGGTCAATCGGGCGTTGGCCGCCATTCCCCCGTTGCAGACGGTTTTCGTAGGAACACGTTCGCAGCGTGATGCTCAGGGGCCGTTTCATATTTTTCTTGGCGGAAGTCCTGAGCGAAAGGGGGAGGAAGTCCTACCGGCCAGCTTGAGCACACTCTCGGAGAGCGCACCGAGTTACAAATTGACGGTGGATTCATCGGAAAGCACGCGGCGTTTGGAGCTTGCCGACTGGTTGGTCGAAGACGAAAACCCGTTGACGCCTCGCGTGCTGGCCAATCGTCTCTGGCATTATCACTTCGGTACAGGATTGGTGAGCACGCCGAACGACTTTGGATCGATGGGAACCCTGCCAAGTCATCCCGCGTTGCTTGACTGGTTGGCAGGGGAACTGCGTCGGAACGGTTGGCGAATCAAGTCGATGCATCGGCTGATCATGACCTCGCAGACCTATCAACAATCGGGGCGATATCGCGACAAGCCAGCACGAATCGATAGCGATGCTCGTCTGTTGTGGCGGTTCCCACCGCGTCGTTTGTCCGCGGAGGAAATTCGCGATTCGATTCTCCAAGTGGCAGGCGTGTTGCATGCCGACATGGGTGGGCCTGGATTTCGACTTTATCACTTTATGCAGGACAATGTTTGCACGTATGTCCCGCTAGATCGGCCCGGTCCGGAAACTTATCGGCGGGCCATCTATCACCAAAACGCTCGGGCTGCTGTCGTCGATTTGATGACGGAGTTCGACCAGCCAGACTGTGCTTTCTCTGCACCGCGACGGTCCGAAACCATCAGTCCGCTACAAGCACTGACGATGCTCAATCATCAATTCACCTTGGACATGGCAGACTCGTTCGCGAAACGACTGACACGTGAAGCTGGCGACGTGGTCGATGCACAAATCCGACTCGCGTTCGAACAATGCTACTCACGCAGTGTGACGGAAGCGGAGTTAAAATCGTGTCGAACCTTCGTTGCCGAGCACGGTTTGCCGGCTTTCTGTCGGGTGATGTTCAACACAAGCGAATTTATCTACCTTCAATAATTGGAAGGGGAGTTCACAAGATGACCAACTCTCTGCATGCTCTCACAAGACGCGGTTGGCTGGGGCAAGTCACCACGGGTTTGCTTGGCGTCGGGCTTTCAGATTTGCTTCAATCTGACACGCACGCCGCTGAATCCACGACGAAGCAACCGCATTTCCCGCCGCGTGCCAAACGTGTGTTACAGATTTTTTGTCCGGGGGCCGCGTCTCACATGGATCTGTGGGAACACAAACCGTCCCTCGAGAAATACCACGGGCAACCGCTGCCGGGCGAGGAGAGTTTTGTTTCGTTTCAGGGCAAGAATGGCAACTTGATGAAAAGCCCTTGGCCGTTCCAAGCAGCGGGCCAAACAGGCAAGATGATCAGTTCGATGTTGCCTCATATGGCTCGACACGTGGACGACATCGCGTTCGTGCATTCCATGATGAGCAAGACGAACACCCACGGCCCCGGTTGCGTGTTCATGAACACCGGCCATGCCACCGAAGGTTTCCCGAGTGCAGGAGCGTGGCTCAGTTATGCTCTGGGTAGTGAAAACGAAAACTTGCCGACGTATGTCGCCATCCCCGACATTCGCGGAGAACCGCCCAACGGAAAAGCGAATTGGTCCAACGGTTTCTTACCGGCTCGGCATCAAGGCATCATGTTGAGTGATCAGCAACCCATTCGAAATCTCACGCGTCCGAAACAGATTTCGGAAGCGAAAGAGTTGGCGTCTCGAAAACTGTTGGAGCAACTGAACCAAAAATTTGCTTCGAGTCATCCGGCTCAATCGGAGCTGCAAGCCCGTATCGAAAGTTATTCGCTGGCGGCGAAGATGCAGTTGTCGGCTCCCGAGGTTTCCGATCTGTCGCAAGAGTCCCAAACCACCCATCAATGTTACGGCACGGGGGATGCCAACAATTACAAGGCGGCGTATGCTCGAAATTGTTTGTTGGCCCGTCGACTTTTGGAACGCGGAGTGCGTTATGTCAATTTGTATTGTGCATCCCGAGCGTCTGGGGTGGATGGCCTATTGAATTGGGATGCCCACAAGACGCTCAAAGCCGACTACGAGCGTCACTGTCCGATTTTCGATCAGCCGACCGCCGCCCTGCTGACCGATCTGAAAGAATCCGGCTTGCTGGAGGAGACGCTCGTGCTGTGGACCACCGAATTCGGCCGCATGCCAACGCATCAAGCCGGAACTGCAGGTCGCGACCATAACCCAGATGGATTCACCTGCTGGATGATGGGAGCGGGAGTGCGGGGTGGTGTGAGTCACGGAGCGACCGACGAATTCGGTCGGCGAGCCGAAGTCGATCCCACCACCGTGTGGGATTTCTATGCGACGGTCTTGCACCTCCTAGGGTTCGACCATCGCAAGTTGACCCACTATCACAATGGTTTGGATCGACGTTTGACCGATGTGCACGGCCATCTGATCGAGCCGATTCTCGCCTGATGCGGCGACCAAGTCTGCCCGGAACGTTTACTGACGTTCCGCGTCCGCGGGAGCGGCAGCCGTGCGTGTGGTTGGAACAGAGTCTTCCGTTTTCTCGGCTGTCTCGTTAATTGCTGCCGACGGATGATAACCAATCAACCAACGGGTGAAGACTTGCAACTGCCGTTTGGCTTCCTGGTCCGCCAGTTCAACTTGGCGAGCTTTTTCGTCAACGATCGCAACCGACGGCCCGCTGACTTTGGGTTGCGGCGTGGCCTGTGTTTTCTCTTGACGAATGTAGTACCAGCGACGTTCCGCAGTGCGATAAATGTAAATGTCGCGAACGCTCTGACGATTGTTGCCGGGCACGGTGAGGTGCGTCGTGACACCATCATTGGTGACGACCCGATAGTGGCCAGATGCAATCCCCGGTGGCGTGGGCGGCTGCTCCTTAGATTCACTGGCCTCGGGAGCAACCCAATCTGACTGCGAGACCATATGAACAATCGGCGTCATAGGAACCGGATCGATATCCGTGACCTTGGTGACCACTTCGGGAACTCTAAGAATTGGTCCGTTGACCGCAAAGTCGTTGGTAGGTTCTGACTCCATGGACTCTGATGATTTCGGTTCCGGTGTCGATTGAATCGGCGCGACTGTCGTACCGACGACCGCCGGTTGCGAATCCGTGTCCGAAGACCACGCGGCGGCAAACAACCCTGTCAAAAGAGCAAGAACAACTATGCGAATCGTCATGTCGGCTTCCATACACGGCAGGCAAACGGGCGAAGAATCCAGCGGTCGAGCCGCGGTGAGTTGAGGCGTCGGTACAATTCAACTGCAGGGCTTTCTGACCTGCGACTCGTGTTGTTACCGACGATCCCACACTGGCTTCATGCGGCTTTGGGAACTACTTGGCTAGGATTAGATATCGGGTTGCCTTCCACCGTTTATGCAATGCAACACTGGTGATGCGGGGCAAGATACATAGTCTGCAGTGTTATATTCGGAACGTAACGATTGAAGAGGCTGTTGAAATTATGATGTCGCGGAATCCGGCGAGTGAATTTGGGGCCTTTTCTCCAAATTTTAGGAACACGGCTTTAATTTCGATTGCGCATCAGCCAATATAATAACGTGTGCTGATGGGACGACCTTGCGAGTTCGGTTCGTCACAGTTGCAGCCAAACTCACCAAAACCAACCTCCCCCCAGCCATCCGCCTCGACCATTGCTCCGTCGGCAAATCCCTGCACAGATTGAGTGAGTGGTCGAGCAACATCCAACCACCACGTTCCGCGATTCGTCAATTGCTTTTGTAATTGATGAAGCGTCCCCCACTGACATCATCCCTCCTTAACAGTGCAAGCCCATGAAAATCATCCTGAAGACCTTGACTGCTCTCGTGTCAATCTGTGTGGCAGGTGGGCTCGGCTGGATGATCTATAACCAATCTGTGGAATTAGTCGCTAAGGAAGTGCCACCGGTCAAGAAGCAACCTGTAGCCGTCGAGGTGATGCCCGTCGCTCAACGGGTCATCGCCGATCGAGCGGAACTTGTCGGAAGTTTGATGGCCGGTTCGGAAGTTCAAATCCTTGCCCGACGTGATGGCTACATTACTGATATCCCTTTCGATGTCGGTGATACCATCGCAAGAGGTGAAGTCATCGTGGTGCTGGATGATCGCGAACAAGTTGAACTTGTCGCTGGTGCAAAGGCGGCGTTGGTTGTGGCAGAAGCTCAAAAGCGGGCTCAAGACGCCCAAGAGGAATTGGCCGAAAGTATCTACAACCGAAACAAACGCCTCCGCGACCGCAACGCAGCTACGGAAGAAGAGTTCACCCAAGCGGAAGCCCAGTGGCGAATCGCGGTGGCCCAACGGGAACTCGAAGAAGCACGCGTCAAACAAGCTCAATCGGAAATTGATCGAACAACCTTGGCTTTGACTGACAGCAAGATTCTGGCCCCCATGTCCGGTGTGGTCGCCGAACGCATGGTCGATGTCGGCGATCTCGCGAAACCCGATGTTCCGCTGTTGCGGATTGTCTCGTACCGCAAAGTCCACACGGTCGTGCATGTTGTCGAGAAAGACTATCCACGTGTGAAAGTGGGTCAACAGGCCACCATCCAAGTCGATGCGTTCCCGCACCAGGAGTTCTCGGGCAAAGTCATTCGAAAAGCCCCTGTGCTGAATCCGGGAACTCGAACGGCTGCGGTCGAAATCGAAATTCCCAACCCGGACTTGCAGTTGAAACCGGGGATGCACGCTCGTGTTTCACTGATTTTCGTTGAACGGGAAGCCACTGTTCTGCCGATGGCGGCCATCACCAAGAAAGACGACAAGCCAGCCGTACTGGTTTTGAACCGCCCGAAAGACGGCGAGAATCCCACCGTCCGTGTTCAAGAAATCGTCACCGGAATCGAAGACGGCGAACTGACCGAGGTGATCTCAGGAGTGGCACCGGACGAACAGATCGTCACGCTCGGTGTGCGAGTGGTCAAGAATGGTCAAGAAGTCTTGCCGGTGGAAATTGCATGGTCCAAGCCACCGAAGGTCGTCGTGGATCAAACCGAACCGGAGTCGTCTGATTCTGACAGTGTCAGCACTGCCAGCGAGTGAGTGCTGCACGTCCACTTCACCCGTGGTTCTTGGTTTTCGTCGTCGACTCAACTGGTTCGGATAGATCATGTTTTTGACTCGATTGGCCGTCCATCGCCCGATTACAACACTCATGGCGAGTCTTGTAGTGGCGATTCTCGGAGCTCACGCGCTGACGAAGTTAGCGATCGATTTGATGCCCGACGTCACGTTACCGGTCGTCAGTATTACGACGGTTTACGAAGGGGCATCGCCCGAAGAAGTGGAAACCGTGCTCACGCGTCCGCTCGAACAAGCACTCGGTGGTGTGCAAGGGGTGGAGCGACTGACCAGTACGAGTCTGGAAGGTAGTAGCATCATTCAATGTCAGTTTGCGTGGGGTACCAATCTCGATACTGTCATGAGTGATATGCGGGCTCGGATCGAGCGAATCCGGGAATTCCTGCCGGACCAAATTCAATCGCCGTACATCGAGCGTTTCGACGTGGCGGACTTTCCGTTTGTGTACTTGGCCCTCAAGAGCGAACTGGAACCCGTCAAGCTGACCCAATACACCGAACGGGAAATCATCCCGCGACTGGAACGCATCCAGGGTGTGGCTGCCGTGCGACTTCGTGGTGCGGTCCGTCGCGAAATTCAAGTTGCGCTCGATCGAGGCAAATTGGAGACGCTGAATATCGGAATCGCCGAGGTTGTCGATGTTCTTCAGCAAGAGAACGTCAATCGCCCGGCGGGTTATTTCGAGTCCGGACATCTCAATTTGCTTTTGCGAAGCCAAGGGCAATTCGAGAACCTCGACGAAATTGCCGAAACGGTCATTCGGCAAGAGAACGGTGCATTGGTGCGATTGAAAGATGTCGCTGAGATCGTCGACGGACACGAGGAAATTACCGAAATCACTCGGATCAATGGTGAACCCGGCACAATGGTTTACATCAACAAGCAATCCGGGTCGAATATGGTCGCGGTCAGCAATCGCGTCCGGGAAACTGTCGATGAACTGAACCGCCGACTGACGCATGGGCATCTCACCATCCGCATCGACAACGCCGATTTCATTCGCAATGTGATGTCGAACCTGCGATCGTCAAGCCTTTACGGGATGGCGTTGGCCATCTTCGTGTTGGTAATTTTTCTCCAGAGTTTCCGCAGTACGCTTGTTATTGCCGTAACGATGCCGCTCTCGATTCTGGCGACGTTCATCCTGATCTTCTTTCAAGGATTCACACTCAACATTGTCTCGTTCGGCGGATTGGCATTAGGGATCGGCCTGTTGGTCGACAACTCGATTGTGGTTTTGGAAAGCATCTTCTGCAAACGGGAAGAAGGGTTGCCCCCCAAGGAAGCCGCCATCGAAGGCACGAGGGAAGTAGCCTCCGCCATTCTGGCCAGTACGTTGACGACGACGATTGTGTTCCTGCCGCTGATGTTCATTGTCGGCATGACGGGCATCATGCTGAACCAATTGGCCTGGGTCGTTTCGTTTTCACTACTCTGCTCGTTGTTGGCTAGTCTCACGTTGACGCCAATGCTCAGTGCGTATTGGTTAGGTGACCTCACGACAACGACCACTAGTGAGCATCATTCCTGGTGGAGTCGTCAGGTCGCCCGTATCCACCGAACGAGTCGCGGTGTGTTCACAATGCTGGAAGTAGTCTACGCTCGTGGACTCCAATGGTGCCTTCGGATTCCGGGTGTGGTTGGATTCGTACTGTTAGCGTCGTTCGCGATGACTGTGGGTCTGTATCCTCTGATCGGAACAGAACTCATGCCCAAAACCGACGAGGGCAGTTTGCGAATCGACACCAAAATGGCGGCTGGAATTCAACTTGAAGAACTCGCGGAGAAGGCGACACGATTGGACCAAATCGTCAAGAAAGCGGTTCCCGAAACCGATACTTGGTTGGCCTTCATTGGAGACAGCAGCAGCGAAGCTGACGATTGGAACGAGGCTCGTCTGCGTGTGCGACTCAAGCCGAACAAGGATCGTCAGCGGACAGCGGAACAGATCAGCCAGGACGTCACCGAGGCCATTGGTGCGGTTCCCGGCATGGTGGTGCGTGTGCGGGCATCGACGGAAATGCGTGTCTTCCGCATGATCTCCTACCGGAGTGGGGCGTCGGGGGATATCGAAGTTGAGGTTCGCGGGTACGACCAAGATACCGGAGAGGAACTCGCACTTGCCGTCGCCGAGATCATGAAGGGCGTGCCGGGGTTGGCCAACGTGACCGTGGAAATGGACCAACGGCGTCCGGAACTTGTGGCGACAGTGGACCGCTCGAAGGCCAGCACGCTCGGTGTCAATGTTTCGAATGTCACTCAAGCGTTGGAAACGACAATCCGCGGAACCGAAGCGACGGTGTACCGAGAAGAAGGGGATGAATTCAACATTCGTGTCTGGCTGCAAGAACTCGATCGGCAACAAATGAGCGATGTCCAGTACGTGGGCGTGCCAACCGGGATTGGACAAGTCGTCGCCCTGAAAAACCTGGTGCATTTCGAGTCGAAGGATATTCCTGTCTCAATCGGTCGTCGCGATCGTCAACGATTCATCGGAATCACTGCCGACATCGTCGACCGCGACCTTGGAAGCACCGTGCGTGACCTGCAAAGCAGTCTCGACAAACTGCCACTTCCCGAAGGATTCTCGCTCAACATTGCCGGGGAGTGGGAACAACAACAAGACAGTTTCGAGGCACTCAACGCCGGCTTTATACTCGCCATTGTCTTGATGTATATGGTGATGGCGTCACAGTTTGAATCCCTATTGCACCCGCTATTGATTCTCGTTTCGATTCCGCTGGGAGCAATCGGTGTGATCCTGATGCTCGTTCTGACGGATACGACATTGAACATTCAGTCGTTTATCGGTGTCGTCATGTTGGCGGGGATCGTGGTCAACAATGCCATCGTGCTGATCGACTACGCCAACCAACTCCGGGAAAGCGAGCCTGATCTGGACCTCACGGAACTTGTCTTGCAGGCTTCCCGCCGACGATTCCGCCCCATTCTCATGACGACACTCACGACTATTCTCGCGATGCTGCCGTTGGCATTGGGGTACGGAGAGGGAAGTGAACTGCAAGTCCCGATGTCACGTGTCGTGATCGGAGGTTTGCTGTCGGGAACACTGATCACACTGATCGCAATTCCACTTCTTTATCATGCCGTCGAACGCCGACGTACTCCGTCGGCCAACTGAGATCGAGTTCGGGCACAGGACGTACAACGAGTTTCAAAAAAATCTGGCATGTTTGCTGTTGTTCGGCTGCGGAGACTTTTCTACGACGGCAGGATCGTCTAGAATCCTCTTCCCGCCAAGAGAATTGGCGACTCGCCTCGGTAGCTCAATTGGATAGAGCACTGGTCTTCGGAACCAGGGGTTGGGGGTTCGAATCCCTCCCGGGGTACTTCATTTGATCGTTGCTTGTGACCTTGCAATCAATGTGTCACGCGATCAATGGTTCGATGACCTGGCCGCCAAATTGGCTGAGTTGTTTGAAACGCCCCGCATGGTAAAACGTCAATTTGTTGTCGTCCAAACCAAGCAGTCTCAGTAACGTGACATGCAAGTCTCGGACGTGATGAACTTCTTCAACCGCACTCATACCAAGTTCGTCGGTCGCTCCTATCGTGTGGCCAGCTTTGCACCCGCCACCGGCGAGCCAAATCGTCATCGCATTGGGGTTATGATCTCGACCGTACGCAGTTCCGCCTCGGATTCCATTGTCGGGGGTTCGACCGAACTCACCACACCAAACAATGAGTGTGCTTTCCAGCAGCCCGCGTTCTTTGAGGTCGGCGATTAGTGCTGCGATCGGCTGATCCACACTTTGGACCAGATTGCCATGTGCCCGAGCGATATAGTCATGGCTATCCCACGAACCGTGGTACAGCTGCACGAATCGCACGCCTTTCTCGACGAGTTTCCGAGCCAGTAAACATTTCCGTCCAAATCCGCTCGTGGAATCCTGATCCAGTCCGTAACGTTGTTGAGTCTCCTTCGTTTCTTGGGACAGATCCAGAACTTCCGGCACTTGCATTTGCATTCGGAATGCCAACTCGTAGTTCGTCATGCGAGCCGACAATTCATCATGCCAGGCGTGGTCCGAGAAATGGCGGCGATTCAGGCGATCAAGTAAATCCAGGTTCGCTCGTTGATGGTCCGCCGTGATGCCCTTCGGCGGTTTCAGGTCGAGAATCGGTGACCCTTTCGGTCGCAACGGTGTGCCTTGAAAGTGTGCCGGTAAGTAACCGTTGCTCCAATTCGCCGCACCTCCCTGCGGATAGCTCACCTCGGGCAAGACGATGAATCCGGGCAGGTCTTGGTTCATTGATCCCAACCCGTAAGTCACCCAGGCTCCGATGCCGGGATCGCCACCAAACCGGTTGCCACAGTTCATCTGGTACATCGCGGTGGGGTGGTTGACACTATCGACCTGGCATCCGCGGTAGAAGCAAAGTTCATCCGCGACCTCGGCAAGATGCTGCCAGTTCGCCGCTATATCCGCTCCGCTTTGGCCGGCTTTGACAAACTCGAATGGACTTTGCACGTAGTAGCGTGTGCCGCTTTCCATCGCGGACTTCTCTTGTCCAGATCGCACAAATTTCTGAAGATGTCGCTTGGCCAACTCAGGCTTCGGATCGAACGTGTCGATGTGCGACGGTCCCCCCTCCATCATCAGGAAAATGCAGTTTTTGGCCTTCGCCGGCAGGTGTCCCGCTCGGGGTGCCAATGGAGAGCCACTCTGTTCGTGATCGGCCGATTCCGCAGCGAGTTCGTCTGCGAGCAGTGCGGTCATCGCCACACTTCCCAAACCGGCCCCAAGGCCGTAGAGAACTTCGCGTCTCGATCGAACCGACGAGGTATTATCAATAGACATAGCAGAACTCGTTGGAGTTGAAGAGGACTAAGCAAACATCCGCGAGTGCCCGTGTGCGGAGATCACAATCCTTCGGTGTCAGATCGGGGACAAATTCGGAATTGGCGTAGAGTGTCTCTTGGAACGAAAACTTTTCGCCAGTGTTCTCTTCGATCGCGTTCCGTTGAACTTCGAGCGGTTGCCCCTCAAATTCAATCGAAATTTCTCGGTGTCGTTCGATCATTTGTCGCCAATGTTCGACACAAAATTTTTGTTCCTCAGGACTCGCGGCTCGTCCGAACGCGAGTTGGAAACAACGGTCGATCGCTTCGCGGTCTGACCCATGCTGTTGCTTGAGGACTCGGTCCGCCAATGCCAGCGCCCGTGAATAACTTGCTTGGCTATTGAACAAGGCAAACACTTGTGGTGTCACCGTGCTGACATCACGACGTTCACATGAGAAATCGGCTGACGGCTTGTTGAATACGTCCATGGCCGGGTCGACAAGCCCCCGCAGTTTCAAAGCGTAGATCGACCGGCGATGACGCTGCTCTGGCTTAGGATTCGGCACCCAAGCCGACGCGAATGTGCCCATCACCTGTCGCGGCTGAAGAGCGGCTTCCAAGTTGATTTCCGGACGATTCGGGATCCCCCCCAAGGCAGTGTTGAGTTCCCCCGTTGCGGCTAGCATCGCGTCACGAATTTCTTCGGCGGTGAGTCGTCGTGGCTGGAAGACTGCATAACTCTTCCTCTGCGGATCGTAAGCGGCAAGTTGCGACCGATCGGGATGCTCCGCACTTCGACGATAAGCGTCACTCAGCATGATCGTGCGATGCAACCGCTTGAACGACCAACCCTCCTCCACAAATGTCGCGGCCAACCAATCCAGCAATTCGGGATGAGTCGGGCGTTTCCCCGTGCTGCCGAAATTGCTTGGATTCCCCGCAATCGGCTGCCCAAAGTGCCAACCCCAAATTCGATTCACGATCGTACGGGTCGTCAGCGGATTCGCCGGATTTGCGACCCAATCGGCAAACGCTTTGCGTCGACCGGTGATAGATGCGGGAATTTTCGACGGAACCTGGGAATCCAAGACGCTTAAAACACTCGGCTGAACTGCTTCGCCCGCCGCAAAGGGATCGCCACCGGTGAGGATGGTGGTTCGCTCGAGTTCGCCAATCTTCATCGGTTCCCGTGGCATCCGTAGTGGCGAGGACACATTTTTTAACTTCGGTGTCCGTCCCGAATAAACCGACAACGCAAACGGTTGATACCGGTCAAATTCCCATTGCAAGCGTTGTATTCCCTTGCGAGCGACCCGTTCGAGCCCAAATTGCTCCGGTGTGAACCCCACTAATTTCGGAGGATAATCTTTCTCGGCCAATTTCAATTTTCGCATCTCGCCGCGAGCACGCCCGAACACGCTTTGCGAATTTTGTTTCGAGAGCTTCTCGACAACTTTGTTCCATTGCGATGGGTCTTTGTCGTTCTGACGATACCACTCCTGAGCATTCTCCAACATGGCTTGATCGAGTTCAGCAAGCGTCTGCTTGTACTTCTTGTGACGTCGTTCAAGAACTGTTTTTTCGCTGAAACCGCTCTGATTTTCCGTCGGTAAGAACTCCGCCTTTCGTTCCGCCAACTGCGTGGTGGCAAAGACAGCTTGAATACCGTAATAGTCCCGAGTGGGCACGGGATCGAACTTGTGATCGTGGCAACGCGCACACTGCAATGAATGAGCCAAGAACGTTTCGCCCACGCTATTGGTTACATCATCGAGAAATCGTTGCCGAGCGACTTTGGCGACCTCCATGCCGGTCAACTCCCACGGTCCCATCCGAAGGAAACCGGCCGCTACGATCGATTCGGAATCGTTGGCATCGATCTCGTCTCCAGCGAGTTGCTCGCGGATGAATTGATCGTATGGCTTATCGTTGTTGAAGGATCGCACCACGTAGTCCCGGTATCGCCAAGCGTTTCCACGTTCGTAGTCGTTCGCGAATCCCGATGAATCCGCGTAGCGAACCACATCGAGCCAATGTTGAGCCATCCGTTCGCCATAGTGAGGGCTACTGAGTAGCCGATCGATCAGATCCTGCATCGCGCGGTCTGCGTCTTCGGCATATCGATTTGCGAACTCCGTGACCTCATCGGGCGATGGCGGGAGTCCCGTCAAATCGAAGGTCGCTCGACGGATCAGGACTTCGGCGTCGGCCGGCCCCGCAATTTCCAAGCCATCCGGGAGACGACTCCGGATTAATTCGTCAATCGCCTGCGATCCATGACGACGCGTTTCGGGCTTTTGAACGGGTTGGTACGCCCACAATGATTCAGGATCATACTTGCGTTTTGTCCACTCATCGGACAATCCCCCGGACGTTGCCACCGGGATTCCGTCCTCGACCGACCACTCGTCAGCGTAGGCTTCTTCGATCTCGGCCTGGCGTTTCTTCGATGGCCAAATGGCACCGGTGCTGATCCAGTCTCGCAGCCATTCGGTTTCGGTTTTCGACAATCGTTCCGCCTCTTTCGGTGGCATCGCAGACCACTCATCGCTGTCGCGGAGCACGGCGAGGTACAAGGAACTTTCGCTGGGTTTGCCCGGCACGATGGCGGGTTCACCGCTGTCGCCCCCCAAACTCAACCCTTTGAGTGAGGTGACATCGAGCGATCCCTCGATATTCGTCGGATCGCCACCATGGCATGCACGACACTTCTCTCTCAGCAACGTCGAGATGCGGCGAACGAACAGTTGCTCGCTCGTCGAAACCTTCTCGTTGGCATACGCGACGGAACATTCGCAGGAAATCACCAGCATCGCAGCCGTAACGCAAATCAATGCGAGTCGATTCCAATCGAAACGGAAAACAGATTCCATGGTCAATCCATCAAGGCAAGAGAACGGAATTGCGATGGTTGAAGGCGGTGAAAGGACCGATCTGTTTGCAACCATTCGGCTGCGGTACTCTCGGATGGGCTGCCCAAACCTGGTCATTTCCGTTGTCACTTTCGAACGAAGTGAACCGGGCCGAGGCAGGACAACTTTTTATATCCTATCAACTCGACGGGGCGGAGCAATATGACCACATCGAGATGTCCGGCTCACGGAAGTCCGTTCGGCCCCGGATCGAGCAATTGAATCACATGTTGGACCTGAAATGGCCGCTCAACCAGCCCACGTTTTCTGGCGGAATGCCATTGCATCATGCAGACGTGGTTCGATGTCGCCACGATACGAGGGTCGCCCGGAGCTTCCCTCAGAAACGAAGACTTTTCGGCAAGGATTTGATGAGCATTATCCGGATGCGTCACGTTGTAGACGCCCCCTGACCCGCAACAATCCCGCGCTTGCGGAGCAAGTTCCCATTGATAGCCGGTTGCATCCAGCACCGGTTCTGGAATCCCTGCTTCACGCTGACCATGAACCAGATGACATGGCAAATCAACATACACTCGTGTGCGATCGTCCGGACGTCGCCGATGTTTCAACGGTTGCGTTGACAGAAATTTGAGCACATCCAGAACAGGCACGCCGTCTGCCAAGATCTTCTGCAGGGCAAGCCCACATCCGGACGAGTTTGCAACGACAGCGTCAACATCCTTCGAATCGAAGACCTGCCGATTGCGTTTCTGATCCGGAGTCGGCAAGCCGAGATGCTCCGCAAACGCTCCGCAGCAATCTTGCTCCTCTGGCACGAACACCTGGATATTATTTTCAATGAGGACCCGCACCGTAGCGAAGTTGATCTCCCGAAAAACGGCTTCCATCAAGCAACCCGTCAAAAGAGCGACACGAGGCCCTTTCGGTTGATGAATTTGCATGAGCCGTTTGGCATAAGCAGCCGTCGACTGAAAAGTCTTCGGTTGGCCAGGAAACGCAAGTCGATGACCGATCCAGCCTTGTCGACGCAACCAACGAACGGGAAGATTCAACCATTGAAAAAGTCGCGGCCGTTGAACCAACCAAGCAGCCATCCGAAGCTGCTTCGGAATTTGAGCTCGCCCCGTCGCCACATGGTCTTTGCGAATTAGCTCAAGTAAATGACCGTACGGCACATTTGCGGGGCAGGCCGGTTCACATGCCAGACACCCCACACATTCGGCCGTGTACGTCGTGGTCCATGGGTCTGGTTCAAGCCTTCCATCGGATTCTTCACGCCACAATCGCAGACGTCCCCGCGGCGAATTATTTTCGTCGCCGCTCAGCTGGTACGTCGGACAAACTTCCAGACACAACCCGCAGTGTACGCAGTGACTCAGCAACTCAGGATCGATTTTCGTTCGGGAATTCTCATCGTTCGGTGACCGTTCCATCAGATGGAGAACTCCCGTTCCAAAGTCTCCAGCCAAGACTGTTCCACCGGTCCCGGTGCATCCGGTGAAAGATGCCGTGACGACCAATCGCCACCAACAAGCTGAAGTGAAGGCTCCACGAAGGTCGCCAAATCACGTAGGGAATTCGTCAACTTTTCCGGTGTCAAACCGTCGAAGTAGTTGTGAACGACACCGTTCGCACATAGCACAACGCAGGTCGCCGTTTCGAAATTCTGTGTGATTTTCTCAGCCAATTTCAAGGCGTGTTGTGGCGTGGTTTTGACGACGAAGTCGGGGCAATCATCGTTGATCTGTTGCTCATCGTGAACTTCAAAAGACAATGACCACTCTTGAGCAATCGAACGGATAGCGGCTTCGAAAACCGGCCAATCCCGCTGCGAACAATTGACCGCGACTCGCAGGAAGTCGGTCGTTGCAAAGGAACTTTGCACGCAATCGATGGAATCAAACCAATGACTCCAGCAACTCATGCGAAAACGATTCGCCGCAGCATGCAACGCGGGGCGATCGCCAGTCAGTACGATCGTCCTCGTCTGTTCGCAATCCGGTCGCAACCGCAACACATAATCAACCGGTTCCCCCCAAGGGCATTTCGTGGGACCATCACCCCACACGTGCCACGCGTTGAGCAGGAATCGCAACAGGTCGTATCCTGTCGTCGATTTCACAACCCGCTCCCCAATCCGAACAACACGTCCGCTTGGTAATTTCCAATTCATACCAACGATATTGTCAAAATATGGCCCAAACCGCGACGACGCAGACGCGTACCCGGTGCTGGCCGTTTGCGTTCGCAGACTGGAATTCATCCCGTCGAAACCCAATGGGAACCGCAGGCGGTGAGGTGCGGCCAAATCCTGCACGTCGGCGACAACAGCATCAACGGACACGCACAGAATGCCGTCAATCGGGTCCAAGAAGTGAGAAAAGCACCGATGATCCCGTTGTGGAATTTCGTCGGGTGAGTCGCACTTGATAGTGCTTTCACCAAAACGGCGATTCGCAAAAACTTTCAATGGGTTGAGCTGAGAATGCGAATCGAACGTTTTCGAAACAGCCAGTTGCAACCGCATCATGTCCGGGCCGAACACCAACGGCATGTACGCGGTTTTGTCATTCCCGATACCATGCTCACCAGAGAGTGTGCCGTCGATTTCAATGACACGCTTCATCAAACGTTTGCTGATTTGCTCGACTTTCTCCAGTTCGCCGGGAGTCTTCGAGTCGAACAAAAAATTGGGGTGTAAATTGCCGTCACCCGCGTGGAATACGTTGACAACAGGAATTCCAGCCGCGTCAGATTCCCGGTAGACAAGTTCCAGAACATCCGCCAGCGATCGCTTGGGTATCACGGCGTCCTGCACAAGAAAATCGGCGCTAATTTGCCCCATCAAGCCACCAGCGACTTTCCGAGCTTTCCACAATCGCTGCCGTTCTTTCGGATCGTCACTGTACGCCACATTGTCAGATCCCGACTCCTTCAGGATGTCCACAATCGAATCGACCCGCGTGTTGACCAAAGCTTCGAGGCCGTCGATTTCTGTAAGAATCAGAAACGCATCCGTCGGCAACCCGACTGCCATGGGACTGTTTTCGACCATTGCCACACAACGCGGGTCCATCAATTCGATCGCCACCGGGCACGACTCATCAGCCGACAATCGATGGATTGCCCGCTCCGCTGTCTCCAAGTCTGGAAAGGTCGCGCGAAATGTCCAAACCTTCTTCGGACAGGGAAGCAATCGCAACCAAAACCGAGTGAAGACTGCTAGAGTGCCTTCGGAACCGACCATCAGCCGCTTCCAATCCTCTCGCCACGCTCCCCGCCCGCCAGCGGGACCGCCGAAACGATGAACCGAACCATCCCCAAGAATGGCCTCTACGCCGAGGATATATTGGCTCGTCACACCGTACCGAAAACAGTGTGCCCCACCCGCATTCATGGCGACATTCCCGCCGATGGTGCAAACCGGTCCACTGGATGGATCGGGCGGGTAGAACATTCCCAATGGTGCCAACGCCCGCTCCAATTGGTTCAATGTGACACCACATTCCACCTCACACCAAGCGTTCTCGACATCAATCTCACGAATCTTCCGAAACGCCGACAAGTGCACGACGACTCCACCTTGAGCCGCAACAGGACCACCAGACAACGACGTTCCCGCACCTCGAAAGCAAATCGGCAAACCAATTTGATCAGCATTTTCCAGCAACTGCGTCAGTTCCTCGGCATCGGCAGGGATGACAACAGCATCGGGGCGATAGATTCGATAACCCAATCCGTCCGTGTCATACCCTGCGAGTTGCGCGGGCGCGGTGAGCACACGACCACGCACAATCCACTGCTCGAGTTGATCTCGGAGCAATGCACGTTCTGCCTTGCTCACAGGAGAGACAAACTGCCGATGACTAGAAATAGAGGTCATGAATTTCAAACTCAATTCGACGACTTCGAACGTGGTTGGCGTGTCCGCTTCCGTTGTCCACCCAGTTCTTTCGTCTTTCGGGCAAGGGCACTGATTTCATTGAGTTGACGTTGCCACGCTTGCTGAAGTTCACGAACCTTCTCCGGGTGCGTGCTTGCCAAGTTCTTCGTCTCTGAGCGATCCTTCCTGAGATTGTAGAGCTCCCACTCTTCGTTGTCTGCAGCCACCAATTTCCAGTCGCCCACGCGAATCGCACGATTACCCTCGTGTAACCACCACAGTGAATCACGGCTGACTGAAATATCCTCAGAAAATGCTGGACGTAGACTACGACCAGGAGCGGCTGGGATTGGCTCACCGTTCCATTGTGTCGGCTTTTGAATCTCAAGCACATCGAAAATGGTCGGTACGATGTCAATCACATGGGCTGGTGTGCGACGGTATTCACCTTTCGCGTCGATCCCAGCTAGCCAATGCACAATCAGAGGTGTACTTATTCCTCCTTCGTGAACCCACGTCTTGTGCCGACGAAACGGGGTATTGCATGCACTCGAGAAGCCAGGTCCTAAACACAGATACGTTGATGCGCTACCGGGTTCTGCATTCGGATCGTGTCCACCGTGCCGCACCATAATCTCTGCACTGGCTCCATTGTCAGAAGCGAAGAAGATTAATGTATTCTCAAGTGCTTGCATCTCTTGAAGCTGTTTAACAAGCCGCCCAATTTCGCGATCCATTCGATCGACCATCGCCGCGTGAATGGCCATCTTCGTGGCTTGGAACTTCTGTTGCTCGTCGGTCAAGTCTTCCCATGGCAACGGTCGATTGATTTCACCGGGTCCCAATTTTTCCAAGGCATCAGGAAAGTGATACGGAGGACCAACGTCTCGTTCCAACTTCGAGAGGGAAGTATTTAACAGTCCCATCTCACGTTGCCGACTGTGTCTAGCCTTCCGCATCTGACCCCAACCGTCCAAATACCGATCACGGTAGCGTTCAATATCTTCCGGCAAGGCGTGGAGTGGGAAGTGCGGCGCGATGAACGCGACATATTGAAAGAATGGCTTCGTTGCGTGCTGCTTCGAATGATCTTCTAAACATTCAATAGCATGATCGACCGTCGCTATTGTCGCGTAATAATCGGTATCGTCTTGTCTAGTAATTGGCTTATCATCGATCCGGTTCCCACCCGAACCAAAGAAGTTTCCTTGGTTCCGCATGTCTAGCGAACGATCAAAACCACCATCAAGTACCGGTCCATCGATATGCCACTTTCCGCTGTGATAACAACGGTACCCGTGCGGTTTCAAATAGTCGGGTAGCAGGCGGGCCCATTCTTGTCGTTGACCACGACCGCCACCGCCGAGATTCGGCAGTGCATCTCGATGGACTTGCTGCGCATAATAGCCCGTAAGAAGTGCAGCACGGGTCGGCCAACACCGAGCAGTGTTATAGAACTGTGTGAAACGAAGTCCATTCGCTGCTAGACGATCCAAGTGCGGTGTCTGAATCTCCCCGCCATAACAACCAAGATCCGAGAACCCCATATCATCAGCCAAAATGAGTACAACATTCGGCCGCTCCTTGCTTTCCGCAGAACAGCGGTCTTGTGACGAAGTCACGAGCAGAACGAACACAAGAATCCGACTGGCCAAGGAAGTGAGATGACTCAGCTCTCTGTCAGTGATCGTTTTCCGAACGCAACGCCTAAAGAATTTCATCTGCGAACCTTCCGCACATATAGGTGAGCAATGAGAGAGTGGGTGCAATTACTCTAGGAATTCATCAGATAACAACTAGCGAACGAAACACTCAACCCCGTGAGCGACGTTTTATAGGACTTAGTTTGATTCCCGACGCCTGTCAATGTGATGAAAATTTCCTGACAAGATCGGCCTTATTAATTGGTCGCGGCAAATTGTTGCCAAAGTTGGTCGAAGGTTGCTTGGAATGGTTTGATCAGACGCAAATCGCCGGACAGAATAAAATTTTCTTCGTTGTATTCGGCGGCACCACGCGTCCAATTGTAGCTCCCAGTGAGAAGAGTTTGCTGGTCAAAGATCGCGAACTTGTGATGCATATGATAGGGCGAGCGATCTCGACGCACCTCAATACCAATCGACGCCAATCGCTCAACATCGGACCCGGCATCGAATGATTTGTCATCGTCCGTGATAATTCGCACGAGGATTCCGCGTCGATGAGCGTCTGCAATCGCAGAAGCAATCCGATTGTCCGTAATTGTAAACACACAGACATCAACTGTACGCTTCGCCGTTTGAAAGAGACTCGCGATTCTCGTTGGACAATCATCGCCTGGACTAAAATGGCTTTCGACATCGGCAATCGAATCTTCAGGACTCGGCACGAGCAATTTGATCACATCCTCGAGCCAACCAAGCGTTTCCCGAGCCGGTACATCGTTGAAGCCAGTCGCCGCGACTTCGAATGCTAGTCTTCGCAAAACGCTGAGATTGTGCGGAGTCAAAGCGACACCATCCAGGACGCGTGACAACGCTCGTTTCTCGCTCCGAGACAACCGTCGATCGTCTAGTGTTTGCTCAAACTGATACCTGATTTGATCGAGATCCATTACGCCTTCCAAACATCTTTAATGATTTGCAATTTCGTATCACTAAGGTACCCATATCGGTTCACCCAGACGCCGTCTGCCTTGCTATCCGCGACGAGTTCTAGGCGGTTCTTGAAGTCAGCAGGGGGACCATAACCATGGACTAAAGGCGTCACTTCACATTGGCCCGCGGCTTGGTCAACGACGTCTTGGATCTTTTGACGCTGAAGGTCATGTGCAACTCGATGAGGCTCGTCCGGTTGGGGATAGCCATAATCTGACAGTTGCTTCTCGGACGGATCATGATCAATTCCCATCCATCTCACGATCGCTTCAACAAGAATGGACTCATCGACACCGGGGTTGCTTTCAAGCATTTTTCGCCCCCAAAATTCGACCATTTGGGTCCAGTGCATCGTATAGAGTTTCGGCGAAATCGCATCGCACACGTTCGCATTCCGTGCGAAGTCAAAACCCGTCAGCCGATTATATGGTGGCATGAAACTGTTCGCAGACAGCTCATAACGTCCGGAATCGACTTCATCCAGAATCGCACGCCACTTGCTTAATATCTGGTAGCTTAACTCTTGCTTGATCTGCAACCAAAGATCAATCGAATTAGAGTCGATTCCATACTGAGAGAGTGCGGACAATGACTTCGAAACCTCTTGAACGATCGATGTGTTCAAACGTCGGTTCAACAGTGAGTATAGCTCGGTCATGTCCGACTGAATCTGAGCGAAATCACAACCGTGTTCCTTACAGAATTGTTTCACTAACGTTGAATCAGCGACATGCGAACTGAAATCCTGAAAACATTCGTCGAGTGTATAGCACGGTGACTCAGGCCAATCTGGGCGGAAGCCGGTGATCTGAGGGTATGCGGCTAGCAGGTCTCTAAGGTAGGCGGCGTTGTAGGCGTCGACGGCTTCGCTGGCCAGACTAGCAGTGTCAGCGACTCGACCGGTCGGCAGTTCACCATTTGGGAGTCGTGGGCGATCTTCATCACGTAACCCGCTGGGTTGAGCCGCCCCGAGCTGGAAGTAAACTTTCAAACCGGCGTCGACTGCGCAGCTTATAAAATCGCCAATGACTGCCCCGTATTCATCGGTCAGATCGTTTGGTTTTCGCGGTGAATAGGGCGAATCGCGATAGAACTGCGGATCAGGGTGGTAACTTGGACCGCCCCGAACCCACAAACTTGTCTGACCAAAGAGCGGGCGATCGAAGACTCTCGGACTGCTGCCGGCATCGGTTGGGGGCTGAAAACTCCCGTTCTCTTTGGTGGCCGGAGCCGTGACCGTCGGATTCGTTGCAACCGCCGTTGCTCCGATTTCCTGCAGATTCTTCAGAACGTTTTCCGCTCCCTCACTCAAGATGTAGTCGCCGAGAACAGTCACACCGAGAAAGCGGTTGTTGCGGGTCATTGTTGGTCGTTTATTGCTGGCAGAAGAAAATTCGATTTCGCAATCAAATGGAAGTTGAGGGTTCCAACATGATCGGCGTCGCGTAGGATTGCAAGTTCAAGCGGGGAACGCGGGTTCCGCCACGGCCAGCCTTGGAATTGCCCAACCGGACTGATACGCTAAAGTGATCGAAAGATGGCGGTATCGTCCGATTGTGCAACGTCAATGGTCCTACCCCGTTTCCCTCCTTTGTGATGGACGTGATTTTTGCCCTATGAGTGTTTTGGTCCGTTACGGTCAAGTTCCTGAAGTTGGACGTTTCAATGTCGCGTGCGATGAGCCGTTGCACCGGGACGATGAAGTCGTGTTGCGAACACAACGGGGTCTGGAATTGGGACGAATGCTCCAAAATTGGACGCCGGAGACGGTTGCAGACGTTTCCACGTCGGATCGACTCTCGCAAGAGTTAGCCGACCTGAAGGTTGTGCGGAAAGCGAACTCAGCGGATCACCGAAAACATCGAGAGTTGCGAGATCAGTGCGAAGCCGAATTTGAAGCTTGGCGGGAACGGATATACGAATGGAAATTGGAGTTGGAACTGATCGACTCCGAGCGAACGCTCGACACCGAGCAATTAATCCTTTACGTCCTCAATGAACGTGGGCCCGACTGTACCAAACTCTCGCTCTATGCGGCTGCCGGTGGGTTGGGAACGGTGACAGTTCAACCCGTTGGAAGTGATGGCATCATTCAGTTGGAGCCTGTCGGCGGATGCGGTTCTGGTGGATGTGGCAGTGGCGGATGCAGCCATTGAGCAGGGCGGCCGGTGTAGACATCTAAGTTTTGAGCGATAGCGAACAGAAAACAGAACGATTATTTATGTCCGATACGTTTTTAACCCAACTCGAAACAACCTGCAAAAGTGACGGTCCCGCGGCGGCAATCGATTCGCTGATCGGACATCTCCGAGAACAGAAGAATTACGACCGGCTGTTCGATGCGTTGCTGTTGAAGAAGCGAAACGAGATGGGAATGCCGTTGGCAATGCCGACGGCGTTGGATGACTTACCCGAAGATCGTCGGCGGGAATTCGAAGACTACTACGTGGAAGCCGCTCGTGAAGTCGGTGAGTTGTTTTTGGCCGACGATAACGTTCCGCGGGCCTGGCCATATCTTCGAACCATTGGCGAAACGGACAAGGTCCGTCACAAGCTCGACGAAATGCCGCTGCCGAACGACATTGATGACTCGACCGAAGAGTTGATTCAGCTGTGTTTGCACCAGGGCGCACATCCGGCGAAGGGGTTGGAGATCATGTTGCACACGCATGGAACGTGCAACACAATCACAGCTTTTGATCAAGCGTTGCAAGCTCAACTCTTGCAAGGTGAGGATCAGCAACAAGCAGCGGCCATGTTGGTCAACGAACTCTACGACGATTTGAAGCGGACCGTCCAGCAAGACGTCGAACAACGCATCGCAATGGCACCGCCGACGGATTCACTGCGAGAACTGATCGCGGGTCGAGACTGGCTCTTCGAAAACGGAAACTATCACATTGACGTTTCGCACCTGAATTCGACCGTGCGATTTGCTCGTTGCTTGGAGCGTGGAGCCGCTGAGTTACCCAAGGTTTTGCAACTGGCGGAATACGGGGCAAAATTGTCCGACCAATTGCAGTATCCCGGTGAGCCGCCATTCGACGACTTTTACCCGGCCCATATCCACTTCTTCAAAGCCATTCTTGGGGAGAACGTGGACGAGCACATTGCGTACTTCCAAGCGAAACTCGACCAAGAGCCCGACGAACAAGACAAACCGTATCTGGCCTATGAACTGGTGACACTTCTGACGAAGATCGACCGGCTCGATGATGCGGTGGAAGTAGGGAAGAAGCACTTGCGATCGTTGAACGACCCGAATGGATTTTCGTTCTTGAAATTGTGTCAACAAGCCGGTCAGACCGACGCCTGGCGTGAAGCTGCACGGGACAATGACGACGCCGTTGGTTTCTTGGCGGCCGTGGTTCATGAGACATCGGCAGGTTAACGCTCGATGTCCTATCGCGAAAAGAACCGAGCCGCCTGGAATCGCTTGGCGGACGGCGGTAGCCGATTCGCTCGGGCCGCAACCGATCAGGAGTGTGCTAACCCACTGGGGACACTTGACAGCCGGGGATGGCTCCCGGACAGCGTTCGTGGTTTGAACGTGTTGTGTCTCGCCTCGGGCGGCGGATGGCAATCCATTTTGTACGCTTCCGCCGGGGCGAATGTCACCGTGGTGGATCTCAGCCCCTCGATGCTGCGACTTGATGAACGTGAAGCCTCCCGGCGACGATTGACCGTCCGGCTGGTTGAAACGTCGATGGACGACTTATCCGCAGTCGAGTCGGCGAGTCAGGACATTGTTCATCAACCTGTCAGCACTTGTTATGTGCCGGATTTGGCTGCGGTCTACCGCGAAGTTGCTCGCGTGCTGCGTCCGGGTGGTCTGTATATTTCCCAGCATAAAACGCCGACTAGCCTGCAAATCACTCGCCGAACACGCGA
Organism: Thalassoroseus pseudoceratinae; assembly: GCF_011634775.1. NCBI lineage: Bacteria > Pseudomonadati > Planctomycetota > Planctomycetia > Planctomycetales > Planctomycetaceae > Thalassoroseus > Thalassoroseus pseudoceratinae. Next base: position 154,357 of record NZ_JAALXT010000001.1, read on the forward strand.
CAATCACTACGTCGTGGGTGTCGAGTATTATCATCAAGGTCCACTGCCTGCCGTCGACGACACTTCCTATCGCGAAGACAATGCAACCGAGCACCTCCATCGCTGGGAGCAACTTGTCGGCGGATTATGCCAAACGGGTTTCGTGATCGAAGATCTCGTCGAACCGAGCCGTGCCGATCGGACGGCCCCAGTCGGTGACTTCCGACATCGCGGCCGGTTCGTCGCCCCGTACGTCCGAATCAAAGCGAGACGGCAAGGGGATCAACCCAAGCAACGGCAGTCGATCTGGACGCCCGATTGACGAGCAGCGTTAATGCACGGTCTGCGAATGCTCACGAATCGTCACTCGCGACAACGCGGCCTCGTCGACGATTACTCCCAAACCCGGTCGATTGATCGCTCGGGCTCGTCCGCCGTATCCGAAGGTGAGATTCTCTTTCGTCAGAGGCTCTTTGACGAGGAACCGATCGTAACTGCCTTCCAGGTAGCGAATTGGCTCAATCGCACACGCGATGTGCCGTCCCGCTGCGGACAGGATGCCGGTTTCTCCCACTTGGCAACCGAGTTGGAAACCGAGTCCAAAGTTGACCGCCATCTGTTTCAACTCGAGCGACGGCAGAATCCCACCGCACTTCGACAGTCGAATGTTGAACAAATCGCAGAGTCCCTCGTTGTACGCGCGAACCGCGTCTTCTCGATGGCACAGCGATTCATCAAGCATGATCGGCACCGAAAGTTGCGGGCGAATCTTGCTCAACCCCACTACGTCCGAGTGCGGCACCGGTTGTTCAACCGATGTGATTCCCGATGACGAGAGCCGTTCAACATTCCGCACGACATCACTGCACTGCCAAGCTTCGTTGGCGTCAATTCTGAGGTCAACTTTTCGACCCACGATGCGGCGAATCGTTTTCAGTGAAGTTGCGTCATCAATCTCGGAAACTCCGACCTTCACTTTGACTTGATGGAAGCCAAACAACCGCATTTTCACGGCTTGCTGGAGTTGCTTCTTTGCACTCTCGGCAGTGATCGCACCACTATAACGCACGCGTTTTCTGATCTTCGGGTGTTCCACCAAACTGTTCGTCATCGCAGGAAGTTCAGAGAGCGGTCGCCCAACTTCCCGAAAAATTGCGTCCAGAAATGCCAACTCCATCGCACAGCGAGCCGAGTTTCCATAACACGCGCGGACCGCATTCGATGGTCTGACGATGTCCCAATTTGAGGCCGTTCGGACGGCTTCTCGCTCGTTCTCGAAACTCGCATGCAAAGTCGCGGAGTTCGGAAGCTCCCGCAGCATGGCGAATGCAGCGTCGATATTCTCACCGGTCACATACTCACGGGGTAATCCTTCACCCCAACCGGTTTGCCCGGTATCGAGCGTGCAACGCACAATGAGGGAATCGGTCGCCTTGCGTGTGTGCGATGCGTGACGAATCGTTTTCTTCAACGGAATGCGTACGTGATAGATATGCCAGTTAGCAACACGCACAGAGACGATCGTTTCGCTTAAGGTGTGAGGACGACGAGAATGTCGGATTCGCTGGCGATCAGGAGCGGTTCCCCGTCAATGTCGATTTCCGTCCCGGCCCAGGGCGTGAACATCACGCGGTCGCCTTCTTTGACCTGAAACGGAGTGACCGTGCCATCCGCACGACGCACACCAGCTCCAACGCTGAGCACCCGACCTTCTGTCGCTTGCTTTTGAGCATCGTCCGGCAGAACGAGTCCGCCAGCTGTCACCGCTTCCGCTTCGATTCGTTGAATGACCACTTTGTCGCCCAAAGGCACAATTTTCATCGGTCAGAAATCCCATTCAACGTCGCAGGATGTATTGATGTTCGACGATGTTTTACGACAACCGAGTCGGATATATTGGACGACAATCACGCGGCCGGCGAAAGTGTCAATTGGTCATTTTCCACATCTGATTGATGAATGGAAGTTTTGAGTGATCAGCGGTCACCAAGGCATTTCCATTCGGTTGACAATCTGCCGAGCGAGTCGTTGCACCACTTCTTCCTTCGCAGTTGCAAGTGACTGCCCCACTTCCGGAGCAAACTGCCCCTGACCAAAGAACGCCGTGTCTTCGGGCGGCAACAGAATCTGCTGATCGGCGAGATAGCGTCCGGTTCGAAGATCTTCCCATTGGATGACGACGGCATACTGAAGTTGCAACTGTCGAGGGTCGTCGAAGGCCGACTCGGTCAAGACTTGTTTCTGAATCTCGACAATCTTCCCGGTCAAACGGGTGTCGGCATAGGGTTCCTCGGCGATCTGCAACCCACGTTGTTGCATTTCCTTTTGCACCGCTTCAGTGAGTTGGAACTCCACCCCCTTGCGGAATGTGTCATTCTGAAAGATCGGCACGGCGACGGTGCGAACATCGGGGCGAAAAGGCGAACCGACGACGTACCCGCATCCCGCGAGCAGTAACGCCAAGAGTGGCCAGGTTCGTTTCATCCAATCATTCCTTGATGACGTACAGCCGCCAAGTATTCCCGGCGGCTCGAGACGTTCAAATTGTCTTTACGTCGACTATTGCAACGCTCCGTTCGCCTCCAGTTCCGCGAGAATGTCGCGTGCACGACTCGCGTATGAACTGTTGGGGTAGAGTCGAATGACTTCGCGACAACACGTTGCCACCGAGAGGGGGTTGTTCTTCTTTTGCCAGAAAACGACGTTCGCCCATTCTTGCTCGGCTTTCGCTTCCTCGATCTGCCGAATCTGATCAAGAATTCGTTCGCGATCTTCCGTTTTCGGGTAGAGTCGCAACGTGCTTTCCTTCAATTGAGCCGCTTCCGCCAGCGAGTCTCCATCGTAATTGGGGCCTTGATAAGACATCAATTTCACATGAGAACCCAGAATGAAGGCATTCTCGATGTGCGGACTCTTGGGATAGTCCCGGCGGAGAATTTCGAATAGACGGTCGGCTTCCAAGTAGCTGCCTTTACGAAGGTTGTGACTCGCGGCGAGCATCAAGGCATCGTCCGCGATGGGTCCGGTTGGATCGTTCAACCAGATCGTTCGCAACGCTTGCAGGGCACGGCCATCGGTGTCGAAAGCCGGGCGAGATTTGTCCCACATGTTCGGGAAAATCGGAATGACACGGGATGGGTCCCAACTCCGTTCGATCGGTGCTTCCGGTCGCGGTGTGGACTTGGGATTCTCCAAATTGACTTGCTGAATTTCGCTGGTTTCGACGAACTCAGGGTATTCGAGCCACGTTCGAGCGATGTCGAACAGTCGTCGTGTCATCAAATCTAGTTGCCGCGGTGATGGGTATTTTTTCAGCAACGTGTCGTACGCGTCCTGAGCCTTGGCATACCGGCCGCGTGCAAATTCACACTCGGCGATATAGAACAGACCCTCTTCTTCGATGGGCGTATCTTTGTAGCGTTTGGCGACTCGTTTGAACTGCTTTTGAGCGGCAGTGTAGTCACCGCTATCGAAGACGGATTTCGCTTCGTCGAATTCCTGCTGGCCTTCAATCGGTGCAAGAGACCCGTCGTAAGTGCCACGGAGTGAAGCACTTCGTTCGAGTTGCCGTTGCAGCGGGCCGCGAATGCCGTCGATGGACGTCATGTCGCGTTCCTCGCGTTCCCAGAACTTCAGCTTTGAAAGACTAAACCCTTCCGGTTCCGGTTGAGCCATGCCAGGGGCTTGGCAGCCCGCCAAGAGCAGGAACCCGAAAAGCAGCCCGCCGCGACACAAGCCGCAACGCCGAGGCGATTGATTTTGGTATGATTTTCGCATCGTCATCCATGACGGACTGAAGGAATCAAAATTGGAGATATCGTAACATCTTCGGTCGCCGTCCCAATCCGTGGGAGATGGCGGCCGTCGTTACCTGTCGCATCTGTCGAAATTGTTGCTCGCTCACTGCGATTCTCGCTGGGTCGGTTTCGGTTTGACTCAGTCGCCGAAGTAGCATCACGGTCCCTGCTGGAACACTCGTGCTTTGCGGGTGGTACGATTCCTGCTGGCAACGTTGGCAAATGAGTCCTCCCTGATTGACCCAGAGAGCATAAGTTCGATTCTCCGTGACCGGTTCTCCGCAGGCGAGGCAGGCATCGAAGGCGGGAAGTTGTCCAATTTCCCTTAGCACCACCAATTCAAATTGAATAATCGTCAGCCGACTGTCCGGTTGATTAGTGAGTGCATCGAGTGTCTGAATCGCTGCTTCGTACAATTGAGGATGAGGATCGTCTTCTTCCGTGAATCCAGCGAGAAGTTCGGCGACGTAATATCCGCCGTACAAACTCAACATATCTTTTTGATGGGGTTGGAACCGCCGGACGAGCCGAGCTTCCGTGAGGATATGAAGTCCCGAGGATTTGCGAATGAAAACTATCTCACATCTCGTCAGTAGGTCAAGAGCGATCTCGAAGGCACTTTTCAGACGTTTGGCACCTTTAGCGATCGCCGTGACCTTTCCAAAGTCGGCCGTCATAAACGTCACGACTTTGCTGGTTTCACTAAAATCGGCAAGCCGTACCGTCAGCGCTTCGGTTTTTTCCGTCGACATAGCCGATTTTTCGAAATTTTCTGAAGAGGATGGTCATTTGGGTTCCACTTATTCCGCGCGGGCTTCGAGTTCTTCCCAACGGGCGTAGGCGTCTTGCAACTCGGTTTGGATAGCTTCTAATCGGTTTGAGACCTCCGCAACTTTGCCGCCGTCTTGACGGAAGAAATCCGGGTCGGTCATCGAGTTTTGCAATTCGGCCTGCTCGGTTTCGAGGGATTCGATCCGTTGGGGAAGTTCTTCGAGTTCACGATTTTCTTTGAAGCTGAGTTTCTTCGGTTTGTCCTGCGGAGCCGATTTATTGGGCTTGGATTTCGACTTTTGAGCGTTCTTCGGTTTGGCTTCCGCGGCGGTCTGATCTTTCTGAGCCCGTAACCAGTCATCGTAGCCACCGTCGTATTCTTTGAAACGTCCTTCACCCTCGAACGCAAGGACGCTGGTGGCGACATTGTTCAAGAACGCCCGGTCGTGACTGACAAGCAACACGGAACCAGTGTAATCCACCAGCAAACTTTCGAGCAGTTCGAGCGTCTCGAAGTCCAAATCATTCGTGGGTTCGTCCAGGACAAGGACGTTCGATGGCTTGGTAAATAATTTCGCAAGCATCAAGCGATTGCGTTCACCTCCGGAAAGGAAACGCGCCGGGCTGCGGGCCCGTTCGGAGGAGAACAGAAAGTCGTGTAAGTACCCGATAATATGCCGAGACTTTCCCCCGATTGAAACCATCTCGGCACCGCCGCTGACGTTGTCTTGGACGGTTTTTTCTTCGTCAATCTGATTTCGCAGTTGATCGAAATACGCCACTTCCAGATTCGTGCCATGCCGGATCGTCCCGGATTGCGGCTCAAGTTCACCAAGAAGCGTGCGGAGCAGGGTGGTTTTGCCACACCCGTTCGGCCCCAGCAAACCGATTTTGTCGCCACGCATCATCTTCAGCGATAGGTCTTGAATGATCGGTTTGTCGTCATATTGAAAATTGACGTCCTTCGCTTCGAGCACCAGCCGACCGGATTTCTCGGCGTCTTGTACTTGAATCTTCGCGGTTCCGACAGCCGTCCGGCGAGCGGCACGTTGACGGCGGAGTTCCTGCAATGCTCTCACGCGGCCTTCGTTCCGAGTCCGGCGGGCTTTGATGCCGGTGCGAATCCAGGCTTCTTCCTGGGCCAGTTTCTTGTCGAAGAGTGCTTCCTGCTGCGCTTCTGCTTCGAGAGCGGCTTCTTTGCGTTTGACGAACGTGTCGAAATCGCAAGTCCAATCAAACAGCCGGCCACGCTCGAGTTCGACGATCCGAGTGGCGAGTTTCTGCATGAACACACGGTCGTGGGTGATGAAGATCAACGTGCCGGCAAATCGGCTTAGAAAATCTTCCAGCCAGGTGATCGACTCGACATCCAAGTGGTTCGTCGGTTCGTCGAGCATCAGCACGTCTGGCTCAGTCACAAGAGATTGCCCGAGAAGCACGCGACGTTTCATCCCCGAGGAAATCGACTCGAACGGCATCTCGGGGTCGAGACCGAGCCAACCGATGATGCGTTCCATCCGGCTTTCGAGTTCCCAACTCGGGGTTTGATCGTTGGTGTTTTCCAAGCCGATCGCCACGATATCCCGAATTGAACCACCGCGACCGGGTGGCACTTCTTGGATCATGCGGGCTGTTCGGAGGTTCTTCTGCCGTTTGACCTGTCCATCATGCGGTGTTGATTCGCCATCGAGGAGTTTGAGCAACGTCGACTTGCCCACGCCGTTACGGCCGAGCAGGGCAATCCGTTCGCCATGTTCGATCCGCATCGTTACACCCTCCAACAACGGGGGGCCGCCGTAACCGATCGAAACATCTTCCAATGTGAGCAAAGCCATACGGATGCAAATCCAATCCAGAAATCGACAAATTGACGTGTCTTCCGAAATTTACGCAGTTCCGCCGCGAAACGGAAGTGGCGAGCAACACTCGACATGGTGGGAAATTGACGTTCGCCAAGTTAAAATCACAAATCCACCTTTCCAAACACCCTATTTTCAGAAAGTTTGCACATGCTTCCCACACGCAATTGGCTGCTTTGCCTCTCGTTGGTCGCTTGTCACGCCGTTGTCGCGACCGCTGATGACGGCATGATCTCGCTGTTCGACGGCAAGACGCTCGACGGCTGGACACAATACGGCGGCAAAGCCAAATACACCGCGAATGATGGTGTCATCGTCGGCACGTCGGTCCCGAACTCACCGAACAGCTTCTTGGCCACCACCAAGAAATACGGTGACTTCATTCTGGAGTACGAATTCAAAGTTGACAATGAATTAAACTCCGGCGTGCAGATTCGGTCGAATGTGTACGACAAGCCCATGACCTACGATACCGGCAAAAAGAAAATCAAAGTCGGTGCCGGCCGCGTGCATGGCTACCAAGTGGAAATCGACCCTAACAAACCGACCCGGCTCTGGGCGGGTGGCATCTACGATGAAGGCCGACGCGGTTGGCTTTACCCAGGCCAAAAAGGGGGCGACGGCAAAGCCTTCACCGCTCAAGGCCAGAAGATCTACAAGATGGACGGTTGGAACAAAGTCCGCGTGGAAGCCAAGGGCGATTCAATCCGCACCTACTTGAATGGCGAATTGCGAGCCGACTTCAAAGACGACATGACCCCGAAGGGTTTCATCGCATTGCAAGTTCACGGAGTGGGTGGTCGCAAAGATCCCCTGACGGCCATGTGGCGAAACATCCGCATCAAGCCGTTGGATCACGACGAATAATCGTCTCGCGACCCGCACGCATCGTTTGAAGCGTCATCACGATCAACACACAGATTGTGGTGACGCTGACGATGCCCCAGAATTTGAAACCCGGCGGTGTGTACCACATCTCTACGGTATGCTCGCCAGGTCCCAATGCCACACCCCGATGGACAACATTCACCGGTATCAACGGGGTCGGTTGCCCATCGACCGTGGCCTTCCAGCCCGGCGAGATCAAATCGCTGACGATGAGATATCCTGGTGCGTCAAGTTTTGCACGGATTGTCAGTGAGTCTGGTGTCAATTCTTCGATCTGAGCAGGAGTGAATGGTTGCCGACTTTCGGCAGCGGAAAGCACGTCCTTGGCAACGATCACGTGACGACGCGGTTGGACCTTCGCGAGTAGGTCTGAAACCGATTCACCGGTGACCAGCTCTGTGTTTCCCAGAACGAACGCTCTCGGCAATGCGTCGGTGTTCTCCCAGATTTCATAGGCTAGTAAGCTAGCCGACGATCCCGCGAGAACGGTCTCCGGTCGCACCGTCCCGCGTTTCCGCAACTCCCAGCCCTCTGGGACACTGGGACCGCCCGCAGGTACGACCGCATAGCGAACCGCAAGCAGATCGAGAATATTGCTGCGGTATCGTGCCGGATAGGTCGGCAACAATCCGACGAGTTCTTCGTTTGGTGGATGAAGCGGGTTTAGTACGTCAATCAACAAGGCTGCTCGCATCAATGGCACTGGATCGTACGCGTGCACTTTGCCGATACCGTGGTTCCAAGCTTCCCGATCAGACAGCAAATTCTGATCGACAATCACCCGGCTGTCGTCATTACCTTCGAAACCAATCTTGTCTCTGAGAAACAACGCGATCTCACTGTCCGACCGGAAATCTTGGTTGGGTATAACCCTGGTGACCGCGTTGGCATGCCGAATGTTCTCCGTCATCACGACAAGGTAAACCAGACCAATCAAGCCCACAGCCAATAGTCGACCAATTGACGGCTTTTTGGTCAATCGTTCCACAAATGTCTGCAACGTAAAACCGCCCAGGAGACAGACCAACAGCGAAACCCAAAACAAAAGCCGTGCCGGTCCCCGGAACATCGCGATTCCCGGAACGTACTTGAAGAAGATCATGAACAGCGGCGTTCGTGTGCCGGCGACAAAGACCAGACTAATGACCAACGTCACAAACAGCCGCCGAACCATGGGATCGCGGAATCGCACAATTGGGCTCAACAGGGCTAATCCCGTCAGCAACACACCAAAGTGGAGGACGCTTTCCCAATAGAGAACACCAGGACCGTGGTAATCTGTCGGCCCGCCATGGACGAACGGGTTCCACAACTGCCATAGGCTTTCCAGGCCGATACTCAAGCCGGCCGCGGATTGAAGATCAACACCACTCGCACGGACCGCTTGGCGTGTGTAATTGTAGATTGGCCCCAACTCGACGGCGACGATTCCAATCAAGACACAACCGGTCAACGCCCAATTGCCGAATAGCTTCAGGGGTGATTGTTCGCCTCGCCAGGCACTCGGCAAGAGCACATCGCAAAGGACCCAAAAACTGAGAGTTAAAATCAGGTAGTACAATTCTTGTACGTGACCAGCGAAGAATGCCAGGGAGAAAATTCCCGCCAAGATCGGCACGCTCAAGCGACGACCTTCACGCATTCGCAGAAACCCCAGCAACCCCCAAGGCAACCAAGCAGTGACGCAAATTTGGTTGTAATGGCCTTCCGCCAGATGGGCAATTAGGAATGGAGCCGACAAAAATGCGCAGCCGACCAGAACCGATACTCCCCAATTCCACTTCCACCAATTGCCGAGCGAGTACGCACCAAGCCCCCCGAAGATGAGATGCCCCACCATCATCCAACCGGGCAACCAGGTCGCGGTGGTGATGAGGTACAACCAGTTTGGCGGATAGAACATCGCCGACTGCGGGTTCCCCAACCAGGGGATGCCTCCCAAACCGTACGGGTTCCACATCGGCGGATGACCGGATTCCGTCCATCCAATTTTCAAGAAACTTCGCCACGGGATGAAGAATGCAGTGAGATCGTTGCGTCCGCCATTTTGCGGTCCGACAATAATGCCGGAGGGTTCGGCAACGAGGCGATGCATGCACGCCAACGCTGCGGCCGACAACACAACGACCGCGAGCAAATGGCGGAGCCAATTCATTTTCTGATGCTTCGACATGGAATCCGGGGGCGAGCGACGGTCTTCAAGGTGAGCCAAGCCCCCATGCTAAATTCGCGTCGGACTACTCGCGAGCAATTTCCCGAGAATTCCCAAATCCTGGGAGCGTTGTGGTCAGAGTCATCCTGACAGACTTGGCCGGCGGTGGTATAATTCCCCAAGTTTCATTTGCTAACCAGAACAAAGGATTTGTGAACGGTGCAAACGCGGGCATTTTTAATACTGATTGTGTTGGTCGTCATTCTGGCTGCGGGATGGAGTTGCGTGCGGATTTCCGCGAACCACGTCCCACAGACGACACCAACCGAAGAACTCGATTTCAACGTGGTCGACCAGAGCGATGACGAATGGCGTGACAAACTCACCGCCGAGCAGTTCTTCGTTCTTCGAGAAAAAGGAACGGAACCCTCGTTCAAGAACGCTTACTGGGATGAACACCGCTCGGGTGTTTATCACTGTGCTGGTTGTGATCTACCCCTGTATTCCAGCGACACAAAATACGAGTCCGGCACGGGCTGGCCGAGTTTTTATCAACCGATCGATCAGGACAACGTCGCGGAAGAAGTCGATTACAAGTTGTTCTTGCCACGTACCGAAGTGCTGTGTCGCCGCTGTGGAGGACACCTCGGGCATGTGTTTACGGATGGTCCGGAGCCGACAGGATTGCGGTACTGCATGAATTCCGCCGCTCTCCATTTTCATCCCTCAGATTCGGCGGACGATGATGAATCTCAATAAACAAATTGTCTTCGGCAGCGTCGGACTTCTTGGAATGATGGGTCTGATGTTGTCCGGTTGTGGAACCCATATCGAATCTCAAGAATCTGTCGCAGCTATGCCTGATCCCGAACCGCAAAACTCCGCTGAAAATGTTGACCTTGCCGACGCCGAAACGGGTGAAATCGTGTTGGCGGGGGGGTGCTTTTGGTGTACTGAAGCGGTCTTCGAGGAACTGAAGGGTGTGAAATCCGTCGATAGTGGCTACTCCGGCGGGACCGAAGACAGTGCAGCTTACACGATGGTCTCGGCGGGACTAACAGATCACGCGGAATCAATTCGCATTCGGTACAATCCGGAGCAGATCAAGCTCGATCAGATTTTGGAAGTCTTCTTCCTCGTGGCACACGATCCAACACAGAAGAATCGACAGGGTGCCGATGTCGGTCGGCATTATCGCTCGGCAGTGTTCTACGCGAACGAGGCTCAAAAGCAAGTGGTGCAGAATTTTATCGATCAACTGCAGGCGAAGAACATTTTCGACGCCCCAATCGTTACTACGCTTGAACCCTTAGAAGGTTTCTACGACGCGGAAGATTATCACCAGAATTACGCCAAGCTTCAAAGCAGCAACCCCTACATTCAGTGCGTCGCGATGCCGAAATTGGCCAAGGTTCGTGAGAAGTACAAAGATTGGCTGGCCGACGAGAAATGATCGATCAGTCACGGACCGTCGCTGTGCTTCGTGGGAGCGTTAACTGAAAACACGCTCCTTGATCGACTGATTGATCGCAACGCAGATCGCCTCCCATTCGGCGTGCGAGTCGTTTGGATAATGCCAGACCAAGCCCGACTCCAGGCGCGGAGTGTGCCGCCTCGCTCGCGGATTTCGAGAAGGGCCGAAACAACCGCCCGACTTGTCGACGCGAGACGCCAGGACCGTAGTCCCGCACCGCGATCACAACGTGATGACCATCACGACGGGCGGAAATCTCGATCTGCGAATTCATTGCATCGCCACCATATTTGCAAGCGTTGTCGACAAGATTGAACAGAATCCGTTCCACCGCGGCGGCGTCCGCAGAGATGTGCAATGGTTCCGAGTATGGCAGAAAAACCAAACGGCGGTCCGAACGAACCGCTCGTTCCTGAAGAGTCGATTGCAGTCGCAGTAAGAAGTCTTCGACGCTGATTTCCTCCACGGCATCAGGACGACGTGTGTTCTCCAAACGGGCGTAAGACAACACGTTCTCTACGAGATGCCCCAAACGCTCCGCTTCCACTCGCAACGTTTGCAGGTAGTGTTGTCGCTTCTCATCTGACGGAACCATGCCGTCTACAAGCATTTCTGTGTAAAGCCGAAATGTCGTTAGCGGGGTTCGCAGTTCGTGCGTTACGGCAGATACAAAGGCACCACGGCGTTCACTCAATCGGATGGCACAATACAACACCCAGCCGACCGCAATAGCCGCAACAAGCCAACACCCCCAAGCGATTAACAGCGAGACTCTCAGTGGTGTCCAGACAGGCAAGATTTCGGTGGGCGGTAAACCGGGAGTCAGGCGAAGCGGCAACGCAGCCAATTGCAAACCATCTTCCGCGGTTCGTGAAGGGACCAGCTCGGCACTTGGCAGAAGATCGCGGATGTCGTCCAGCATTTGCGTTCGGATGGCCTCCCAATCGAGCCAACAACCCTGAACGAACTGTGCGCCACCACCGCTGACAGGTCGCACGAGCAGTAGCAAGCCATCTTGCCAAACTCCTTGCATTGGCCCGAGAATTTCCAAGTCCTCCGGCGATTGTTCGGGCGAACGCATCGCGGGGGGCATTATCGTGGAATTGCTTTGCAAGACGTTTTGCGAACGTTTCCGGAATTCGTTCTGATTCCGCGTCACCTCCTGAGCGGCCAACTGCTGATAAGACGTATTCGCCTGTCCCAACAATGGTTCGGGGGGGGCGTTCTCGAATTGCTGGGGCAAAGGCGGCTCTTCGTCGCGGACAGCAAATTCATTCGGTGATTGATTCTGAATTTGCTCCAGGAAATCTTTGGATTCCACCGCCTCACAGAGAACATCGGGAATCTCGGCGGTGTCGGATTTTGGCGCATTCGGAAGGACGCAGAGGTACTTGTTTTCCTGCCGAAACTCGAACCGCAACTTCACGAATTCAGTGGGTTCGGATCGCAGACGGTATGCACTCGCGGAACGTCCGCTTTCGCGGGCGATCAGTGGGACCAAGAACGAATCCATCCGCCACAACGCCAATCGGTTCGATTCCGATTGCCGTACCAAATCGCGTTCGGCCGATTCTAATTCCAACACCGTTTGACTGATCCACACCAACGCCGCCGTCACGACAGTCAGCGAGGCGAAGAAGCCACTCCACAGCAACCGCGAACGCATTAACAGTCCTCCTGAGTGGCAACTTCGGGCACAATGAGTTCGTAGCCGCGACCGCGAACCGTCCGCAGAATTGGGGACTCCGCGCCGCGATCTCGAAGCTTCTCCCGCAACCGGGCCACCTGCATGTCGATGGCTCGGGTGTTGAGCCCGCGAGGATCAATTCGCCAAACGTGCGACATGAGTTCCTCCCGCGAGATCACTCGCCCGGCGTGTGTGCGAAGATATCGCAGCAGATCCGCTTCGCGTTCGGTCAATTCCGCTTCGGTCCCGTCATCGAACTCCACAAGACCACGCTCGAAATCAATTGTTGCGTGAGGTAAGCACATTGGAACGTCGTGCGAGGAACGCTCCGGCGAACGCCGCAAAACCGCTTCGACACGGGCAGTCAGTTCTCGAATGCTAAACGGTTTGACAACGTAGTCGTCCGCCCCGAGTCGCAGCCCGGCGACGCGATCGTTTTCGTCCCCGCGTGCGGACAGAATGATGATGGGAACCGTAGGGCGTTCGATCCGAACGGCCTTCAGGATGTCTAACCCACTCATTCCAGGCAACACAAGATCGAGAACGAGCAGGTCGTAAACACATTCGAGAGCGAGCTTTAGACCGTGATCGCCACGTCCGGCTTCGAGAATCTCGAAACCGGCAAACTCGAAAGCGTCTACCAAACCACGCCGAATTGCCGGGTCGTCTTCGATGGTGAGAATTCGTAGCTTCATGAAATTGGACCTCACGGGAACACGTATCTCAAGTATAGACGACAGCGGACCGGCAGACGTAACGACTGCGTAACAGCCTATGGACGTTTGAGAATGGACATTGGTTCCGAAAACCCGACTGTTCTCAAGAACAGACCGTGTTTGCTCGAATTTTCGTCTTGACCTACTGCCAAGAATCTGCGAGAAGCCCGCACCTCTCTCTCTACAGCAAAAACTCACTCATCTTTCGCGGACCGAGCAAGCACGTACTCTCGTGTAATGCGGTCGGGGTCTGAACATGCGACACTACTTCATGCGGACCGTTCTCGCGGTACTGCCGTTGTGCCTGGGCGTTGGCTGCGCTCATATGGCTGAACGGCAGGTTATCACGGCATTTACGACGGCGTTGGAAAAAGAGGACTATCAAACATTGAAAGTCCACACCAGCGACGACTTCAACGCCCGCGCACTGCGGACGGCCGAGGCGATGGAAGATATTCAGATTCTCCGCGTGCCGACCGGCGAAGTTTCCGTCGTTGAAGTCCAAGAGGAATCGCCGACGGAAAAACTCGTCGCCGTGACCAACGGGAAGCGAACCAAAAAGGTCTACTACCGCCTGAAACAGTCCGACGAATCCGAAGAGTGGGTCGTGGACGACGTTTACCTCCGCCAAAACAAGGGCGGGGTGAAGGTGGACAAGTCGGTCGCGGAGCAAATGGATTTGCTGCTCAGCGTGCGGGAATTTCTCGACACCTGGCATGCCGGCGAACGGGATCGTGTATTGTCGGTGGTCACGATGGAACTCGCGGATTCGCTTCGGGCACTTCCACCAGAACACCTGGACCGCCTGACGAAACAGGTCGTTGCCGAACACGGGGCGTCGAAATCGTTCCGACCAAAAGCCCAACTCGATGACGATGTTGCGATCGTGTCATTGCCTCGCCCCACCGGCAAGATGATCCTGAAGATGAAACTGCTCGAGGACCGCTGGAAAGTCGCGGACGTCGCCGTGGAATCCCGGAAAGACAAAGAGCACATCGAATCGCTGAGAAAAACGGCGATGGCGATGCAGTCCGTAACGCAATTCTTGTCTGCATACGCCGAACAAGATCGCGAACGCTTGGCGAAAGTGTGTCACTCGAAACTTTATGAGGACTGTCTGGCATTGGCCGACCTCTCGCAAGAACAACTTCCGAGCAGCACGCTCGATGGAGCGGAATACTACGTCAAAATGGAAGGCCGCCAAGCGGACTACATCATCGAACAACCGAACCGAGTTGTGCGTTTGAGCCTGTCACGAGGTGGTGTGGAATTGCAGGAGCTGCCGGAAGATTCCCCATACGTCGTCGAAGAAGTCACGCTCTACGAAACCGGTGGTGTCACTGATGAAGTTGCCGAGAAACGCCTTTCGGTCGTGTTCACGGGGCAGGCAATTCTGCAACTGTTCCAAGAGGCGGTCCGTGATGGCAATCTCCCGATGATTCGCAATCTCGTGACCGCGGACTTCAACGAACGCGTCTGGCGGATGGTTCCCAACGACGACGTCTCCCAACTGGCACCGCATTTGTTCTCGAATCCGATCGACCGTGTTGTTTCGACCCAATTCGACGGAGCGGTGAGTCGGTTCACAGTGTCGCAAGGCGGTCTGGATTTGACTTACGTGCTGCTCGATCATCGGGGTCGCGTGCGAGTTGACGACGTGAAATTCGAGAACGCCGACCAGATCGTTTCGATGAAAGAAACGATGGAAATTCTCTTGCCGATCCGAACCTACGCCTCCGCATTGGCTGCGGGGGACACGGAGACCTTGCAACGGTATTCATCGAATGACCTCAACCGGTTGGTGTGGACTCAAGCCGAGTCTGTCCCCAAAGCCGGTCAGGCGGTGATTTCCCATCTGGGTTGCCCGTTGGCCGACATTCGTGAAGTCGGCACGGACAGCATGATGGTGGTGTTGGGGGATGAAAACTTTGGGGCGAAAGTGATGCTCGTCGATGAGCATGGGCACCGCTTGGTGGATGACATCATCGTTGTGAACGGCAAGCAGCCAGAACAACGAGCGTTCCACAAACGTGTGCTGCGAACGGAGATCGCATACCACGCCTCGCAAGACACGTTGCCATCGCGACAGAAGATGACACCAACCATGCCATCGCCTGGCGACACAGGGTCGGCTCCCGAAGTTCTCACCGCCGAGCAAACCGAACCTGCGGAAGCTCTTCCGAGCCAACCGCTTCCGACACAGCCTTCAGCGGAACCGGCTTGGCCATCGGCTTCACCGATCCAACCGGCTTCCTTCGAGGAATTCGCTCCGCAGGAGTTGATGGAACCAGCTACCGAAGCGATTCCAACCGGGGCCATTCCATTGCCGATGGAGGACGAAGAACTCCCAGCGATGTCCTTCCGCCCCGTCGAAGCCGAGGAATGGGATGTTTCCCTGCCGATTGAACCTGCTCCAACAACGCAGGCAGTCGAACCCACTCCGACCGGCAACTCGACTTCCAAATCCAATTTCCAAGTCATTCCGGATGATGATGCATTCGCCTCCCCGCCGGGTTTGGAATAGGCTACTGAAAGATCGTTTCGAGCAGGAATCCGACGACGAAACCACTCGCGGCACCAATGGCGACCTGGTGGATCGCGTAGCCGATCGACCAGGCCAGTCCGCCTCGCCAACCGATGTTCTCACGGGCGAGTCTTCGTCCCAGTGCTTCGCCGAATGATTCTTGGAGTGTCGTGACGGCCGTCCTATGCTTCAGGGTTCCCAAGACGGCTCCCATCAGGGCTCCTTCGAGTGTCAACCCAACCGCTCCACAGAGGGCCCAAACTTCCGCCGAGGGCCACGAGAGTTCCGGCATCAACGCCGACCGAATGAGCCAAAACATCGGGCAGACACCAGCCAATGTCGCAGAAATGACCGCTGGAAACTGCAACTGATTAGCGAACTGTTGCCGCTCGGCTTCCCATTGCGGAAGGAAGCCTCCAAGTCCGGAAAACGGACTCACGTCGTGACGCGACGCCCAGGCACTCCAGGAAATCGCCACGCCCCGCAAGCTGCTGAATGCGAACAACCCTAAGCCGCCCCCGAAAAGCCAAAGTTGCTCGCTAGTCCAACGGGAATTTGGCAGAAATTCGATCACTTGGGCGACGGCTCCGCCCGCGAGAAATCCGCACAGCCAAGTGACGATCCACGGCACGGCTCCGGAAAACGCTCGGAATAGGCTCACGCAGACCAAGAACGCTAACCCCAGCGGCAACAGGAGCAACGCGAGTAACGGGGTGAGCAAGAACGGGGTGCTGGGCCGTAATTCGGATTCGGGTGGCTCAAGTGGGGCGGACAATGTACGGTGCCTTCCCCTTCAAGCGTCGAAGTGTCGTCCTTGATAATTTCGTTCGATTGATTGCCGCAACTCCCTCAGGTCAAATCAGATGCCGTTCGAGTCAACACGTGAACTCGCACGCCGGAAAACTTCGAATTCATGCTCAACAAACCGAAAATTGTTTCCATCTTGACAGAGAAGCGGCCGATAATCAAAGATTAGGCTTGTCGAAGCCCCAAAAGCGCAAGGCTTCGTACGAGGAATAACCGACCACACAAACAACGGCAATAGTGAAAATTCATCCACACATGAATTCTTCCAACATCAATCGACCACCAATGCTCCATCTTGCCAAAACAACCACAACATCTAGCATAGAGTCGGTCTGGCTAACTTGTCCGCGCTTCTGCGGTTCCTGCCGCATCCGTCCACGGCCTCAAACACGAGGACACGCTCCATGTCACATAAGACCGATGGAGTCACCGTAACGCCTGAACACATCGAACGGGACGTTCGAAGTTTCAGCACCAACATCATCAGCCTGACGGCTTTTTTACTGTCGACGGGACTGTGGTATCAGTCTCCGGTACGCGGTGAGGGACCGGCAGCAGCTCAGACTCAGAAAGCCCGCCCCGCTGCCGCAAATTCGCCTGACGCATGGGGTTTAAACGCTCCCTGGCGTGTGAACCGCGGTCTTCAGCAACTTCTCCGACGGGCGGATCAATTCGCCGCCGAGAATCGTTTCCAAGAAGCGATTTCCCTCTGGCAAGAAGCTCTTAACCATACCGACCGTGCCGCATCGACGAGCACAAGCCAAACGATCGAAACGCTCCTTGGCGACCGCGAACGAGAGAAGAAGTTTCGCTACGGAACCTTCCAACCGATTCGTCGCGAAATTGAAGCTCGATTGGCCCAATTGCCGGACTCCGGAAGTCGGCTTTACCGATTGCAGGCCAACACGGAAGCTCAGGTTCTCCTCAATCTCGCCGAGAACGAGTCCCCCTCCCAAGCCGATCGCGTTGTGACCCAACGCTATTTCCTCAGCGATCATGGTGATGATGCTCTCTGGCGACGTGCGTCCGAAGCGTTCGATCGCCAGAATTTTGTGGTCGCCAGTCGAATGATTGACCGGATTGTCCAGGAGCATCCGCGTAGCAGTATTCCGCGAGATTGGTTGCTACTGCGGAAATCTGTTGCGGAAGCTCGTCTCGGCGAATTGCGTGAAGCCAAGGCAAGCTGGACCGCCTTCCTCGCACTGAATCACAACCAAGTTCCCTCGGCAATTCAACAAGCGGTCGGTCGTGAACTGGAGCGCATGTTCGTCCGTGCAGATCGATCGGGACTGGAAGAAACGAGCTATCAGAGTTCTTCATTCAGTCTGGGCCGTACATTCACGGGAGAGCCCGTCACGGAGTCTTGGATCCACTCGTTTGAATATCCAATGACCGTCAAAACCGTAGGATCAACTGCCAAGTCCCAGACTTCGTATCACGAAATTCTGGAGCGTTGGCAATCCAACGGTTGGAGACCAACGGTTGATTTGGTATCCCGCGATGGCAAATTGTATTTCTATGGCACCGAACACGTTTCGTGTTGCGACGCTGCGACCGGCCGATTCCTGTGGCGGACCACTCACGGAAATGAATACGCATTCGATGGCCTATCGAAAGCGTATGGCAATGCTGCTAGTGGGCGAGACCGAGTTCGTCCCTCCGAGCTTGAGAGTGTCCGGCTGTTCGGCGACCGTGTTCATCCCATGCTCACCGTCTCCCATGGACATCTCTATTGTCTGGAAGGGCGGGTCTTGGACATCGGCAAACATAGCCCGGGTGGAGATTCTCCTTTCGCAAATTCGTCAACGAATCGCACACGTTTGGGTCCAATTTCCCTTGCGGCTTACGATGCGAATTCGGGCAAATTGAAATGGTCGAAGCAAGCAACAGAAGCCATTGGTGTGCAAGGAGATGCGGCGTTGCCATGCGGTTTCCTGGCGGCCCCCGCCGTATCCGGCAATCAGCTTTTTGTCCCCGTGAGCCGCTCCGGCGAGATCGTCATGCTCGCACTGTCTGCAGCGACGGGCGAAACGATTTGGCAAACCACACTTTGCGACGAACCATCTTCCGGGGCGGTCCCCTGGTCACCGGTGGGCCTCAATGTGAGCGGAAGCGACTTGTACGTTGCCACCGGAATGGGACTCGTTTTTGCGTTCGATGTTCAAACCGGGCAGATGCATTGGGCTACACGCTACGATCGCACAGGAGTTCGGAAAGCGAACGCAGGTGGACGGCCGCAAGCCAGCGATTGGCTCCCGGAAGTTGACGGATGGGAAACCGACCAATTGATCGCGGACGGTTCCACTCTGATCGTCTTACCATCCGACCTGGGTCGGTTGGTCGCGTTGGACCGCAGAACCGGTGCCCTGAAATGGGATTCCCCACGATCAACAGACACCATTAGCTACGGCTTCGATGCCGACCAGTCTATCACCGCTCCGACGGCAACGCGTGAGTACTCCCCGAACGCCGATGAAGACATCCGAAGCGCGGAATATCTGATCGGACATTCGAAGACATCCTTGTATGTCGGCGGAAGACGAGTGGTCCGCTGCTATGGCACTCACTCTGGCAAATTGATTTGGGAAGCCGGACTCGAGAATGCGTGCGGACGTGGGATCATCGTTAACAACTCGTTGTACGTTCCTGATGGCCGAACGATCCGTCAACTCGATCTCGAAACGGGATCTCAACTTGGCCGAACGTCGTTCCTCAGTGCAACCGATGAGCCCGTGGGAAATCTTGCCAGCGATGGGCAGCGATTGTTCGTGGTGGGATGCGAACGGGTCTTATCGCTCATTGAACTCGACGAAAAACTCCACGAGTTGCGTCAGGAAGTTCTCGCGGGAGACACTTCGTCATCATTACTGCGGATGAAGCTCAATGCCCGCCAAGGAGACTTAGATCAATCCGTGGCGGACTTGCGCGTGGTAGAACGGATGCTGCGACGACAGTCCGGTCCGCGAGTCGCACGTCAGGCGGTTGTCGATGGCTTGATTGAACTTGATCTCGCGAATTCCCGTCCCGAACTCACCGTGCAATGGTTGGCCGACATTTACCGAGTCGCGATTGCAGAAACGATCTCTGGATCCGACGCGCATGCTCGTAATGATGATCAGCATGATGAATCCGTCGCTGATTCTCGACCGCGTGCCTTGCTGGCAACGGCACTCACCGCGATGACGAAGTCGGCCCAACCGCCAAGTACTCCAATTCGGTTTGCGAGCGCGGAAGACGAGTCCATTCCGTCCTACGCGAGCGATTCGCTGTACCCGATCCTGCAAAACGCATGGTTGTGGAGAATGGCCAAATTGGAGGATGAAGCAACACGGGCGGTCGCACGAATTGTTGCAGAGAACAGTGCTTCCTACCTTTTCGATTCTTTGGCAAACCCAGACCCGCTCGCGCGTCGCTTCGCGATTGCCGGCTTAGAGCAACTTCAGTCTCCGACGGTGTTGTCGGCTCTGGAACATGCACTCGAAGACCCTGCGGACTCTGTTCGTTTGCGGTCTGCGGTCGCGTTGCTTAACCGAGGACATCAAGAAAGCCTGTGGACACTCATTTCTCTGTTGAATAGCCCGGAATTGAGCACTCGGCGACGCGCGATCGAAGCACTTCGATCGGCAACCGCACAGCAATTTGGTTATCACTATGAATCGGTCGGCGAGGCCGATCAAGCAGCGATCGAACAGTGGTTGGATTGGTTCGATCAATCCGGCTTGGCAGCGGACCTGAAGTTGCCGGTGCGAGTCGATGACGCTCCGATCGGGCGGCTCTTGCTCACCAACAACAAGCTGCAACGTTTGCGGGAAACCGACGCGAACGGTGACGAAGTTTGGTCGAAAAACAACGTGAAGAATATTTGGAGTTGTCGTGGACTGCCGGATGGGCATCGTGTTATCACGACAACAACCAGCCCGCGAGCCGTGATTGAATACAATGAGAATGGTCAGGAGATCTGGAAGAAATCCGATCTGCCCGGCACACCGTTTTCGGCGGTGCGTCTGAGCAACGGCCATCTTTTGGTCGCGTGCAATAACAAAAAAGTCTACGAATTCCGCCGCGATGAAACCGTCGCTCGGACCATCGAATTGCCTGGCATTCCGCATTGGGTGAGTCGATTGGAAAACGGCAATATCCTCATTGCGTTAACCGGATCGGGCTCCACCCCCAGCGAAGTTCGTGAAGTCGATTTGACTGGCAAAGTCGTTTGGCAGGTCAAGTCCTTCCGAACTCCGGTCGCGGCACATCGACTTCCTAACGGGAACACGCTCGTTGCTGATAGTTCCACACGTCTGATTCAGGAATTCAACGCCAACGGACAGCCGGTTTGGGTTCACCGTTGGCAGGGCAATCAACGGCTCAATTGTGTGCATCGCACTTCTGACGGTAAGACACTCGTCGTGGATGACGAAGGACTAGCCGAGATCGATTTACGTGGTCGTGTGACCCGGCGAATTGAAGAATCTGGCATGCGATGTCTTGATCAGTTCTAAGACTGCTCCCATTTCATTTCCGTGCGGCTGACTCCACGGAAATATCTCCTATTTTTTTCGAAGTGCAAGACGCATTTCAGGCTTATGACTATGAAACTTCTCCGGAGGTCAGGGATGGACCGTATCGATCGTACCCTCTACGGAATGGTTCTAGGGTTCTGTTTACTTTCGGCGTCCGCGCCGGTTTTCGGTGGTTCCCAGATTGCAGTCGAGGAACCGCTCGCCGGTCCGTATACGCAGACGCTTCAAAAGTTCGGTCTGGAACCGACCCGCGAGTCTCTGCAACATTACCTGCAATCGCTGCACCCGGATCCGGAAGCCGTGCAAGCCATTCGCGACTTGATCGCTCAGCTTGGGCATCCCGACTTCCAGAAACGCGAAGCCGCGACGAAAACTCTCTTGAAATCACCAGTGCACTTACCAGAGTTGCTGGAGGCCGCGATGCGGGAGTCCGACCCCGAGATTCGTTGGCGAGCCAAACAGATTTGGAAGTTGGCCCGTGGACGATCGAGCCGGATTCTCTATGCGGCATTCTCGGTGATCGAGCAAGGACAGATTACTGGTTTGGCCGAGCCAATTTTGTCGGCGTTTCCGTTGTGCAAGGCTCCGTATCTCGAACGGAAAGCGGCTGCGGCACTTGCGGTCGTGGCAACCGTGGATGATGTCGAAACCCTCAAGTGGGTGGCGATGGGAACCCACGAAATCGCCGGTAGAAATCTCGCAGCGCGTACCGCCGCGATTGCAGCATTGGAACGTGTTCTCGGCAGTGACGCCGATCCCATTTTGGAGGAGTTGCAGAACGCATCTCAGCCGATGAAAGTCCAGGTGGCTGTTGCTCGAGCGCAATTGAATCATGGCAATCGAACGGCACTCGCAAGTTTGGGGCGATTGCTTTCGGCAGAGGAACTGGAAGTCCGTTTGCAAGCCATTCGAGCACTACGAAGTTCCACGCCGGAACGGTTCGGATACTCACCGTACGAAGGTTTTCAATCCCGCCAAGTCGCCGCAGAGGCTTGGCGTGAATGGATCGCCAACAACAGCACGACCGCAGAACTCACACTGCCACTCCGAGACATCGACGTCTTGCTGGGACGTACGTTGTTGACCAACTACACGCAACGGGAAGTCATTGAACTCGATCATCAACACAATGTGATTTGGCGAGCCGAAGTGAATGGGGCTTGGGGGTGTGAAGGACTGCCGAACGGGCACCGACTCATTGCATCTTACACGGGTAAGTTTCTCGTGGAGTTCGACGCGGCCGGTGATGAAGTTTGGCGGTTCGAAGAACTTCCCGACAAACCGTATAGCGTGCAGCGTCTCCCGAACGGTAACACTTTGGTTCCGTGTTACGGCGGGCAATTGCTGGAGATTCGTCCCGACAAGAGCATCGCGTGGGAGTTGGAGCTTCCCGAACGGGCGAAGTCGGCTCAAATGCTCGAGAGTGGCAACATCTTGCTAGTTCTCTACAACAGCGGGCGTGTGGTCGAAATCAATCGTGATGGCACAATCGTGTGGGAAGTCGAAGGCATGGAGCGACCATACTCGGTACAACGGTTGCCGAACGGTCATACGTTAGTGGCCAATCGAACAGAAAATCGTGTCGTGGAGATCAACCGTGCCGGGGAGGAACTTTGGTCCTATCAGAGTGAACCAAGCTTGTACCGTGCCCAACGCTTGCCGGATGGACACACGTTGATCGTCAGTTCTGCAGGTCTAGTGGAGGTCGATAGCGCGGGCAATGTGGTCTGGTCGCGTGAGGAAGCGGGACTCCGCGGAGCCGATCGGTATTGATCCGCTGACCGAGAATTGAATTTGGTTGACACCCGGATCCCTGCGATTACAATAAGCCCAAACACAATCCGAGTTGGGCGGTTCGCAGGTGAATCCTTTCCAACTCGGCAGTTTGAGAGCCGCTCCCCTTGATCTGTCATCGACGGATCTCTTGAGTGGACGCTGGGCAATACGCTCGACCGCGCCTTTTCTGAGGGCATGGTGTCCATCAATCGTGGGCGGCTTCATCTAATGCGGTTCATTTACCGGAACCGTTTCTTGCCGCGATTGCGTCGCACACCATTCCCGGTCGATCGTCTCTCCAGCGATTGTGATTCGTCACCGCATCATTGAGACTGCCGACTATGAACACGCAATCGAAAGACCTCTTCGACGATACCGCTATGAGTTTCGGGGAACACCTCGAAATTCTGCGGGTGCACTTGTGGAAGGCCATTCTCGGTCTGACCGTGGCCGTCGTCGCCACTTTGTTTTTCGGCAACCGCGTCATTTCGATCATTCGCGCCCCCATCGACACCGCTTTGCTCGAACACGGCGTCACGGATTACGTCCAAGATGACATCAAAGAGGATTTTGATCTTCTCGCCTATCTGGAAGCATTTTTCTCCGACGAGGAAGAGCAAACCGAAGAACCCGCGGAAAAAACGGCCCAGGAAATCGAAGATGAAAAGATCGCTCGTTCCACGATTGAAGTCGTCATCGATGCTCGCGAACTCGCTGGCGCACTCCACGAGCACTATCCCGAGACCTACCCAGTCCTGCCGGAAGCCAAGACTTCGGAACCACTAACGATATCCCTCCGAGCGCCAGAGTTTGCTCAGTTCAAAGACACACGAGACCAACAACACAAGATGGTCACCCTGACTGTCCAAGAAGCGTTTTTGACGTACGTGAAAGTGTCCGTCGTTGCTGGTCTGTTGTTGGCGAGCCCTTGGATTTTCTATCAACTCTGGTTGTTCGTGGCGGCCGGGTTGTATCCCCATGAACGCAAGTATGTTTACATTTACTTACCGCTGAGTTTGGGCCTGTTCCTGGGCGGAGCGGTCTTCTGTTTCGTCCTCGTGTTTCCGTTCGTGTTGGACTTCCTTCTCAGCTTTAACCAATGGCTCGGGGTGACGCCGCAGATTCGGTTATCGGAGTGGATCAGCTTTGCGTTGTTGCTGCCGGTGATGTTCGGGTTGAGTTTCCAATTGCCACTGGTGATGCTCTTCCTGGAACGCATTTCAATCTTCACGGTGGAAACGTATCGCGACAAGCGACGCATGGCGATTTTGGTTATTGCGATCATCTCGATGTTCCTGACACCGGCCGATCCGATGAGTATGATGCTGATGATGTTCCCGCTCGTGATCCTGTATCAGTTGGGCATTGTGATGTGTGGGGTCAGTCCAAAACACCAGTCCCCATTTGAAGCTGCCAGCTAATAGGTAGTGGCATTAGCTTATTGACTCATTGCGGTACGCATTCCTAACTCTGTGATCGACAAAGTTCCGATTCATGCACTATGCAGCCCGTTTACACGCCGCCATTCACGCGAAACGCACACCGGCCCTGGTGGGGATTGACCCGCGTTTTGATCAACTTCCGCAGTCCATCCGCGACGCTGCCGCCCAACGGCATCCCTCGGATGAATTGGCGATGCAAGCGAGTGCCTTCGAGGAATTCAGCTTCCGACTGATTGATGTGGTTGCTCCGTTAGTCCCGGCTGTGAAACCGCAAGCCGCCTTCTTCGAGGAGTTGGGGCCCCTGGGTTCAGCGGTGCTGGCCCGTGTGATTCGCAAAGCCCGTGACGCCGGCTTGGTTGTCATCTGTGATGCGAAACGGGGCGACATCGGTTCGACCGCCGAAGCTTACGCACGAGGATATCTCGCGGGTGCCGACCCCGATGCCGCACCATGGGCCGCCGATGCGTTGACGGTCAACCCGTATCTGGGAGCCGACACACTGGAGCCGTTCGTCGATGTGGCAACGGAACGGGGAGGTGGAATTTATGTCCTCGTTCGCACGAGCAACCCAGGAGCGGGAACATTTCAAGATCGGCTCACAGATGGCGAACCGCATTATCGTACGGTCGCGAAAACGGTAAACGATTTGGCCCTGCGGACTGCCGATACTGACGGCTACGGAGCAGTCGGAGCCGTTGTCGGTGCAACCTATCCGAATGAATTGGCCGAGTTGCGGGAAGTTCTGTCGGCGTCTCCGCTACTAATTCCCGGCTACGGAAGCCAAGGGGGATCGGCAGCGGATACCGCCGCAGCGTTCCGTGACGACGGACTCGGTGCGGTCATCAACAGTTCGCGAGGCATCAACTTTGCTTATCGCAAACCTGAATATGCGGAACGATTCTCGCCCACCGAGTGGGAACAAGCAATTGAGGCGGCCACTCACGACATGATTGCAGACTTGAAAACGCACACTCCCGCCAATTCGTTATGATTCGTCGGCTTGCCGGGCAGAGGTGATGAACTGTGCAACTCGTTCGGGGTCTTTGACGCCTTTCTCACCTTCTAAGTATTCCACGCCACTTGCGGTGTCGATCCCCCACGGTTGGACTGCTTCGATTGCCTCCGCGACGTTATCTGGTCGCAATCCGCCGGCAAGAATGAGCGACGGCCAATCACCGGTCTGGTATTCCTGAGTTAACTGCTCCCACGCTACGGTTTTTCCGCTCCCGCCATATGTCCCGGCAACATAGGCGTCGATGAGGACGGCGGAGAGATGCACATCCGCAGCGTGGCATTCCGCTAAATAATTGGCCAAATCCGACAGCCCTTCCGGCCTCATTCGCCAAGCGCGAATCAGCGATGCGTCAGGACATCGTTTCTGGATTTCTCGCAAAGCTGCGGGGGATTCATTTCCGTGACATTGAATGCGGTCCAATCCCACGGATCGCACGATGTTTTCGATCTCCATCGGCGAGTGATCCACAAAAACGCCCACTAATTCGGCTTTTCCCACACAAACTGCTGCGATATGCTGGGCTGTTGTGTTCGATACGCAACGCGGGGACGGTTCGTAAAAATTCAAGCCAATCGCGTCCGGTTGGTACTCACAAACCATCTCCGCTTGTTCTGGCGTCCGAACCCCGCATATCTTGACCCACATAATGTCACCTTGTCCACCAATCGTCCGCATTGTCTCCGTTTTTGCCATCTTAGTCGATAGCCCTCAGAATAGAGACCAACCGTGACGGAGTCGACCGACGAAATTCGGCGATTCGGTCCAATAGAGCTGCTTGTTGCCTTGTGAATCTGGTTTTGGGATGTGCCCCAGTGAGATTGCCCTTCGAAATCCCTCAAGAGTCGATCACCGAAGCCAAACAGTTGTTGCAGGCCGCGCAGACTGTCTATGAACAAAGTGCCAAGGATCCGAGGCACCTTCCCGCAGTGGCACAGGCTCAGGTTCGTGTCGGACGAGCGTTGCTTCGGTCCGGAGAAGCATTGCAAGCGATGCCGTATCTCCGAGACGCCGTTGCCAATCACTCCATTCCCGATATTCGGTCAATGGACGCAAACGACATCCTGCACTTGGCGGATGCACGTTCCGTACTTGGCGAAGGCTACCGACTTCGTGGCGACTATCTGAACGCCGCCCGCGAATACGGCCGGGCACTGTCCGAACTCAACGTGATTCCGGAGCGTGTCAGTACGATGTCGCTGCGGGCCGTCATCAAGGAGAAAATCGGCGATGCGGCTTCGGAAGAAGGCGACGCAGATAAAGCCGCCGCCGCATACGACGCCGCCTATACAATCTTGAAGACACTCACTCAGCAGGACGAGGGTCAATTGTCGTCGCGTGGCTTAGCCATTATTCGCGACAAGCAGGGCTTGCTCCATCAAACACGTCAGAATTGGACAGCGGCGAAGAACTGCTTCCTAGAAGCTCGACACATTCGTCGCGGTCTTGCGGAACAACCCAATGCAACCGATGACGCCGTTTGCGACTTGATCTTGAGTCAGCAGCATCTTGGCGATTTATACCTAGCTCAAGAACAAGACGAACAGGCTCTCTTTGCCTACGCTGCAGCCGACTTGTTCCGCGAAACGCATTTGAAGAATCCAAATTCCCACGCCGTCCAACGACTGCAAGCCACCATCGCAGAACATCGTTCCATTGCGTTGCTGCGGCAGAAACAGGTCGAGTTGGCTTCAAAGACTCTCGCGGATGCTTTGGAGACTCGGGAAAAACTCTACGACGAAACCAAGTCTGATCGGGCGTTAGCAAACCTGGCGAAGACACGCGGGCGGATCGGCGACTTGCAATATCAGCAATCCGAATGGCAGGAGGCACTCAAGACTTATCAGCTGGCTGACGACCATCTGCGTTCGCTTGCGATTCGAGACTGGGCCGATCCGCTTCGCCAAGCCAATTGGGCGGCGAGTGTGTTTCGCGTCGGCGAAACCGCACGAAAATGTGGTCAATGCGGAACCGCGCTCAAGGCGTATCGACAAGCATCGACGATTCGAGAACGGTTGATCCGTCGTGCTCCCAAACTTCTCGACCGCTATCGAGATTTGGCGATTGTCCAAGAGCGAACGGCCTCGCTACTGAAAGGCATGCATCGCCATGAGGCCGCTGTCAAAATGCTACGAACGGGTGTTGAAAACATCGAAACGGCTTTGAAGTACCATCCCAAGAACGTGAAGTTGCGACGCGACTTGGTCATCCTCAGCCATCAACTCTACGAGCTATCGTCAGTCGCAAAAGACGCCAGCAGTTCCGTCCTATGGCGAATCCGAACACGCAATGAACTTGAATCTCTGTTGCAGGAAGGGATCGAGTTCGATTCCGTGTTGCAGATCATTCAGTCCAAACTGGCCGAGCCGCTGACAATCACTCCTTGAGACGCAGGCAGGTCGCTGGAAAGACTCTCGCGTTCGTTCGACGGAAAGTCAAAAACCGAGTACGATTTCCCCCCTCCATAATGTATAGTCAAACAATATCAATATTCGCCCTTGTAACAAGGAACGCCGAAGGTGATTGAAACCCAGGGCCGTTTAGCGCTGGCAGTCCTGCTGATCCTTGCCACGATCTCGTGGGCGAACGCTCAGGACGAGACTGCCACACCTGCGAACAGTAACGCTACGCAGGATTCCGAAAACGCTGCAAGTCAGCCCTTGGCCTCACCGTCAACAGGTTCAAAGTTGGATCGTCCGCAGTCGGCATTCCCGCCGAATCCCTACGGATTTTTTCGCGGCAACGGACCGACGCAGCTTGTTGGTCCGTCGCGGACTGTGGGTTTCTATTTCAACTGGTTTTTGATGCTGCTAATCCTGGGAGCCTTCTGCTTATGGATGAACAGTTCCCGCTGGGTCGATGAAGACAGTCGCGGTTTGAACCTTGGAACAGCCAACTGGAATTCCGCCATGTTGTTCGGGGGTGTCGGCGGGATGTTTTTGGCGTTGATCCTGCCCAAATTCATTGGCCTCGTTCCGATGGCTGCTGCCTGGGGCGTCCCATTGGGGATGTATATTCGCGAGCGGAACGCCAAGGTCCCTGAAGCCCGTCGAGTCATGACGCAAGCTCATATCCGGCGATGGACACTCAAGAAACTTGCAGCAATTGGCATTCACATCGGTTCGCGGGAAACCATCGAATCGACCATGGGACCGCCGATTCAATTCCTCGGCAAATCGGAAGGCTCGGACCGTGGTGAGGCCGAACGACGGAGTCGACAGGTCGAAAACTCGAAAGGTTATCTCGCCGCCAAAGAACTCATCTACGACGCCATCAATCGCCGCACAACCGACGTTCACCTGGAGCCGAAAGAGGACGAGCTTTCCATCCGTATTCGGATCGATGGCGTGATGTATCCGGCGGATGGGTACGACGTGGCCACCGGTCGGAACATTTTGAACATCTTCAAAGTGCTCGCGGGGATGGACATCACCGAGCGACGCCGACCGCAAGACGGTAGTTTTCGGGCTATTTTGGAAGGTCGGGAAATCGACTTCCGAACCGCAACCCAAGGTACGCGGCACGGCGAAAAAATGAGTCTGCGGATTTTGGATCAAACCAACTCGGTTGGCAATCTTTCCGACTTAGGGTTTCGAAAGTCCCTATTCGAGCAGATCGTTGGCATTGTCGATCAGCCTCACGGGTTGTTTCTATCCTGCGGACCGACCGGTGCCGGGAAATCCACCACACTATACGCCGCTCTGCGGGAGATTGATTCGTACCAGCGAAACATCATCACCGTGGAAGACCCGGTCGAGTACAAGATGGAGAACGTCAACCAAATTGAAATTAACACGCGAGCCGGTCAAACCTTCGCGAATTCTCTCCGCAGCATTTTGCGACAAGACCCTGACGTGGTGATGATCGGCGAAATCCGGGACCAGGAAACCGCTTCCATCGCCTGCCAAGCTGCGAACACCGGGCACATGGTGTTTTCGACCATCCACGCCAACGATACCATCACCGCGTTGTACCGGATGATCGAACTGGGCGTTGAACCGTTCATGGTGGCGAATTCGGTGTCCGCAATTTTGGCTCAACGTCTGACCCGTCGTCTGTGTGACGTCTGTCGAGAACCGTACTCCCCCAATGCGGACCTGATGAAACGAGCCGGGTTGCCCATTGATCGCATCGACCATCTGTACCGACCGCGTCTCAACGGGGAAGCCGGTCGGTGTCGGCAATGCGGTGGTCTCGGGTATTACGGTCGGGCAGGGGTGTTTGAACTCTTGGTGATCACGGAGCGAATGCGAGACTTAATCCGTGAGAAATCCCCCATGTCCGCCATCAAAGCAGAAGCTCGCAAGAACGGCATGTTGACGATGCAGGAAGAAGGGTTGCGGCTGGTTGTGCGTGGCGTGACCAGTGTGCAGGAACTCGTTCGCGTCGTGAAGTAACTGCCGAGACTCGATACACCTTGAATCCACAACGATGACTCCCTCATGATCGCTTTCATTTTACTTGGCATTATGGCATTGGTCGCTTGGTGCGTTGCGGGTGAAGGTCCGTGGGGGGCCGGTATCACGTTCCTGTGCGTGCTGTTCGCCGGATTGCTCGCGATGAATTTTTTCGAGCCGTTGGCCGATATGCTGGCGTCGATCACTAACACAGGCATGTGGTTGTATCGATGGGATTACATCGCCTTAGTCGGTTTGTTCGCTGCGTTCGTATTTGGGCTGCGGGAAATCAGTAACCGACTGGTTCCCACGTTCTTCCAAACCGAGGAAATCATCTACGAAATCGGACGCTGGGGTTTTGGGGTGCTGACGGGCTACGTCACGATGGCGTTTCTTCTGACCGCCTTGCACACCGCACCACTGCCACGAACGGTTACCAAAACCGGAATCGTGGAATTCCTGGGATTCCAAGCCGAGAAAGGCAATTTGTTTGGGTTTCACCCCGATCGCCAATGGCTGGGATTTACACGTTTTGTCTCGGCTCGGGGATTCGCTCGTTCGGACGAGCAGAATCGCTTTGACAATCCGATCTATCGGATCGGAGGACAAGGCGGGCCCGATAATCCATGGCCGTCATTCCCGATTCGTTATGCCGCCCGTCGTGAACAACTAGGCGGACAAGTGGTCGCCGCTCCCGTTCCGACAACCAACCCGGGCCCTACGAATCCGTCGCCCACGAACAACAACGCACCCGCCCCCTCAGGAGGCGCGGACGGGTTCTAGTTCCCGTGAGAATTGATTTTCGGAGCGTCGCGTTAAGACGTTTGACTGACGTACAAAACGGGCCTCATTGTCACTTGCGTCCTGCAATTGGTGGGGCGAGCGGAACGGCTTGATCCAACACGTTCTTGATGAACCCGATGGCCTCAGGAATCACGAGTTCTTCGTCCGGGATCGCAGCAAGCACGTTCGCCTGTCGACTCTCCAATACGTGAAGAAGCCGCTCACAGCACTCGCGAACCTCGCTCAGAAAATCACGAAGTGCCTCCCAGGACAGGTCTGTTCGGTGCAATTCGGTCGCTGACGCAGAGCGAACGCGATTCAACTTGGCCATCGTTTCGCCCGTGGTCCGGAAAAGAAATCCATCGACGAACGCGCGTCGGAGTCGGAACTCGGGATCGAACTGGTACACGGGATCGGCCCCCCAGTAAATCGAGAATGCTCCCGTTCGGCGAAATCCGATGAAGACCGGCTCGTCGGCTTCCGGGATTTCCAACTCCGCTCGCCGCACGAGCGCGATGGCTTCCCGCATGAGATCTTCACGATCGCTTTCGTTTCGAGCCATGCTATTTTTGCTTATAATTCCGTGGTTTTCTGTTGCGGTGTTTTTCGTCAGAGCGTGTTGAATATGCGACATCTTGACGTTTCTGGTAGTATATTTCCATGATGCTTACCTAAGCATGGTCTGCTTGGAATTGTTCACTGGATATGTCTGTGCCCGAGAAACGCCAACGCCCCCAATCATCGGCAGAAATCCCCTTACTGACGGAAACGGACCGTCTTGCTGAAGTCCAACGCAAGCAACAGTGGATCGCCAACTTCCTAAAGTCCTTTCAGTTGGACGGTTTGCTCCTCCAAAAGCGACACAATTTTGCGTGGTTTACTTGTGGAGCCGAGAACGGCAGCGACGCGTGTGCCGCTGGCAAAGCCGCGGTTTTCATCACCCCGGAAGCTCGGGTCATCGTGACCGACAACGTGACTTCCCCGTTGCTGTTTGAACGCGAACTCGCGGGGCTTGGGTTCCAATTGAAAGAACGGTCATGGCGGGAAGGCCACCGGGGTTTGATTGAAGATTTGTGCCACGGTCGGCAGGTCGGAGGCGATGTGCCACACGCGACTCGTCAGGATTATTCCGATGCCTTGGCCGGTTTTCGACAATGTCTCACGACTGAAGAAGCCATCCGCATCCGTGAATTAGGACGTGATGTGGCTCATGCTGTCGAAGCAACGGCTCGGCGATTGATCCGCGGTTCCACGGAAGCGGCTATCGCCGGGGAAGTGGCTCATCGCTTGATCAAACGACAGGTCGTGCCCTGTCGTTTGCAAGTCGCGGGGGACTATCGGCGTGTCCGGTTTCGCACACAGAGTTACACGCAGTCGCCGGTCAGCAAATTCTGCACACTGACCGCCACCGGACGCCGCGATGGACTGCACGTCACGGCCTCTCGAACGGTCTGTTTCGGAGAACTTCCCCGAGATTTGATCGAAAGTTATCAAGCAGCGATTCAGATCCAAGCAACGGGCATCTGTTTCTCGCGAGAAAACTGGACGCTGCAAGACGTCTGGCAACGTGTCGCCCGAATTTACGAAAAGACCGGATATCCCAACGAATGGGAATATGCATCGCAAGGTGCGGTCGTGGGATATCGCGATCCGGAAGTGCCGATCGTGGTTGGTCCGGTCGACGGAAATGTGTCGTTGCAACAGGGCATGGCGATTGTTTGGCATCCGTCTGTCGGTCCGGCGACATTGGCAGACACCTTGTTAATCACTCCAAATGGCGGAGAATTGCTCACGCCCATGGAGAATTGGCCGCGTGTTCGAGTCCGAGTTCGCTCGACAGCGATCAGCCGACCTGGAATCTTGCGGCGACGGAATACTGATCAACCTGACTCCGAAGAACCCATCGACCCGGCTGCACAAGACTCATTTGCGTGGCTCAGTGACGATCGCACGGGGTTGAGTGGCTTATTTAACGAGTAAGAGGCAAGAAATTTTTTCAAGCGACGATTTCATTGGTCGATTGGCACGGCGTTCGTAGCGTCTTAATGGTCGGGACTACACACTCCCTCGTACTCATGGTAGAATTGCCAATACTGGCATTCACAGAATCATTTCGCTTGAGTGTCAGAATCATACGTTCTTTTCACTGAAGATCGGACGGCCATTCGCTCTCATTCTCCAACCGAGCGTAAATCATGACGGATCGTTCCCCTTCGAATTCCATATCGTTCGACGAATTTCGTCCAGATCAAATGACGGACGATCCCCCGGTTGCGAACGCTGTCGACGAACCCGATGTGCCCCCGCCCTGGTTTCGCGGGAAATCGAAACCGTCTCAGTCTGTTTCAGACGGTTCTCCATCATCCGAACGAGTTGTGTCGGAACGTCGTCCACCGATCAAGCAGCGGAATTCTTCTTCCAGACCGCCGCAACTTCAGAATCGCCCTCCAATTCAGGATGCAGAGACAGACGATTCCACCAAACGGAATGAAATTGTTCACCCGCGGGCCTGGTATCTGGTTTGGTTGACGGACTTACAGAATCTTGTCACCGGTCGCGTCAAATTTGCTCGGCTTGGGTTGCTGATCTCGTTTTCACTGCATTTCATGGTTCTCGCATTACTTGGGCTTTGGATCGTTTCGCGTGATCGAGAACAGCAAGTGGAGATTGTGGCCGAACTGAGCGAACAGACCCAACCCACGGAATTTGAGGAAGTCGACCTGCAATTTAATGCCCTCCCGGAATTCAAACCGGAAGGACAGAACACGGTCGACGAACTTCCGCCAGTCAGCACGGAGAACTTGGCCATTGACGCCAATGTGCAAACGCTGCTTGAGGGTGGGGACGGTCCCGTTGGGGATGTCGGTGGCGGTATTGTGTTGCCGCCGCAAGCACTCAAGAAGGGAAGTTTTGCGGTCTGGACCGAACCCCGCGATCCGATCCCGAAAGAACCTTACTATATTATCATTGATGTTGATATCAGTAGCTTGGACAAGAAACTCAAGAGTTACCCCAAACGTGATCTCTCGGGTTCTGTGGTCGGAACGGATAATTACGAACAAGATTTCGGCGGACGTCGTGAGCGTGGAAACCTTCCGATCGTGGACGAGCATGTGCGGATGAAAGTTCTCGTCCCCGGGGCTGCACGACTGGTCCGCGATACCATCAAAGTCAAATCGAAGTTGCTTAACGAGGAACAGACGATCACGATCGTTTTCTAGCGGATGCGGCAAACCGGCGGTCAATTTCCGATTTGATCCCGAGTCGGCCCCGGATATGTACTAGATTTGTGGAACAGGAAATCTCCCCGTTTCGTTCCGTTGGCCCCTCCCGCTATGTCAATCGACGAGCAAACCATTGCTGAAAACGCGATTTCTTCAGACGACTTGCAGAAGCGTCTGGAAGAAGCCGAACGACGCGTTGAGTCGCAGAATGAATTGGTCCAAGAACTGACCGGACGGTTGGAACTTGCGGCGGAACAGTTAGACCGATTGCAACGGATGGGGGTCGAACGTGGTGAACACGTGCGAGGGTTCCCCAAAGCTGTGGTGGACGAACAAGCCGAACTCGTCCAAGAAATGTCGCGTGTCGTCGAAATCTACGAGGACGTGCAAGCCAGCGAATCGACCGCGTCCCTCCGCATGCAGGTGGAAGAACTCCGAGATTATCTCGAAGAACAGTTTCGGCTCTGGCACGAAAAGCAAGAAGCCGCGAACGCTCCGGAAGAGGAAGAAGACGAAGAGTCGGTCGAATCGGAAATCGAAGACGACGAAGACGAAGAAGCTGCGGAAGTCATCAAAGAAGAGTCGGAACCGCTCGAACCCATCCCGACCGTCCAACCGCCTGAGATCGTTGACGTGAACGTTGCGGATGAGCAGTTCTTAGAGAACCTGGTCAATTCGCAGAATGCGTTTATCGAGTTCCTTGCCACAAGGGTCGAACGGCTTAAGGACAAAGCAGATGCGGAAGACAAATCGACACGAGCCTCGGCAATGAATCTAGCCGACCCACAGGACGAGTTGATCGAAGCGATTCGCTACGCCGACTACGAAATTGCACTCCAGCGGCAAATCACGATCCGGAAAGAAGCGAGGCTCACAGAAGTGGACCGCCGGTTGGAAGAGCAACTTCAAGATCTCATTGGCTGATGACACCCAGCGTCAACGATTCGCAGCCGAACGCTCAACTTGCTCGTATGACGCCGGTTGAATGGCATTTGAGTTGGGTGTGGACTGTTCGGGGAACAGTCGAATCGTGGTGGTGGTGATCTTCTGCTGCACGAATTCCCGTCCGTCGGCCTGACGCACGGCCATGTCGAGCAGGTGTTTCACGGATGCGTGTAACGGCAATCCGGTCTCACGGTCAATTCGACAACTCCCATGTGCGTGGCCGCCACGGACGATGACTTGGACATCGTGGTTTTCGTGGTCGGCTTGCTCACCGAACGTGCGGGTGGTCGCGATCGTACCAGCAATGTCGATGTCAGCAATCCGATCTGTCAGCCGACTGAGACTACAATGATTCTGAATGAACAAAGGAACCGGCCGCGAGAGCGATCGTTCTCGAATCCAAGTATCCCCCGCAGCGACTGCGTGATCAGCCAACGGCAGGTACCCGATGCTGTCGTCAACGAAATTCGCCACCCCTTCTTCGGTCGAATTCGCAAAGGCATTCAGAACCTGTTCCTGTTGGGCAGGGGGGACATCACGAATACATCGTTTGAGGAAATCGGCAAATCCCACGGGTTTCAAGATTCGATGGTCCGGGCCAATCCAAAATGCGAAACCGTTGTTCACCAATCCCCGATAGGGCAGCATTACGGCCGGAAGAGGGCCGGTATCGGAATCCGAATCGAAGCTGATCGTTTTCCCACCAATCTCGTTCTGATACCGCACCCGTTCATAATGGACGCTCAGTTTTCGCCGACCGTCCTCGGTCATCTGTTCCAACCGCAACGTGACCAGCATTTCCAGCCAATCCCGGTTGACGATGTCCCCTTGAGGCATCTTCTGGATCAACGTTTGTTGGACGGTCTTGAGCAGCGGAACACGTCGCCCGGGTTGAAGATTCAATTTCAGGACTGCGGACGGTGTTTGTGCGATGGTTCTTGCCGGTGGCGGTTCCGGAGCGGAAATTTCCGGCTCGATGCCCTCTAAAGTCGAGGCGGCCGCCGGTTGGTCCGAGTCTGCCTCCTCTGAGTTGCCGCAGCCACCGGCGATCAGGGCACAGAAAAACACAAGTAGCCATTGGTTTAGAATACGCATCATATGCATCCTTGCCCGGTGCGATTTTTGAGGGCCAAACCTTATCATCTTCCGTTTCGAGCGCGAAGACGGATTGCACAAGCGTTGAAACACGAACAAGCCGAACGGTCGTTACAACCGGTACACTCAACGAAGCCGGTACGACAGGCGACGATCGGACGACAATCGCGATTCAGTAGGACTACGGGTTTGGGGGTCGATCCCGTTGTGACGATGTTTCAGGTGGAAAGCGTTCTCACGGAATAGAGAATGTCGCCGCTTAGGACTAATTCAACGAGTCGTCCGAGAAAGCGGAATCGTCCGGTTCCAAATGGTTGGTACCGGTTGCCGAAACGGAATCTCGGATGGATGCGACTCGGGTCCAGCGGTCTTATTTGCCACTGGAGGGTGACCATGAAAATTTACGCATCGATGATGCTTGTTGCTGTCGTTTCGATCAGCGGTTGTAAGGTAGCCTCAAAAACCGCGACCTGCGGAGCCACCTGTGCCGATCAAGGTGCGGTGGCTTGCAGTGCCACCAAAGTTTGTGATCCATCGAAGTCTTGCTCGAAGACATCTCCATTTTGCGGCGACTCCAAAGGTTGCAAGCTGGGCAAGAGCCGCGTGAGTTGTGCTTCGACCGGCTGCGTCAAACCCGGCTGTGGCGACGCAACCGGCAAAGGAAACTGCGGCCCCGCAAGCTGTGCTTCCACCTGCATTCCTAAGGGTGCCACCAGCTGCACGACGACATGTGTGCCCAAGTGCGTCTCGCAAGCTGAAACCAAACCGCAACCGAATCCGTTCGTTCAACAAGCGGCGAAACAACCTGAAGCCGCGAAGCAAGTCATTCGACCAACTTCGAGCGAACAACCTGCGACGACTGCAAAGCCAGCCGTGACGCAGATTCCCGCTCAGTTGGTGGACGATGCACCGGCTTACGGTCACTCTTCCGATTACCGTTGGTTGCTAGGTGTGATCCAAAAGGTCAACACGCCTGTTGCAACGACCAAAGTGCGATACGCTCGTCTTGACGAACAGGACGCTTGGGGTGGCAGCATGGTTCTCGCTGAGGATATTCGCCACGACGAATTCCAAGATGGCGATGTTGTCTACGTCGAAGGTCAAATCTTGGCCGATCGTCCCAGCTTGTACGTGAGTGGCCCCTTGTATCGAGCCAACGTGATCCGCAAAGCCACCTCGGCTGACCGAATCAAGGCCACGAAATAGCGAACCAACCGGCGGACGCCCCACCGGAATGTTCAACGAAGGAACCCGTGATCGAGGAGATTTCCTCGGTCACGGGTTTTTCGCATGAATTCGCGGTTGTCACACCGTCCGGTGCAACTGCCGACCATTATTGGTCTTGGTAGACCTTGGTGCTTTCTTGCTCAACAACTGGTGATCGCAGCGTATCGGATTGAGCTTGCACGGAAACTCGGAAGTCACCGGGTTTCGTACCTTTGATGTTGACGCGATAGATCGCATCGGCACGCGGAGCCAACTTGGGCAGGGCACCGAAGAAGACCGTTTGGCCTTTGACGGTAGCTTTCGTCGGGCCACGGGAGTTGGTGATTTCCATCCCATCGGGCACATCGAGTTTGATCTGCACGTTGGTGGCGTAGTCCGTACCTTGGTTGGTGATCAGGATTTCGTAAGCGGTTTCCGCTCCCACTTCGACTGGGTCGTCGATATCGACAACTTCCAGCAAGATAGCAGCAATCCCTTCGACGGTCGTCGCATGACGAGCCATGCAGGTCAGTCCGCGTTCAGCTTTCGCGGCCGCCAACAGTGGGAACTCACCACGATCCAACGCTTTCAGATCACATTTGACGACAACTTCTTTGCCGGGTGGAATCTGATTGACAAACCAGTTCACGGTTTTGCTAGCCGCATCGAACTTGCCGAAGTCGGTGGCTCCGAGGAAGCCGAACGAGCGAGGGACAGCACATCGAATGTGCACGTTGTCGGCCGGAGCGGTCCCTTTATTGACCACTTTGACTTCGAACGTCGCCGGACGATTCACGTAGCGGAATCCAGGGCCGTCGATTTCCATCGCCAAGACGGCACCGATCCCTTGAACCTTGCGTGTTTGCTCCGCTTTCAAACCGTGATCAGCAACAGCGGTGAACGTGCAGAGGTGTTCGCCAAGTTTCGTCACATCAGCCAACACGCGAACCGATCGTGATTCGCCAGGATTCAAAGTGCCGATTTCGTAGGTTGTGCCTTTGGCGAGCGGTCGCAAGCCTTCGGAGTAAGCGACTTTGAGCAGCGTGTTCGTGGTCGGGCCCGTTCCCGGGTTTTCGATCACAATGTTCATGATGGCTTGGTTGCCGATGACGACCGTTTCCGAACCGTCAGCAGCCAATGT
This sequence comes from Thalassoroseus pseudoceratinae, assembly GCF_011634775.1. Lineage (NCBI taxonomy): Bacteria > Pseudomonadati > Planctomycetota > Planctomycetia > Planctomycetales > Planctomycetaceae > Thalassoroseus > Thalassoroseus pseudoceratinae. Next base: position 192,549 of record NZ_JAALXT010000001.1, read on the forward strand.
CAGTTTCGGCTCGATCACTTCGAACTTTGTGTTCGCGGTGGTGCTGTAAGTCACGCGAGCATGACTTTCCGCTGGTCCGGCTTTGACCGGCTTCAGACGCAACGCGATCCGAACTTCTTCGTTCGGCTCGATCTTCTCGACCATCCACATTTGGTCGTCGCCGACTTTCTCCGGACGAGGACGCGAGTTGATCAACTCGAACCCGGTCGGAAGAACATGATCGATTGCCACCTGTTCAATCGTGACTGCGCCTCGGTTGCGAAGAACGAGTTCGAAGTCGTCTTCCGCACCGACCATGATCGCTTCAGGCGTGACCCAATCGACCGACAAGCTCGGAATTTGGCTTTTAAACGTCTTCACATAAGGTGTCGAACCATCACGTGGAGTGACGTTCATTCCGATCGACGGTCCCAATGCATTGATGCGAACTGTGGAACTCGGTTGCGCCGGCAGTTTCGCGGCTTCCTTCTTCACCGTGGGCAAAATCGTTTTTGCCGGCGGCACTTTGAAGTCGGAAGTCGGAGCCGCTTTTTTCGGCGGCGCGATGGGAGCCGCGAACGGATTGGAACTTGGTTCCGGTTTTGGCAACGGTTTCCCGTCGAACTGTGCGTGTGCTGTCAGCGGCCAAGCGATGGTCGTGACAAGCAACATCAATAATGGTTTCACCAACCCAACCTTCTTCATGTCGACCTCCGTGGCCAAATTCGAAAACACTGCCCGCAACCGGCGCTCAATATGTGTCTTGAACGAGTCGGCTTCCTGCCGAGAGTTTTGGTCGTGAATCCGCGTGATCCGAAAACGCTCGAACTTCAGCCGAATCGCGCAGGATTTCTACTTAGTTCGAGATCGGCATTGTGGCCGACAAAATAGAGAAGTTTTTCCGGTTTTACGGATTAATTCTGCGGATCAGGTCCCGTTCATGAACAAAGGTCACGATTCTCCAATTCGACTCAAGTCCTGATGAGCGTCATGCGGGTGATTGCAAAATCATCCAGTTTTCAGAACGTCGAGCAGCATCCGGATCGGCGGTATATGGGATATCCGCAAGCTGACGCTGATATTCAACCGGAAGATCGTGCTGGGCGGCACCACGGATGATGTATTCTCGATACCAACAGAATGCCGTGAGACGCGGAACGGTCCAGTCGGGTCGGGCGGTGTAGAGATTGACAGTCTGGATCGCTCCGTCACTGAGTTCGACCTTCGCGGTGGAACAATCGTAACCCACGCCGACACCTTCGCAGCGATCGAGTTCCGACTTGCTCAGACCGGACACGCGGCGGACAACTCCCCACATGAAGTCGCCTTCACGCCCAGTCCACATCGCATCGGCCTTCGCCGAGCCATCGTATCCGCGTTTGTGCATCCGAAAGACGTATCCCCGCAGCCGAGCACAACCAAGCCGCTCCGTTTCACCGATTCGTGCCGTCAGGCGTTCGATGCACATGTTGGAGCCGTAGCAGAAAATCAAGTTGGACATAATGACGATTAGCGTTTGTCGGACAGTCGAGTTTGGTAGTTCAAAGCAACGAGAAATGACCTCTGCGATTGTTTTCCGGGACTCGTCACTGAATTTCCCTGATGGAAACGGGTAGAATACCGACTGAAGCAAAATCTTGCGGACAGTTTCGCGGAACTTTTCCAAGATTACGGGGTTCCATCAATCAAACCAACCCTGCATTTGCAGCGAATGAAAGTCCAAGGAGATCGGAATGGGTCCGGCGTCTGCCGCCTCTCAAACTGATAACACATCAGGTACTCAGACATCGACGGCTGGAAAAGAGGCCAACGGTTGGCTGCACGATCCCGATGTGCAATTGATGTTGCGAACTCAGCAGGGGGACCGACAGGCTTTTGAACAACTGGTGTTGGCCTACCAGGACCGATTGGTCGGCATCTTCACGCACATGATTGGCAGTCAGGAAGCGGCCGAGGATTTAGCCCAGGAGGTCTTCCTCCGTGTTTATCGTTCACGCGAACGATACAAACCGAAGGCGAAGTTCTCGACTTGGTTGTTCCACATTGCCAACAATTTGGCGAAGAATGCTCGGCGATCGTTGGGTCGTCGGAAGGAAGTTTCCTACGAATCACGCCCCACCGATCAATCGTCCGGCGATTTCGCCAGCCACGTTGCGGACAAGTCCGGCCTGATGCCGACCAGACAGTTAGCCAGACGTGAACTACAAGGAATTGTGCAGGACGCGCTTGATACTCTGAGTGATCGCCAACGGATGGCCGTACTTCTACATAAATTTGAAGGCATGAGTTACGCCGACATCGGGCAGGCCATGGAACTCAGTCCGGCGGCGGTAAAAAGTTTGTTATCGCGGGCTCGTGAGAACCTGCGGATGAAACTCGAATCCCAAATTCAGTAAAGCAGTTAACCTTTCAAGCCCCCTTTTGTCGCATTAAAGCACTTTCGATGAATTCCTCCGAACCGCTCAACGAAGATCGCTACGAACAGTTCGTCGCCTATTTGGACGGTGAGTTGGACGAAGCGTCCTCACGCAGTGTCGAATCCACATTGGCCAACGACGAACACGCTCGCAACGAAGTCGCAGCGTTGGCTCGCACGTGGGATCTTCTCGATGAACTGCCTCGCGTGGATGTCTCGAGCGACTTCACCGAGAAAACGCTCAGTTCGGTTCGGCTCGACACGATCGTTGAGAAAGAGGACGCAGACTCCGAACGTCCCAACGGGCAGAAGTGGCTGATCAGTGCGATGCTAGTTGTGGGAATGGTCTCGTGTTTTCTAGCCGGTCTGTTTCTTGTGCAGGGTATTAGCGACCCGAAAACCGACGTCATGTTGCAAAATCTTCCGGTAATCGAGAACCTAGAAACTTACGAGGACATCGGTGACGCCGAATTTCTGCGTCGGCTTCAGGAAATGAAAGACTTCCAAGATGCGGTGGAAACTCAGCCCGAATAAGCGGTTGCCCGAAGCAGTCTTGTCCACGCCGGTGTGGTCTGCGCTGATTGTCTGCAGCGTGTTTTGCATGTCGGGAACGGATCAGCGTCCGACGACACCGTCAATTTCGCCGGACGAAATTGACGCCCGACGCGCCCGCATTAAAGCAATGTCCGCGAGCGATCGCAGTCGGTTGCAGCAGAACCTCTCGCGATTCCTGGCGTTACCGGCTGAGAAACAAGCTGACTTGGTCGAACTTCATCGTCAGATTGAAAGCGATTCCGCGCTCCGCGACACAAAAGAGAAGTTTGAAGAATGGTTGAGTAATCTTTCCCCATGGCAGCGGCAAGAACTCACGAGCCAATCGACGGTTGATAAAAAACTCACGGTCGTACGAGGAATTCTCACAAAGCAACGACAGCAACGCGAGGAATCTCGGCAACTTCAGCAACGTGTCGAGGAGATTTGGGCCAAGCATTGGGACGCCAAACCGCCGCGGTCATTCAAGATGCCAACGGCCGCACTGGACCGCACCATCGACTTCTTGGAACAGCAACTTCCGAAGGACGAACGCCCGTCAAAGAGTCTTTCAACTCAGAGTCGACGCGCCGTCGTGCTGCTGAACGTCTTGGACCACTATGCGGACCGGGAGAACGCCCAGGAAGAACCAATCCCCTTGGAAATCTTCAAGGAGATCGAACGGAAAATTCGAGAGCGTCAGAGCGTTCCCCGTCCGCCGTTGATTCGGGAAGACGACAAAGACCCTTCTCGCAACGTCACTCGACTGTTGGCCTGGAACGTCTTGTTCATTGGCTTCGAGGAAATTCTCAGCGAACGGCCCCGTCCGAAAAACCACGAAGAATTGCTGGAATTCGTCGATCAGTTTGATCCGAAGTATCGCCGCGACTTCGAAGAGATGTCTAAGCGATCTCGTTCGGAAGCATTTGAAAAGCTGAGTCGAACATTCACTGACTTGTACTTTGAACAGCAAGCACCGGAGTTTCGTCGCGAAAGTGAACGGCTTCGGGAACGGATGAGATCACTTGGGTTATTCCGCGATTGGCAACCCCGCCGTGGTGGACGCGGACCGGACCGTGATGGTCGTGGCCCTGGCGGACCCGGTGGACCAGATCTTGGCCGTGGTCCTGGCGGAGGTGATCGTGACGGACGCGGCCCACGATTCAGACGAGAAGGGGAACGTCCGCCGGAAGACGATGACCGATTTCGTCGTCCGCCGAGAGACGATCGCTGATTTGCGAACCTGATCAAATGAAAAAAGCCGCTCGCGGACGAATCCGTGAGCGGCTTTTTCTTAGACTTTCGTGTCCACTCAGTGAGTGAACGACATCCGTGTCTTCACAAGTCGTCCCTGGTGCCTTGGAGCTTGACGAAAACTCGGATTTTGGGGTTGAGTGAGTGAGCCGAACGCCCAACCTGAGTGAACACGAAATTCGCTTTGTCTTCTATGAAACCCTTTTGTCTAACTGGTTTTTTGGTCGGACCAGCCTACCCGGCTAATCCTTGGAACATGGTCCCGAAACCGGGCATGTCTTGTTTCAATGTTTCGAGCCAGGCGGCAGGCTGCCAAATTTCCACGCAGATCACCGCACCGACAATCATCACTTCTTGGTTCGTTGCAACATCCAAGAACTCTCGAAAACCCTCTGGAACCAGCAACCGCGAGCGATTCGCTAATTTCACCGTCTTCGAACGCGTGGACAAGAGGCGACCGAGTCGCTGCACTTCATCCCAACGTTGTTCCATTCGACCAGCCTGGATGCGTTGCTTGATCAACCCGACACCGTCATCCATTCGCTTCTGCCATTCAGCGGCCCGCCACAGACTGAGACAGCCGTAGCGTTCCTTGGCAATGATGGTCTCACCGTCCTCATCAGTGACGGCTTGCGCCATCTCGGTTGGTAGCGAGACGCGAAAGCGATCATCAATGGTCCGTTTGACCTCACCTGTGATGAACGATTCCGGCGGCATCACGAACCTTGCCAGTCGTTAACTTTCAGCCTCCTCTGTTGCAACCAGCCAACCACTCCTTGGAAAACTCAAACTCCAGCCTGGGCACTTTCCCCACCTCATTTCGATCCATGAGGTGTTATTGGGAAGAAATCCCACACCGAAAGAAGTTTATCCGAGTCGATTGTGGAAGGCAAACCAGTTTTCGTGGATTTGGGCAAGAATCCCACAGTTATCCCGCAGCGTTCCCACTGAGAATCGTTGCGATCGCTCAACCCCACCGCGAATCGCACGTGTTTCCCACGGAAAACCCGTGTGGGATTCCTGCCCACACGCGAACCGGTGGCTTTGAAGCCATACTCATCCGAGGAACGTCGTCGGGGGTTCGTTGATTGATAAAGTCTAAGGGTTAGACGGATTTTGTGGATTTTGCTTCAGCGTCATCGGGGGTCTGCCGATATATGAAACTGTCGGCGGGGTTCGCCTCATCGACACCGCGGCTGAAATCTACAAACCCCTAGAATCTCGACCGAGATGTGGGTTTCTGTGGGACAGGCCGTGCTATCGACTGGAGGCAGTTGCAAGATCATTCGGAGGCGATGTTTCAAAACTGTTCGAGAGGCTTGACTTTAAGTCTTGCATCTCTTTACAGTTGAGACGAACGGACGTCACTCCCCAAGGACGTGATCTTGCCCGAACTGACTCTCCGGGAGATCGGAATTGTGACCAAAAAAGAGATCGTCAAAGCCATCTCCGAGGAACTCAACCTTCCCCAGTTGAAGACCAAAGAGATTGTTCAGAAAACATTTGACGCCATTATCGACACTCTGGTTCGGGAATCTCGGATCGAGTTGCGAAACTTCGGGGTCTTTGAAGTCAAAAAACGAGCGGCCCGCAAGGCCAGAAATCCAAGAACCGGTGATCCGGTGGAAGTTGCCGAGAAGTACGTGGTGACTTTCAAACCGGGTAAGGAAATGGAAGAACGAGTGCGGCAGATGGAGGAGGAAGATCGCTTGGCTCGGACGCAGGAAAATTCCGCGTCGGCAGCCGGGGCCGATCCAACCAATTCTTCATCGACTCCTTCAAGCTATCCGCAAGGATATGGCTCGGCGGAACCGACAACTCCTAACCCCATCAACGAAACGCCGGGACACGGACAATCGTAAGATGACATGATCTCTGGTGACGTTGAATGTCACCGGTGAAACACAACATGGAAGTGATCTGCTGGAACCGATCTGGCGGAACAGGCAAGTTCAACGGGACCGAGTCACGCCCTGTTCAGGGAGGAACATGATGCGTAAATTCTTCTGCACCGTGGCGTTGTTGGCAATGATTACGGTCCAAGCGGGGTGTTTCATTCCGCTGTACTCCTCATCGCCCGACGTCCGTACCAAACAACTGATCAACCAATCGGAAAGCCTACGGCATATTCCGGAAATTTGGGAACGAATTTGGTTCCTCGATATGCCCGACTTGCTGACTCCGTATCGGACACACGGTGGGGTGATCTAAACCCATTCGCCATTAGCTAGGGCTTCCTAGTTCGATTGCGTGAAGTTTGCAACACCAATCAGCTAACAGCACGCGACACGTTGCCGAGCGGCTTTGTGATTTGTACGATGGGGATTTCCATCGTACCTCTTGCAAATGAATGCTTCGCGACGTGTCCAACCTTGCTGTCCGCTTGAACCGACTCGCATTGGCCAACCCGATTCTTGTGGCGTCCGGCACGTTCGGTTACGCCCGGGAAATGGGGGCGTTCGTGCCTTTCGACCGCCTCGGTGGAGTGATCCCGAAAACGATCACGCCGCAACCACGGGTCGGGAATTCGCCACCACGAACCGTTGAGACCTCATCGGGACTTCTCAATTCCATCGGTCTCGACAACGATGGTCTCGAAACCTTCGTTGCCAAGCACCTTGAGTATTTGCTCGGGTTGGGAACAAAGGTCATTGCGAATATCGCCGGCAAGACGATTGACGACTTTGCAATGATGGCTCGTCGATTGAATGAGTTCCCCGCGCTCGGCGGATTGGAACTGAATATCTCGTGCCCGAATGTCAGTGGCGGTGTTGATTTTGGCACCGATCCGGAACTCGCTTCTCAAGTCGTGAAAGCCGTGCGGGACGCTTGCGATCTGCCGGTGATTGCGAAACTCACCCCGAATGTGACGAGCGTTCCACGGATCGCTGAAGCCGTCCATTCGGCCGGGGCGGACGCTGTCTCGCTTGTGAACACATTCCAAGGGATGGCGGTTGATTGGCGTCGTCGTCGTCCGATTCTGGGTGGGAACTTCGGTGGTCTCAGTGGACCAGCCATCAAGCCGTTGGCGTTGCGTGTGGTTTGCCAAGTGGCCCGGGCCGTTGATATCCCGATCATCGCGGTCGGTGGCATCTCCAATGTGACGGACGTGCTGGAATTTCTTGTCGCCGGGGCATCGGCTGTTCAAATTGGAACAGCGAACTTCTACAATCCCAAACTCGCTGGTGAGTTGGTCGACCAACTTCACCAAGTTTTGCGAGACGAAAACATCGCCGACGTCACGGATCTAGTGGGCACATTGCAGCTCAACGAACCTCAGTCGAGCAAAGCGATTCTTGGAACGCCGACAGCATCCGACGACGCGGAATCTGAACACAACTCCAATTGACCCCACGAAACGGTGAACACCATGAGTCCACGAGTCCTGTCGGGAATCCAACCCACCGGACGATTCCACTGGGGCAATTATTTCGGTGCGATTCGACAGTACATTGCCCTTCAGGATCACGATCAGGCGTTCTACTTCATCGCGGATTTTCACGCCCTGACGACGGTCCGAGATCCCAAGACATTGCGGGGCTTCACCCAGGATGCCGCCATTGATTTGCTGGCGTTGGGTTTGGACCCCGCGAAAGCCGCTTTGTTTCGACAGTCCGATGTGCCGGAGATTCCCGAACTCACGTGGCTTTTGATGACGGTGACGCAAATGCACCTGCTCGACAAATGCCATGCTTACAAGGACAAGAAGGAGAAGGGCATCGCCGCCGACGCTGGGCTGTTCACCTACCCGGTTCTGATGGCCGCGGACATCTTGGCGTATGACAGTGATATCGTGCCGGTCGGGCAGGATCAGGTCCAACACATCGAAGTGACCCGGGACCTCGCCCAACGATTCAACCACTTCTATGGTGAGACGTTCGTGCTGCCGAACGCGAAGGTTCTCGACACCACCGCCAAAGTGCCGGGCACCGATGGCGAGAAGATGTCCAAGAGTTACGGGAACATCATCGAGCTATTCATGCCGCCAAAGAAACTGCGGAAGAAGATCATGTCGATCAAGACGGACTCCACCCCCATGGAAGATCCGAAAGACCCGGAGACGTGCGCGGTGTTCACGCTTTACAAGCTCTTCTCGAGTGAGGAGCAGCAAGCGACGCTCGCGGAACGATACCGGGCCGGCGGAATGGGCTATGGCGAAGCGAAACAGACATTGTACGAAGCCGCGATGGAGTACTTCGGCGAAGCTCGGGAACGTCGAGCCGACTTGGAACAACGCCCCGACGACGTCGAACAGATTTTGCAAGACGGTGCGGCACGGGCACGTGCGAAAGCCGGAAAAGTACTTGCACGAGCCAAGTCTGCATGCGGGTTGAGCGCGAGGCCGTCATGACGGATGCTCCTCGCCCGAAACGCCAATGGACTTGGTTGGTCCTTTGCGTGGTCCTCTCGGGGATTGCAGCGTTTATCACGGCTCGCTTGCCAGTCACCATGCAGAAACCTGGCATCACATCGTTGTGGCTTGCCGGTATCATTGGTGCATTGGTCGCCTGGCTCGCTCGGGAGAATTCCGTTGACTCCCAACGGGTCATAATCGGATTGGCGGCGACATTGGGCATCCTTCCGGCCCTTGGTCTGACAGGACAGCGTTATTGGCTCTATCGCCAATCGAAGATCGAAGAGTACCTAGGTGATCTCAATGGTAGCAGTGCGATTCCACCGGACGCCGTCCAACTCTATACGGAGAATGCCACCCCGCCTGCGAATCTTCGGGAGCAATTCCGGGCAGACCGTGAAGCCGCATTGCAACAGATTTTGCCGTTCGACACCTACCTGACGACTCGTCTCGCCGCATTTGGTATCGGAACTGATGGGCGGTCCCGAACCATCGCATTAGTTTCTTGGACGTTCGAAATTCTGCTGTCGGGCGTGGCGGCTAGCGTTGTCGCCAGACTCACCCATCGTGCTCTGACATCAACGGAGTCGCCCGTATGACGATCATCGGACTTGGGACAGACATTGTCGAGATTGCAAGAATCGGCCGGATGATTGAACGTCATGGCGAACTGTTTTTACGCAAAATATACACCGACGAGGAAATCAAGTACTGCCATCGTCGTCGCGACTCGTATCCCAATTTTGCCGGTCGTTGGGCCGCGAAAGAAGCGGTGATGAAGACGCTTGGCACGGGCGTTTCTCAGGGAGTGAGTTGGCAACATGTGGAAGTCGTCTCGTTGCCCTCGGGCGCACCGACGATGAAAGTTCGCGGTGGTGCATGGGACTACGCTCGCTCCTTGGGCATCGACGATTTTCTCATTACCATTTCGCATTGCCGTGCATATGCGACGGCAACCGCAATTGCTATTCGGAACGATTAATTCTCACCCCTCGCGGAACAACACATGAACGCACCGCAATCGACCGCTGACACCGCACATGCAGACATCGGCTTGGTGTGTGCGTTGGCGATTGAGGTCAACCCCTTGCTCGATCGCTGTGATCGCGTCCGCAAATACACCGGCGGCAAGTTCACGTTTCGTGGTGGGCGGTACGATGACATTCGGCTCGCTGTTGTCCAAGCGGGGATGGGGTTTGCGAATGCCCGACGTGCAACGTTAGCTCTGCTGGAAGCACACACGCCGTCTTGGGTGATCTCTTGTGGATTTTCAGGAGCACTCCGTGATGGCATGCGGGTCGGCGACATTGTGTTGGCAAACGGTATTGTCGACACACACGGGCAGTCGTTGAATCTTGATCTCAACATGCCGGCGGATCCCGACAACGGATTGCATGTCGGTCGTCTCGTCACAGCGGACGAAATGGTTCGCACGGCGGACGAGAAACGTAAACTCGGGGAAAAACACGACGCGCTCGCGGTCGACATGGAATCGTTGGCCGTCGCGCAAGTTTGTCGTGAAACCAATACGAAATTTCTTGCGGTCCGAGTTATCAGCGATGATCTCTCAGCCGATCTGCCGCCGGAAGTTCTGAGTATTCTCGGTTCGAGCGGTTCGATGCGTGTTGGAGCCGCCGTCACGTCGCTATGGAAGCGTCCGAGCAGTGCCAAAGATATGTGGCGACTCCGTCAACAAGCCACCAACGCAGCCAGTCGTCTAGCCACCTTTCTTGACGGCATTCTTGTGCAACTCCATGCGGCAATACCGAAATCCTGAGTGACAACGCCCCGGCCGTTCGAATACGGGTTTGCATCCCGTTCGCACGATTGATGCCCGTCCGTGTTCAAGTTTCGCGAGATGCCAGACTTTCTTCGGACCGGTCCAATACCACGTCGATGATTTTCGGATGCAACCCCAACGGCGGGCACAACTCGAAGGTCACGTGCGGATACTTTTTTTCTGCGTCCTGACGATGCTGCTCTAAGTCTTCGATGACGTGCACCCCCGCCGAGAGAAAATACGGCAGCAACCGCACGTTTTCGATTCCCGGTTGAACGCAAGCGGCAATCCCTTGGGGTATGGTGGGCTCGGTCAGCTCGAGATAAGCCACCTCGATCGCTGCAAAATCCGAGCGTTCACGAACCTGTGTTGCCAACGTGACTAGATCCGCATTGGCTTCCGGTCGACGGCTACCGTGCGCGATGAGTAAGAGGGCAATGGATTGTTGTTCCGTCGGCATGAACCATCTTTCCTAAGTATGAAGAAAATTCAACGGTTGTGACACGTCGTCCTCGATCGCATAATAATTGGACCGAGCTATGCAACATCTTAGTCGCTGCACGGGCTACGGACAGTGGGGCTTGGGCAACGTAATGATGATCAACGTCTGATCCATGTTTCACGTCGACATGACGATCGGGGCAAAAATTCGTGGGCGGGTGAATGGGGCGTCATGGACATCGAACAAATTGGGCCGTACCAAATCGACCGCAAAATTGGCAGCGGTGGCATGGGGACGGTCTATCTGGCCAGTCATGAAGAAACCGGCGAGCAAGTCGCGTTGAAAACGCTCTCACCAGCCCTCGCGCGGGAATCGGGCTTCGTACAGCGGTTCCATCAAGAGATTCATTCATTGGCCCAGCTCACGAATCCACATGTGGTCCGTCTGATCGACAGTGGAGCCGACAACGATATTTATTACTACGCGATGGAGTACGTCGAAGGCGAGACCGTCACCCAGCGGTTGCGGAAGATCAAGAAATTTCCGTGGGAAGAAGTCGTCGACATCGGCATCCAAGTGTGTTCAGCGCTCAAAGCCGCACACGATGCGGGAATTATCCATCGCGATATTAAACCATCGAATCTGTTGCTGGATCCGGAGGGCCAAGTCAAGCTGACGGATTTCGGGATCGCAAAGCTGTTTGCAGCCGGAAAACTGACCGCAACCGATGGCATCATCGGCACCGCCGAGTATATGTCGCCGGAACAAGCTCAAGGAAAACAGGTCACAAGTTCCAGCGATCTGTACTCACTCGGTGCCGTGATGTACACGATGCTCACAGGACGCCCCCCGTACACCGGGAAGACAGCATTGGAAGTCATCCAGAAACACAAGTTCGGTCAGTTCGATCGCCCGGCTCGATACGTTGAAAACCTGCCGCATTGGCTTGATGAGATTATCTGTGGTCTATTGAGCAAGTCGCCCGAGGACCGACCGCCGTCGGCGTATGTACTTTCGCGTCGACTGTCGGAAGTGCTGAAGAAGGTCGAGCTTAGTGAATCCGACGAAACTCGTGATGCACCGATGGCGAACACATCCGCCGTGGCCACGGCTCCCACGCAAGCCCCTGAAGAGCAAGTTTTCAGTGGGGCACTGGTCCGTGACCTTGTGCGGCGAGAGTTGGACGACCTCGCTGGCCAATCGCCGATCGAGCGATTCTTCGATAACACCTGGGTATTGGTCGGGCTATTGGTGGCATTGGTAGCCGGTGGGATTTGGTGGTTTCAACGCAAAGACCCAACTCCGGTGGACAGGCCAACCAAACCAATTGTCAACGCCCCGGATAAGAATGAAGCACCGACCTCTCGGCAGGCAATCACTCGTTTGAACATCTGGTTGCAAACGTCTCCCACCAGTGAGGCAGCCAAATATGTCGAGAATGCTGTGCTGGACCTGCATGACGGAAATCTCGGCTCCGCGCGCCAAACACTCGACGCATTGGACACCGTCATCGAGTCATCAAAAAATCAAGAATTGATGAAATTGCGAGACGATGTTTTGCCACGAGTGATCAAGGAAATCGACGTCGCAATGTCTGAGCAAGCCCCACGCATCTTCCCGCCCGAATTCATTCGCGATTCCATGCGACACGCCAATGAACTTGCCGAGATGGGACGGGTTGCGGAAGCGAGGGAAATCTGGAACAGTATCGTCCAATTGTGCGAGGCCGAACCGATGGCATCCGAATTGATTCGCGATGTCCAAGCTCGACTCGCGGACTCCCAGCCTGCTCCTTCCGCTGAAATTACCGACCCATGAGTGACCCCCACGACTTGAAAGCCAGCATCCGGACGATTCCCGATTTCCCCAAACCAGGTATTCAATTTCGCGATATCACGACACTTTTGGCATCTCCGAAGGCGTTTCAACGAACAATCGACCAGTTCGCCGAACGATTCGAGAATCAGGGCGTGACCGCGATCATCGCCGCTGAGGCCCGAGGGTTCATTTTCGCGGCCCCATTGGCACTCCGTTTGAATGCCCGTTTCATCCCGGTGCGGAAACCCGGCAAATTGCCATTCGAGGTCCACTCGTTCCAATATCAACTGGAATACGGCACCGACGCCCTGGAGATGCACACAGATGCGTTGTCAGCCACCGATCGCGTGCTGATGGTCGATGATTTGCTCGCCACCGGTGGAACCATGGAAGCGTGCATGCGGATCACCGAGAAACTTGGGGCGAATATCGTCGGCGCGGCCTTCGTGATCGAACTTCCATTCCTGAACGGACGCCAACGCTTGGAACCGCATGACGTGTATTCACTCGTTCAATATTCGGCGGAGGAATAAATCATGGCGGACGACGGAACCTCATCGCAAAGTGTTTTCGACGGTCGCGTCGTGGACCGATGTGAGCAAATTATGGCTCACCTGTGGATGGTGCGGACGTTCGTCAAACACAGCGACGAAGTGGAAGACTTCCCGGAATTGATGATGACCGCCCGAACGATTTTCGATACCGCGCTCGCGTTGGAAACACGGATCGAAGACCCGGCCAAGTATCAGCACATGCTGCGGAAAAAAATCGGTAAACTTCGGGCAGCCGCCGAACAATTCAAAATCGACGCCCCGCAGGCATCACTCCATACAAACTTCAAGATGGCCGTCATCTCGTTCGATGCGGGAGTCGGAGAATTGGAAGCGATTCTTGCCCAGGCGTCTGCGTGAACTGCAGTAGATTGACGCAGGCAAAACTGGTCTCGCGGCTAATTCCTTTGTTCGATATGATGGATGGGTGGATTCGAAACGTCACGGATTGGCGTCACCGAACCCACCCATCAAATCATTGGACCGGATCGGTCGAACGGAATGGAATCCGAAGCCCTCCCAGTTGAATCGTCAGATACTCCGATTGCACCAGCTCCTGCGTGGTTGGCCGTCTCACGGGGTGTGGCGCTATTCTTGGGTACAATGGCTTGGCTCAACTTGCTAGGGGACTTTCGCCAAGTTGGTCCGCATGCAACATTCTGGTGGATGGACGGCGTTATTGTCGCCCGCCCAATCGCACGAGCTGGCCTGTCGCTTGCGGCGATGCTCCTGATCGGGTTCGCCGTTGCCCCACGGTTTCCACTTCCCATGCGTCTACTGACGATCTGTGGATTGCTGATCGTCTTCGCGTTCGCGTTGGAACGGACCTTCCAACACTACCGAATTACTGCGTCTCCGTTACAACCCAACCGCGTCCTGTTTCCGCTCTCCCTGCAAATGGCCGCCTACGCTGCAACCGTTCTGGCCGGATTGTTGGCTGGTCGGCGAGTTGTCGGGCGTCCTTGGAGAGACGGGGGTATCGCAGCATTCGCGGTCTGTGTGTGCTTTGCAGGCTTCCCGCTCGCTCAGATGCACTGCGTTGGGGCATGTCCGTCAGATAATTCAGCGGATGTGATCGTCGTGCTCGGGTTCCAAGATGACTGGCACGCACTGCCATCCCATGAATTGGACCGTCGGCTGAATATGGCGAACGAGATGGTCGGGCATCAACCGGGATTGCAGGTGGTTCTTTGCCGATCCCAGCAATCATCGCCGAAGCCCGATGTTCTTACGCTCACACGCGCTGACGAGGAATCATCGGTGCGACAGTTCGTCGGCAACTCGCTTGAGACCTCGCTCGAATCCGCGATTTATTATGCAAACGAGCAGAACTTCCGCCGGCTTGCGGTTGTCACGGATGCGTACAGCCTTCCACGCGCCAAACTACGATTGCAACAAGCTGGTTTCACCGTGTTGCCAGTACCACTGCACAGAACCACTCACCAGGTTCGTTGGCGACACGTCATGCACGAAGTCGCCGCCTTGTGGTGGTGGTACCTGCGTCCGCTTGGTTAGTCGAATCTCGGCGACGATTCCGAACCTACGCCGCGGCCGGGTCTCCACCTTCTTCGAAAACACCGAATCGGCGGAACTTCTCGTATCGGCGATTGAGCAGTTCGTCTTTGGGGATCGTGTACAACTCTTTGAGTGCGGCGTTCAGTGATCCCCGCAACATGGTGGCCATCGCCCGGTGATCGCGGTGTGCTCCGCCCAATGGCTCGGAGATGACTTCGTCGATCACGCCAAGCTGTGCAAGATCGGGAGCCGTGAACCGGAGAGCTTTGGCGGCTTTGTCTTTGTGTTCAACGCCTTTCCAAAGAATACCGGCACAGCCTTCTGGGCTAATCACTGAATAATACGCGAACTGCAAGACAGCGATATGATCGCCAATGCCGATCCCCAATGCACCGCCCGACCCACCTTCGCCGATCACCACGCACACGATCGGCGTGTTGAGCATCGACATTTCTCGCAGGTTCAACGCGATGTTGTAGGAAATACCGCGTTCCTCGGCGTCCACACCTGGATAAGCACCGGGTGTATCAATCAGACAGATGATCGGCACTTGAAACTTCGCCGCCAACTGCATTTTGGACAGTGCTTTGCGATACCCCTCCGGATGGGCACAGCCGTAGTAGCACTGATTCCGTTCCTTCAGCGTACGGCCTTTTTGTTGGCCGACGAGAAGAACTTTGTGGTCATCCAACTTGGCGAAACCGGTCACGATTGCCCGATCGTCGCCGAACGCTTTATCGCCGTGAAGCTCCACGAACTCGTCGAAAACCAACTCCAGATAGTCCAAAGTTTGCGGACGGTTCCCATGACGCGAAACCAAACAAACCTCTGCCGGATCGAGGTTCTCGAAGATCTCTCGTTTCATCCGAGCGATTTCGACCCGCATGTTGCGGATGGCGTCTTTCGTGCCAGGCGTGGGATCAGGCTGATTTTCGAGAATTTCGAGCTGTTGTTCCAACTCGTAAATGGGACGCTCAAAAGGCAGGATGTTGATAGGAGCCATAGTCGTTCAATTTCTGGCGGATCCGGGAACCCAAGTCTCTGTTATCAAGGAAGCGTCTCGATAGAATAGCAGTCACTCGACCGATTGAAAACATCCCGACCAATTCCCGGCATCAGCTCCCGCAACAATGACCGAAAAACCACGAGATTGGGACAAACGTTACCGAACAGGAGACATGCCCTGGGATTCTGGGTTGCCTTCACGTGAACTCCTGCGGGTTCTTGATGAACAAGCGATTCCACCGGGATCGGCCCTCGAACTCGGCTGCGGAACCGGCACCAACGCCGTTGCATTGGCAGAACGTGGATTCCACGTGACGGCTGTCGATCTATCGCCAACAGCCTTGGAATTTGCTCAAAAGAAAGCGGATGCCAATGGTGTGTCGGTCAACTGGCAGTGCGGTGACATCACCGACCTTTCCTTTGTGGAAACTCCTTTTGATTTCCTGTTCGATCGGGGATGCTACCACTGTGTCCGGAAGATTGATCTGCCGGGATTTCAGGAAACCGTCCTGTCTGCCTGTCGTCAGGGAACTCAATTGTTAATGATCACGGGGAACTCCAACGCTCCCGGTTCGGGTGGACCGCCCCGTTTGTCGGCTGATGAAATTCGCACGGACTGGTCCGAGTGGTTCGATATCGGTTTTTTGCGGGAAATTCATCTCGAAGATGCGGGTGGTGTTGAGGGACCGTTGGCGTGGTCTTGTTTGATGACGCGAAACGCAGCCCCCAAGCGTTCCCAATAATGTGGGCCATTGCAGAAGGATCAGGAATTTCGTGTACGATTTGATCGGAGATATTCACGGGCATGCCGACGCTCTGGTTCGGTTGCTTGAACAATTGGGGTACGTTGAATCCGACGGCGTTTTCCGTCATCCCACACGTCGAGCGGTGTTCCTTGGCGATTACATCGATCGTGGTCCGCAGATTGCCGAAACCCTGCGAATTGTCCGGGCGATGGTCAACGCGGAATCGGCGATCGCCCTGATGGGGAACCATGAATTCAATGCACTGGCATTTCATCTGAAATGGCCCGATCAGCAGACATCCACCGCCCCGGACGCTTGGGTGCGTCCGCATACGTCCGTTAAAGTTCGACAGCACGCCGCGACTTTGGAGCAATTCCAGTCCACGCCGGAATCTTGTTCTGATCAGTTGCGGGAGACACTGGAGTGGTTTCGCACACTCCCGATGTGGCTTGAGTTGGACGGTTTTCGAGCGGCTCACGCATGTTGGGACCGAGAGCAAATTCAACGCATCGCAGAGTCACGAACCGTCGACGACCAGCCGGAAATCTGGACGGACGAATTCCTGTTCCAAGCGGGTCGATCTGGAACACCGTTGTTCAAGGCGGTGGAAGAAATCCTCAAGGGCAAGGAAATTCGATTGCCCCCCGGTTCGAAGCATATTGACAAAGATGGCCACGCACGATCCGCGCTTCGAGCGCAGTGGTATCGATTGCCGGATGGCGAGACGTTCCGAACATACGCGCTGCCACCGAACGAGACATACCCAAACGACGCTGTCACCGAAGTGGCCCATATCCGCCCGTACGATTCCGACGAGCCGCCCATGTTTTGCGGGCATTATTGGTTGAGAGGTGAGCGACCGGAATTGTTGGCGACGAACATCTGCTGCTTGGATTGGAGTGTCGCCAAAGACGGTATGCTCTGCGGATATCGCTGGGACGGCGAGGCGGAACTCAGCGAGGATAAGTTTGTCTGGGTGCCCGCCGCCCGATAGCAACGATCGATCGAAGCTACTTCGACTGTAGATCGAAATTGATCGTCTGACTTCCGCTCTCAACGGTCTCTGTCAATTCCGACTCGCTATTGTATTTGGCGGGGATGATCTCCTGCTCAGTCGGGGCATCAGGATCTTCCTCGACCATTTCTTCCTGCCCGAGACTAAATTCAGGGCCTCCGCCGACCGTGAAAATCCGAACGGTTTTCTCGCCCGGCTGAATCCCGGATTTCTCAGAGTTGAACATCAGCGTGTACGCTCCGGAATCGTCCGTGAGTCCGTAGGAATACCCACCGGTTTCATTCTCGAACTTGACTCTTGCGTTCGGCAACGGTTCACCATCAAGAGTGATCGTGCCGCTGACTTCCGCCAAGTCGAGCTGGCTGTAATCGGTATGCAAACCGCCACAACCAACACCGAGCAAAGTCACGATGCAAGCCAGGACGAGTCGACTGTTCGCTGCAAAATTTGAGAAGTGAATCACGTTTTCAAAGACCATCAATAGAAAGCAGTAAGCAATAACTCCCGGCTGATCCGGGAACGAATTCAACGACGCTTGCCCGACGAATTCCGGCAGCAACGAAAAACGCGGAAGCGGTCACCCGCAGGGCGATCGACTTCCGCGAGAACAAATACACTGCATTCGGACGTGCAGGCTCTATTCTTCGATCACCTCGCGGCCCTTCCGTGTGGACAACGCTTGGTATGCGGCCAGGTCGATCGACTCCGCCACGAAACGCACCGAACCGTCACACAACAGGAAGAACGCTCCACCAGCGTGGTAGCTTCCGAAGGAAATTTCCATGTGCTTCCCATCGGCGGCTGGATCTTTCGTACGCAAATTCATGCCGAAGTACGTTGTGCCGGCGTATTCGGTGAATTCCGTACCGCCCGTGCCACCGTCGCATCGGCATGGGTCAGTCTGTGGTGAGCCGATCGCCCAGTAATCCATCGCTTGACCGTCTTTGACGAACTCAGGGTCCGTCATCGACTCACCAAGGAGGAACGTGTTTGATGTCCCGTCTTTGATGTCCGCGATGCGTGTCGCACTGCACGCGTAGAAAATTCCGTTCTGGCCAAGGTTCTCCAAAGAGATCGAGCCGGAAACAATCGTGCTGGTGTCATCGGAACTGGCCAACGAGCCAGCATTCCCCCGGTAACTCACAGGCACGCGACCGGGAATCCCATTGTTGTCAATGTGTTCTACGATCGGCATCGTTGGGCAACGGAACGTCGGAATCAATGTGCCCGCCGCCGCTTCGTTGGGACCGCCATCGGTGCCCCAGTTGCCGAGTCCACTTTCCTGAAAGACAAGCGTTTCGTAAAGGTTACTCTGCTCGATGTCCGGCAGCATCATGGTCGTCCAACCCGAACCACGTTGATCCCAACCAAACGGGAACTTCTGCACGCGGTCATGATAGTTGTGAAGCCCCAAGCCCAGGTTCTTCAGGTTGTTTCGACATTGTGTCCGTCGCGCCGATTCCCGCGCCTGTTGCACTGCTGGCAGGAGCAATGCAATGAGGATGGCAATAATCGCGATCACCACAAGGAGTTCAATAAGTGTGAAACCAAGTCGGTGTCTCTGGGTGTCTCGTCGCATGTATTGCCTCTTGGGAAGTCGGTCCGCAGAAAAAGACGGGAAGAAAAATCACGCTGGGCATGTACCGCAGACGCTTGGTCGGCGGTCCATGAATAGGTAGGCGGGTCAACGCGTGACTGGATTATGTTCGCGAATGCGAACTTTTGATGAAGAAACAGTAAATGTCGTATTTACCCCGAGTGTCCCCCGAGGCAACACGTCGACCGCGTCCCTATTTCGTGTCCACAGACTTTTCTTGCTGACGTTGAGTATACTGCTGACGAAATGTTTGCTTCGGCGGAGTCGGCAAATCGCGTTGCTTGCCCCAAACATTTAATGGGTTGTAAATCAGGAATCGCGGCATCATCCGCAATCCCACACGGGCAGCCCAACCGGCGAAGCGATACAAACCGGGTCGTTTCAGCACAAATCCCATGAGTTTCATGCCGGTCCGCTTTGTCCACGGTAGATACTTCTTCGCGGCGATCTCCTTTCGCCACGTCAGAAGTTGATGGTGCAGCGGAATTTTCACAGGGCACACGTCCGTACAAGACGCGCACAAACTACAGGCGTGCGGCAACGACCAATACTTTTCCGCATCGTGAGCAGGATTCAACACCGAGCCAATCGGCCCCGGAACAGTTGCCTCATAGCTATGCCCACCACTCCGTCGGTAAACGGGGCAGGTGTTCATACACGCTCCGCAGCGGATGCAATTTAAGCTCCGCCGGAAATCGTCGCTGCCAAGAATATCGCTGCGTCCGTTATCGACCAAAACGATATGCAACTCGCCCCCAGGTCTCGGGCCGTGAAAATGCGACGAGTAAGTCGTAATTGGCTGCCCCGTTGCCGATCGCGCAAGCAACCGCAGGAACACACTGAGATCGTCGGCTTTCGGAATCAGTTTTTCGATGCCCATGCAAGCGATGTGCAGCTTCGGCAAGCTCGTCCCGAGATCGGCGTTCCCCTCGTTCGTGCAGATCACAATGCCACCGGTCTCCGCGATTGCAAAGTTGACGCCGGTCAGCCCTGCATCCGCCGCTAAAAATCGCTTTCGCAAATCCTGCCGAGCCGCCTCGGTTAGATATTGCGGATCAGACGCCCCCGCTTCCGTCCCCAAATGCTCATGGAACAGCTCGCCGATCTC
The DNA here is from genome assembly GCF_011634775.1 of Thalassoroseus pseudoceratinae. Lineage (NCBI taxonomy): Bacteria > Pseudomonadati > Planctomycetota > Planctomycetia > Planctomycetales > Planctomycetaceae > Thalassoroseus > Thalassoroseus pseudoceratinae. Next base: position 212,660 of record NZ_JAALXT010000001.1, read on the forward strand.
TTCCTTCTTGGTGTGGATCGCCGGCATCACGATATGGCTAGGACCTTCCTGACGAAGTTGAACGATGCGTTCTCCCAGGTCCGTGTCGATCACATCGATCCCATGTCGCTCTAGGAACGGATTAAGATGACATTCCTCAGTCAACATCGACTTACTTTTGACGAGTCGTTCGACGTTGTGTTGCTGCAAGATCGAAAGCACGATCTCGTTATGTTCGGCGGCATCTTTGGCCCAATGGACCGTCGCCCCAAGTGCCGTGGCGTTCTTCTCGAACTCCTCCAGATAATCCGCAAGCCGTCCCTGGGTGTGCCGTTTGATCTTCGACGCGGTCTCACGAAGATGTTCCCATTCCGGGAACAAATTGACCATGCGGTCGCGTTTGCTTCGCACAAACCATAATGAGGAATCATGCCAACGCGCACGGAGTTTGTCGTCGATGAAGGCGGCAGCACGAGCGGGATGAGCCATGAGCACTAACTATTTTCAGTCGAAGGGTGGTAATCATTGACTTTACATGAGTACGCGCGGATTTGACATCAAACCAAAACGCACCATGTCATTCTTTCCCGCCGAAACAGGTTCTTCAATGCAACAGATCAGAAATTCTCCCAGCTTGAGCGTTTCGACGCGCGAACCCGTCGGCTAAAATGGGGTCTTCGCATATCAAAGGGGGTTAGATGCCAGAAATTGTTCCTCGCAGCCAAGTTTCGGCAGACGAAAATTTGTGCAGTTACTGCACAGCTCGCTGCTGCCGATATTTTGCTCTGCCGATTGAAACACCCACGGACTGGGATGATTTTGATAACATCCGCTGGTATATGTTTCACGGTCGAGTCTCAATTTTCGTCGATGGTGAAACGTGGTACCTGATGGTTCACGACGATTGTGAACATCTGCAAGACGATCATCGCTGCGGAGTTTACGAGACTCGGCCGAAAATCTGCCGCAGTTATTCCACGGATGATTGCGAGTACGATTCCAACGATTGTTACGACAAGCTTTTTGAAACAGCCGAGCAAATTTGGGAGTACGCCGAAGCCATCCTGCCCCCGCGGAAGCGATCTCGAAAAACCCGCGATGTCAAACTGCCCGTATTAAACGGTCAGCCTGCTTGACCTCCGTTGAAGACCTCACCGATCAATTTTCCCTCTGCCCTGACGAGTCTCGTGTCGAAATCACAACGCATTCAACCCCGTACCCTCAAAGGATTTCGGGACTATCTTCCAAACCAGATGATTGCCCGGGAACGGTTAATCGAAACCGCGCGTGACGTCTATCGCGCGTACGGTTTTAGCCCGATCGACACCCCCGCACTCGAATATGCCGAGATTCTGACAGGAAAGGGCGGCCAAGAATCGGACAAACAATTGTTTCGATTCGAAGACAGCGGTGGTCGAGACGTCGCGATGCGGTTCGACCTTACCGTGCCTCTCGCTCGCTTTGCCGCTCAGTACATCAACGAGTTGGGAACGCCGTTCAAACGCTATCATATTGCGTCCGTTTGGCGGGGCGAGAAACCCCAAGCCGGCCGCTACCGGGAGTTTATGCAATGCGACTTCGATACGGTCGGCACGACGTCGAACGTCGCGGACATCGAAACCCTCCTTGTCATTCATGACCTGATCGAGAAGATCGGTTTCGAAAGATTCACAGTCCGCGTGAATAACCGCATGGTCCTCAATGGATTGCTGGAACTGCATTCCGTGGCGGAGTATTCCACAGAGATTCTCCGTGCATTGGACAAACTCCCGAAGATCGGCCGTGACAAGGTGTTAGATGAGATGGTCGACGTTGTTGGCCTGTCACGGGAGCAAGCCGACGGGGTGCTGAAGCTGTCCGATTTGTCGGGCGATCAAACAGCCGTGCTCAATCAACTCGAAGAAATGTTGAAGACGAACGAGCAGGGGCTTGAAGGTGTGAACCGACTGCGAGAACTCTTCTCGACCGCTCAGACGGCAGGCATTCCCAGCGACCGATTGGTTCTTGATTTGTCCATCGCACGCGGTTTGGACTATTACACAGGCACAATCTACGAAACGTTCCTCAGCGACCTGCCGGACATCGGAAGTGTTTGTTCTGGAGGACGTTACGACAATTTGGCGAATCTGTTCACATCGCAGTCGCTACCAGGAGTGGGGGCGAGTTTGGGGTTGGACCGTCTTTTGGCGGCGATGGAAAGCCTGGAACTCATCGACTCCGCCGCGACACCGGCTTCCGTGTTAGTCACCATTATGGACAAAAGCCGTTTGGGAGATTACCTCCGAATTGGCCGTACCTTACGGCAAGCGGGAATCGCTGCCGAGGTCTACGCGGACACGAAAAACTTCGGCAAGCAAATGAAGTATGCCAACCGCAAAGGGTTCCGATTGGCTCTCATTGCGGGAGACGAGGAGTTCAGCCAAGGGCAATGGCAACTCAAAGATCTTCAGAACGGCGAACAGCAAGCGGTTCCGGAAAATGAACTCGTTCAAGTGATCCAAACACGAACTTAACGCGTTGCTCAAATACGGATCGACTGAATGCAACTGTTTGCAAAAACCGAACATCCAAACACTTGACCACCCAACACCCACGTCCAACAATACACCCCCACTGATTTCCAACCCGGCACTGAGGTGAGTTGCATCATGTTGAAAGAATCCGACTTTGAAGAGTTTCGGGAGCGACTGCAACTACTCAAAGCCCGGTTGAGAGGTGATGTCGAGCACCTGACCGGTGAAGCGTTGGACCGTGGTCGAAGCGATGGCGAAAGCCCGACGCATATGGCGGAGTTGGGGTCCACGGCGTATGAACAGGACTTCTCGTTGTTCTTGATGGAAAACGATCAGGAAGTTCTCAAAGAGATTGACGCCGCACTCCACCGCATTCAAGATGGCACATATGGGCTGTGCGAGGGATGCATCACTGCCGGCAAACCGACTTCGAAATGCGGGATTCCCAAGGCGCGGCTCCGTGCAATTCCTTATACTCAGGAATGCGTGAACTGTAAGCGAAAACGAGAAGAGTCGGCTATCTGATCGCTTATCGCGAGTGCATGTGCGACGTGAACCCCACCGCTAAAATAAGTTGCCCGCATTTTCTGAAGCAGTAGCTCCGGCAATCGCAGCAGCGATTATGGGAAATCTGGGACAACGTCACCGAGTTGTTGGCACGTTGGGCAGATGACTTTGGTAGGACAGTTGAAACGCAGCGCGAATCCGTTTTCCTTCTCAACTCATAGTTTCAGCACATGACCTCATCGGTTCAAAAACCATTGCGGCGTTGGCCTCGGATTTCGATCAGTGTCATTCTGATGGTTTTTGTTTTCTTCACGGGCGTTGCCGCGTTTGTGGGTTTGGCGTCTCTGAACAAGCCACCGGTCGTCGATGACAGCGCTCGAATTAAACGGTACAACGTTGAAGTTTACGACGTTTCGACAACACGACTCCGTGAATTGATCGTCTCCTACGGAACGGCTGAAGCGGACCGAGAAGTGACGTTATCCGCCGAAGTTGCGGGGCGGATCATCAACGCAGAACATCTCGAACGGGGTTGGCACGTCTATCCGAAGCCGGAAACGCCGCAAAGTCCCGGCGACAGCCAGCCCCCCGAAGGCACGCAGATCCTGACAATCGATCCCGAAGCGTATGAACAGAGAGTCGCGCAAGTGGCAGCCCAGGTCCGCGAAGCCCAGGCGGAAATCAAGCGTCTCCAGCAAGAGCAGAAAAACAATCTGCGGATGCTGCAAAAGGTCGAGGATGACTACAAAACCGCGACTGCGGAATACCGCCGGATCCAGAATATGCGATCCAGCGGTGTGGCGACCCCCAGCGAGTTGACCAAGGCTCTGCTGGATTTGAGACGATATGAGGATGCGATTGTCAAAGAGGAGAACGAAAAGAACCTCTATCCGATTCGCATTGAGACTGCGGAAACCCGATTGGCAACCCTGAAAGCCGACTACCGGATTGCCGAACGCGATCTGGAACACACGATCATCGTGCCGCCGTTCGCAGGGGTGATCAGCGAAGTGATGGTCGAAAAAGGCCAATATGTGCGGATCGGTGACCCACTGGTTCGTCTGACGGACGTGTCTGTGGTCGAAATCCCGGTGCCTTTGAAATTAGCAGATTACACCAAGATCGAACAACTGCTCTCGAACGGTGTTCAGCCGCAGGTCGAACTTGCACAAAACCTGCAAGACGATGTCACTTGGACCGGGCGATTGGTTCGACGTTCGCCAGAAGCGGATGCACAGACGCGAACTTTGATGGTCTATGTGGAAGTCGATAACGCCGAACAAGCGGTTCCCTTGTTGCCTGGGACGTTCGTTTATGCTCGGATTGAAGGTCCCGTCCTAGACGACGCAACGGTACTGCCACGGGAAGGAATCGTCGGGAATTCGATTTTTGTAACAGTGCGGCCGGAGTCGGGCGGAACGGATGACTCGTCGTTCGCATTCCGTGAAATCCCACTTGGACCGCACGAAAAGTTACAGACCGTCGCCATCGTGAATCGTTCGATCTTTCAGGACCTGCCGAAGACGGACCAAAACCCAATCCAGGTCATCTTGACGAACCTCGACGTTCTGCAAGACCCGGACAAGACCTACGATGCCATCCGGGTTGATGTCCAATCACATACGAACCTGGAAGAACTCTTGAACGCGAGTTCGGTCCCGGTGGTCCGACCGATGGCTGAATAGTCCTGGACGCAGGGTCTTCGATAAACCGCTCTTGAGGCGGATTCGCCGTTCCCATACATTCCGCAGTCACTCCGTATATTCGATTTCGATTCGGTTTGCGATGGGATTATGCCACGGCCTCGGCGTCCGCGACTCAAACCTTTCATCCAGGCAATCGTCCTACTGATTCTTCTGCTTGGCGGCGTTGAAGTGGGTTTGCGTGTTCACGACTCCTGGCAGCGTGACCAAGGGAACCCACTCGATCGCACCTTCGACCTGACCATGCCGAGTTGGGCGGTCCATCATCGATTAAAACCGTTGAAGGCTCAGAAGCACCCACACCCCGATACAGGTAAGCCAATCCTTTGGCGGACGAACAGTTACGGGCTGCGTGGTCCCGATGTTCTGATCCCAAAACCGGCTGATGTCTACCGTGTCGTTTGCTTAGGCGACGAAAGTGTGTTTGCCGGCGAGGTCACAGAGCCGGACACGTTCTGCCAACGCCTGCAGGTATCACTCGAGAACGGCACACGACAAAAAGTGGAGGTCATCAATGCGGGAGTCAAAGGGTACTGTCCGCTGCTCAGTTACTTGCAACTGAGGCAAACTCTACTGGCCTTCCAACCAGACTTAATCGTTCTGAACTTCGACATGACCGATGTCGCAGACGATCATCTCTACCGCAGACACACACGCATGGCCGCGGATGGCACTCCGATGGGTTGTCCAAACGCGGAGTTTGAACGTACCAGTCCGGAAGAAGAACGAGCTGGATTACAACGATTTCTGACGGTTCGCTGGTTGAAGACGCAACTGGAATGGTTGACCGACTCTCGTCAACAGGCCGAAGACACGAACGATATTAATTCGCCCCAAGGTTGCTACGCCTGGCTGCGTGATGAGCCGCCGGACTGGTCCGTCTACATCGAACAAGCATTCTCTCCGATCGAGTTGATGGCGGAGTTTGCCCGTCGAATCAACGCCGACTTTGTCGTTTCTGCGATCCCCGCTCCGTGGCAGATTTCCGGTTCGGCTTCCAATGGACCGGGTGTGCGTCAACGCGTCGATGTGCCGCAGAATGGCGTTTTTCTCAGCAGTCGCCCACTCGAACTTCTGGGTGCCTATTGCAATGAACGGGACATCCGGTTCCACAATCCGGTTCCGGAATTCCGAAGCCATCCCGATGCTGACTCCCTTTTCCTCACCAATTCCCGTGGCTTCTCCGAAACTGGCCACGCCTTCTACGCCGAGCAATTGCACACATTCTTACAGCACCGGCTTGCACAGTCACTCACGACTCGGCCGAATCCCCATTATGCTCCCGAGACCCCGGTTCGCTGATCGGTGCTTCCACGCTTCCGACATTCGAGGTCATTCGTGAAGTCGAACTGAACAGAGTCCGTTGGTATGATGCCCTGAAAACATCTCGTGTTTTCGGAACTTGCCATCATGCGCTTCATCGTTCTCTTCGCATTCAGTCTGCTTCCACTGCTCACTCCGAATGTCTCAGAGTCTGCTGAGAGTCGGCCGAACATTTTGTTCATTTTCCTTGACGATTTCGGATGGCGAGACACCGGTTACATGGGGTCCGATTTCTACGAAACCCCGCACTTGGATCGGCTGGCGGCAGAGGGAATCGTCTTTACGGATGCCTATTCCGCCGCTGCGAACTGTGCACCAGCTCGGGCGTGTTTGCTCTCCGGACAGTACACGCCTCGGCATGAAATCTACAACGTTGGCACCGGACCGAGAGGAAAAGCCAAGCATCGCCGACTGCTGCACGTTCCTGGAACGGACACATTGAAATCTCATATCACCACTTGGGCGAAAGTCCTGCAGGACGCCAGCTACGCGACGGCGACCATGGGAAAGTGGCATCTGAGCGACGACCCGACCCAGTTTGGCTTTAATGTGAACATCGGCGGGACGCACTCGGGTGGTCCACCGCGTGGGTATTATCCGCCGCACGGAAACGCCCCCGGTTTGAAAGACGCTCCGGCTGGTGAGTACATTACAGATCGGCTTAGCGATGAAGCGATCGGATTCATCAAAACGCATCGTGAGAAACCGTGGTTGTTGTATCTCACGCACTTCGCGGTTCATACTCCGCTCAACGCCAAGCGTGAACTCGTTTCAAAGTATGAATCTAAACCGAAGGGCGAACTTCACAATCACGTTGCGATGGCGACGATGATTCAAGCCGTCGACGATGGCGTCGGGCGGATTCGGCAAGCTCTGACCGATCTCAAATTGGAGAAGAACACCGTGATCGTGTTCTTCTCCGACAACGGAGGCTACGGACCCGCGACGGACATGGCACCGCTGAAAGGTTACAAGGGCACGTACTATGAAGGTGGCATCCGTGTGCCGATGTTTGTGAATTGGCCGGGCGTCGTGCAAGCCGGGCGGAAGTCTGACGAACCGGTAACTGGCGTGGATTTGTTTCCCACCTTCTGTGAAATCGCGGATGCTCCGTTACCGGAAAACCAACCTGTCGACGGAATTAGCCTGGTTCCATTTCTCAAGGGTGAAGTGCAGAAACTCCCGGAACGCGGTTTGTTCTGGCATTTTCCAGCTTACTTGCAATCGTACGCTGTCTGGAACGAGCAACGAGATCCGTTGTTCCGCTCGCGACCGTGCAGCATCGTCCGATACGGCGATTGGAAGCTGCACCAGTACTTCGAAGATGGCGGGCTAGAACTGTACAATTTGCGAGACGACATCGGCGAAACTCAGAACTTGGCTAATCGTCGTCCCGAAAAATGTCAGGAGCTATTGAAACGATTGCAAGACTGGCAAACGAAAACCAGGGCACCGATTCCAACCAAGAAAAACCCCAAGTTCGACGCCGAAGCCGAACGTGCCGCAATTGCGAAACGGCAAGGTCCGAAGAACCAATGAGGCGTATTCCGATCGATCAGTTTTCCGCTTTGCGAAGTTGAACCTCGGTTCAACCACCGGGTTGCTTTAACTCGTCGACAAGGACACGCAGAAATGGTTCGACATCCGTCACCAGTCCGATCGTTTGGAACGTCCCACGGTCGGCGAGTTTCGTGACGGTACTTGGATTGATATCCACACAAACGACTTTGACTCGTGCTGGCAGAAGATTTCCCACTGCGATGCTGTGAAGCGTTGTGGCGATCATCAACGCGAACGTCACACCGTTAATCATCTCCCGCATCTTTTGCTGGGCTTCAATCGTGTCGGTGATGACGTCGGGCAGGGGACCATCGTCCCGAATACTGCCGGCAAGAAGAAACGGCACCTCATTTCGTACGCATTCATACATGATGCCGCTTTGCAGCGTTCCTTGTTCGACCGCGTTAGCAATGCTCCCCGCTCGCCGAATCCGATTGATCGAACGCAAATGATGCTCGTGTCCTTCCTCGATTGAACCGCCGTCAGACATCGAGACGCCGAGACTCGTATCGAAGAACGATTGCTCGATGTCGTGCGTGGCCAACGCATTTCCGGCAAATAGCACATTGATGAACCCATCGCGGATCATGTTGCTGAGATGCTCGCGACTGCCGGTGTGCACGATCGCCGGCCCCCCAACCAGCAAAATTCGTCCATCCCCCTCACGGGCCCGACGCATGGCGTGAGCAATTTCGCGAATTGTGGCGGCCTTCGGTTTCTCCGTCGATACGGTGCTTTGCATGAACCCGAACGCATCGCGGGTCCCTTGATCGCGGCCGACCGGCCGAACCCTTGTCCCGGCTCGGCCCACAACCACCGTTTGCCCTTTCTGGATATCAGACATCGGCACGCAGCGTGCGGCCTTTTCGCCGAGATCGACAACCACACCACAATCCATCTCCTGAGGATCGACTCGAATCCATTCGCCGTTCACGCGAATGTCTGTGTCCTCGTTGGTGGTGGCGTAGAAGTTCTCAGGAAACGCACCGTCCATGTCTGCGGTCGCCAGTTCGCAATCAATCGGATTCGTCGTAACGGCACCGTGATGGGCAATCTGGGTCAGAATCTCTTCTAGCAAGTCCGTTGTCAATGCCTTCACAAGCAGCCGGGCATAGCTGGGATCTGTCCGACCGTGACCGACCTGCATCTCACGGATCTCAAACTCACCACCGGATGCCGTGATCTCATCGAGCACCTTCGGCAACAGTAAACTGTCGACGATATGTCCGCTGAGTTCGACCTCTTCTTCGAATGAATCCGCCATCCCAGACCTCCTGAAGTCCCGATCCCAAGACGCGCATTTTCCCTGTCATCATATGGCGAAGAAAACATGACGGCAATTCCGTCTCGTTTGACGAGCCTTACAAAAAAAACAGCGAGTTCTCTGCTGACAGAGAAACTCGCTGGTGTTGCCGTACTGAAAGTCTAGTACGTTTGAGTGACAGATCGACTCGTCTAGTATCCGCCACCGGCAGAACCGCGACGTGCTCGGAGTCGGTTGCGAGCCGAACGAGAACCACTTCCCCGTTGTGCTCCCCCGTATCCATAGCCGCCTTCCATACCTTCGCCCATACCTTCGAAGCCCAACATTCCCTCACCACCTTCAGGAATTTCGGGGGCTTTGAGATACGCAAAGTAATCCATCATCTGCTTGATGTAGTCTGTCTTCGCGTTTCGCTCTCTGGCATCAGTTTCGGGACTGAGGACCTTCAACCGTCCGGATTGGTCAACCACCAACGCTTGTGGCATCATCCGGACCTGTCCACGTTGCGACGAAGGAATATTCAGGTCCGCATGGAGATCACCGGAACCCACACCGGGACCAGCCGAAGTGTCGATCGCCGATGGCTCGGTGTCGACGACGTAGTCGTTAGATTTGAAGATCACCGTTTGTTCTTCCAGCACCACTTGGGGTTCAACGACCTCGACGTCTTCTCGTCCGCCGATCATTTGCCCTGGTCGCAATGGAATCTTTGCGAGCACGGGTGTTCCGACATCTGGAAGCCATTGGATGATTTCCATTTCCGCTGTTGCCTCCGCACTGGAAGACCGCGGTGGTTCGACGTTGTTGACGTAGTAGTAAACGTCGCGGGGAACGATGGCTGCCGGTGACGGCTCGGACCAATCGGTTTCGCGGGTCGTTTCTTGCGCGACCTCTGGACGGGCAATTTGTTCCAATGGAAGTTGATAGTTGGGATTCGTCACAATAATACGAACTCGATAACGGTACGCAGCACCGGGTTCGACATCGAAATCGAAGAATCGGAACAGAATCAATTCAGGAATGCTTTGCAAAGCCGATTCCAGGTTGTTCATTCCCATCGCACCAACCATGCCAGTGCCGCCTTCGCCGCCGTATTCACGCTCCAACATGTTGACGAAGTTCCCACGTGCTTGGGGATTCGACGCCATCTCATCCATGATGCCGCGAGTGTTCACCGTCAGCAAACCCGCGAATCCCCCCTTTTCCACCACGACCGGCTGATCAATTGCGTCGGTCTCCATCATCTGTTGACTCTTTTGCAGCATCTCTGCCAACGCTTCGTTGGCGTCTCTCTCTTTTTCGGTCAACGTCTTCAGCCGTTTATGACCTGCATCTCGAGTGATCCAGTTTCGATCCAATCGTGCAGGCAATGGCATTGTGATCGATGGGTCGACGTCAGCTAGGTCGACAATGTCCGCATCGAAGTAATCCACTTTGTTGAGGATCCCCATCGCCAATTCTTTATTGATGGTTCTCCAATCTTCGTCCTTGTCGCTCCATGGGTTTGGTCCGGCTTTCGCCTTTTGACGTTGGATTTCGAAATCAGTGATCTGGAATTTCTGCAAGACCGACTGCCACTGCGTGCGATCACTTCGAGCTTCCGCAATGGCTTCCACCTGTTTGCGGTATGGGTAAACCAACCGAACCGAAACATAACGCTCGCCCTGGATATTGAATGTCGGAGCAGCAGTAGCCCCACCATATCCACCACCGCCCATCATGGTCATTTCCATTTCACCGCCGCCGTGTCCACCACCGCCAGGCAGTGCTCCGCCGGTTGGCATCGGCATTGGCCCCCGACCGGGTCCGCCACCACCGGGCAGTCCCATGGCGCCTTCGCCGCCGGCTGCGTTGTTCGGTCGTTGCCCAAATGGGTTGTCAAAATCTGCCGCTGGCTGACCGAAGCCTTCAATGCCTTCACCTTCACCACCAGGAAGTCCCGCGACACCTTCCATCCCCATGTTCATACCGGGGATTGCCATAGCGATCGCAATTTGGCCTGCATAAACTTCGGGGTCCTGCGGTGCGAGCCATTCCGGCTCCTGAATCTTCTTCTGCTGCCGGTGAAGTGGCCGTTTCAGTGGATGACCAGGCAGGAAGACGAACGGACGCACGTCAATTGGCCCTTGCCGTTGCGAGACCAACTCTTGAACGTTGTAAGCCGCCGGATACGCGATCTTTTCGGAATCGGGCCATGTCGCAGCCATCAACGTTTGATCTTCGGCGACCACTTGGTCCTTGATCTGCTGAGGCTGTTTCTCTTGGAAGGTGGACCATCGCGTGCCCCCGGCCACAATGAAGACCACGAGCAACCCCACGACACCCAAAGCGATCTTCTCGCCATGGTTGACGACCAACTGCTTCCAGTCGATGTTCTTGAGACCTGAGAGTGAAGGTTTCATAACGTGTTCATCCTAACGGAAAAAGTTGAGAGACCGAAAATCAAAACGCTCGGTGCTCCGACTGCGCCCCAATTAAGGATTCACAGGCGGACCAGAGGGAGGGGGATTTTCAGTCGTCGGCCCAGTAGCCGCGGGCGTGTTTGTTCCTGGTGTTGCGGGTTCGGTATTGCCAGTGGGCTGATCCGGTTTGCCCATCGGATTCGGCTGCGGACCGTTCCCCGGGGTAACCGCCGCCGGTGTTCCCGGTTGCGTTCCATTAGTAGCCGGCATTGGGTTGGCCGGATTCGGATTCGGATTGGCCGGATTACCGCCGTTCGCTGGTTGTTCCTGCCCCAACGGCATCGGAGCCCCGTCGGTCGGCATCGGTGTTTCCCCCTCGCCGGCCGGTAGTTGTGTTTGGTCGGGAGTCGCATTTTGCTGCGTCGCTTGTTGCTTGGCGACGTCCTCAGCTTCGGCTTCCTGGATGGCTTCCTCGTCGATGTCCGGTGAGGAGTACAAGGTCATCAAACCAGCGATCGCCACGTCGGCCAAATACGGATCTTCCATGGCGGCGTCCCAAAGTGTCTGTTGTTCGTCCGCATTCGGTGAAAGGACCACGCTGCCAGGACCGGCTCCACCACCAGCTCCACCACCAAATCCCATCGGACCTTCCGCGAGTCCACCACCCATGGGACTTAAACCACGGGGGCGACGTCGCAATGGAAGTCCGCCGCCTTCTCGTCCCATTCGTCGGCGGCCGCCTTGACCGTCGAGGTTCATCCCTTCGAAGTCATGGTGTTTCGAGACAAATTGCACTCGAAGCAATGTGACCGGCCATCCGCGACTAACAAGAGCCGCTTGCAAACGAGGCAAATCGCTATGCAACATGGTGACGTGGAGATAGAAACCTCGGGTTTTGTAGGGAAGTTCGGGGTCATCGTCGACATACCGGCGGAGATTCTGATTCCCTCCCACGCCATCGCCGCCCATCATCCCACCGCCCATCATTCCCCCGGGCATCATGTTGCCACCACCAGCGTAGCCGCCTCCGGGTGAGCCACCCATCGGATCACCACCCATGCCACCCGCTGCGACAGGTTGAGCGGAGCCAAAGACTGAATCAAGATCGTCGGCGAAATCGGCACTTTGTTGACCGCCGAGGCCCATCATGCCCCCTTCGCCCCCGCCCATGCGGTTACCAAACATAGCGCCACCACCGCCGCCACCTCCAGCGTATCCACCGGGTTCAGCCATGCCGGCCATTCCCATACCGCCATCCATCCCACCCGCGGCCGCAGCGTTGGGATCGGGTCGGCTTCCCCCACGAAGGAACAGGGTGTGGATTTCACGAATGGGTGCGTCGGAAACGCGTCGGGCACCGTCATTGACTTCTGCAACGGCTTCCAAGAGCGATTGAATCAACCACAGATCTTCCTGGGCATCCCACATTTCTTTTGGTGTTGGGGGTTCGGTTGCCCAACGAGATTTTGCATCAATGTGTTGGATACTGCTGGGGAACCAATTTTCCCCCATCCCAAGTCCCGTGCCACCGCCGCCAGCAAACTCTCGTCCACCTGGCATTCCACCACCGGCCATGCCGCCACCGAAATTGCCGGTACCACCATCCACCTTGACCAAGCCGGACTCTTCCCCACTGTAACTCACTCGATAGGGGCGAATTGTCGATTCGACAACATCCTTCACGAAATGGTCGGTGTAGGCAAAGCGGTAGTCTTGCAAGATGCTGTTGTTCACGCGATCGCGATAGGATTTCTCCGCCATGCGATCTGCGACTTCGGCTGGCCAGAACCAGAGTTGTTTCTGCTCTTCGTAAAGTTCTCGCTCCAGAACTTTCTGCCGTTCGGCTTGCCGTTCATTGACGAATTTGATGCCGTCAATATAGGTCTGATTCGGTGTATTCGCACCGCTAGGCGGAGCAAGTTTGGAGAGCGTATCCCAACGGGTTTGGATTCGCTCGGCGATCGCCCCACGGTCCATGAACCAACCGATCAACGGAATCAACAAGGCGATGCCGCTGATGATCCAGAACTTGTGTTTCAGGATGGGCTGCAATTTTTCCATGATGGCATCCGCGTCAAAAGTTGTTCGCTGTTGGGAAAGCCGATTGAACACTCATGTTTCAGCCAATCGGAATGTTTAAGTTTCCCAATTCTAAAGACATTGCTGATTGACCAGAAGTTCCGTTAACAAGACCAACCACAATTGATTTCCGTCAATATCCACCGTGACCACCGGGCATCATGCCGCCCCCGCCATCCATACCACCCCCACCCATGGTTGGAGCGGCGGCACTTGGCATGACGGCTTCGGTATCAAAGTGCTTGGTCTTGAACGCTGTGAACTTCTCTTCGGTCAACTCGATCTCTTGTTTCTCGGTATCCTCACCGACGAGTTTCCGTTTCTTAAGCTCTTCGTTGTAAGCAGTCACTTGTTCGGTCGCCTCCGTCATGGTGGCTTCCGGATTTTGTGACAGCAATTGCCACAGCAAGTTGTTCAAGTCGCGTTCGCCAAGTGGGGTCGGTTGCCATACGAATTGCAGGACAAATTTCCACTCAGTGACCTTCGTGGAACTGTCCAAGAGTTTTTGGTCCTCCGGTGAGAGACCACTCCCGGGACCGCCCCCTTCCATCGGGTTACCAGGATTGAACCGCATTGGTCCCCCCCCTTCCCCGAAACGGCCACGGCCGCCACCGGTTTGACGACTCTCCAGCATCTTTTGGATGCGAAGATCCGGGTTATACAGCCACTTTGAATCCTGGGTATCGATCAACGTGGCATGGCTGATTCCGATTTCCCGAATCGGGAAGCCATCTTCTGCACGCCAATCCTGAAGATTCTTCAGAAAGGTTGCTTCTTGGAACTTGTGGCCGTTCGCATGGAAGTGATATCCACGAATCGTCACCACGAACCCCGGCCCCTCGGGAGGTTTGCGATCGGCTTCTTTCATGTAGAGCGCGGCTGTCTCACTCAGCCCGGCGTACCACGTTTTCAGATCATCCATGTGTTCTTGAGTGATCGACTGAATGTGGATCCGATTCTGCTGTTTGAGGTCGCTTTGATTGGAATCGACTTCCTCTTTCGGAAGGGCTTCGTTGATCGCTTTGTAAAGCTCTAGCCACTGCGTTCGTGATTCCAGGTTTTGAATCAGGACGGCACCCTTTTCCATGATGCCGGCGTGCGTGCTTTGCTCCGCCTGATATGAGCTTTGATAACCGCTGACTTTCGATTGGAAATTCTCGACGGCCTTCTCAGCATCGCCGAAGCGATCCTCGCTGACCGACTTCGCAACCTGGGCGAAACCAATACCAGACAACGCGATTCCGCCGAGCAACGCGGCTGCAGCAGCGGCGGCCCACGGTTTCTTCGCCCGAATCTTCCGAGCGGTCACGATTTCCGGCGGCAGCAACGTGGTATGAATCCGCGTGAGCTTCAGCCCCTGCAACGCCAAGCCGTAGGGAACCGCGAACGTGAGAATGTTCTCTTGGAACATTGAACTGCCAGTGACCGCATCACCCGCGAGTTCATCGTATTTGGACAACCGGACGACGTCGTACTGCAAATTCTGATGCAAGAACTTTTGCAAACCGGCGAGTTTGAAACCGTTCCCGACCCCAATCACCTGTTTGATCTTCGCACTTCGATTAACGCTGGAGAAGTAGCCGATCGACCGTTGAATTTCTGAAACGTAGTCATTGAAGACCGGTCGCAACGCCTGGAACACGGCTCGTGGGTCCGGCGCTTTGGTCGCGTTACACTTGAGGTGTTCTGCTTTGGCGAAGGTCAATTTCATTTCCTTCGTCAGAGCGCGAGTAAAGTGATTGCCGCCGATCGGTACGTTGCGGATCCAAATCTTTGCACCGTTGGTGACCACCAGCGTCGTGTTATCGGCTCCCATGTCGAGGACGATGTTGTATTCATCCGTCGGTTCTTTGTCGCCATCCAGCCGCAACCCCATTTTGTCGTAACTGACCATGTTATACAGGGCCAGCGGAGCCATCTGGATACCGTCCGGCTCGATCTTTTGAGCCTGGAAATACTTCAGACGAGCGGCAATCTCATCCCGCTTCATCGCGAAGATGCCGACTTCAGCGTCGAGGAGGAAGTCGCTTTCCTCGCTACCAGCTGAGAGCACTTGGTAATCCCAAATCACGTCTTCCAACGCAAATGGGATCGTCTGTTTGGCTTCGTACTTGACGATCTCGGCGACTTTGTTACCCGGCACCGGTGGCAGGTTCACGAACTTCGCGAGAGCGGTTTGACCGGGCACACTGATGACGACCTGGTCACCTTGAACCGTATTTCGGGACAGGAATTCCGTAAGTGCCTGGGGAATCAGTTCTTCCGGCACAGCATCGGGCTGACTCAGAATCTTCGGATGGGCAATGTAGTCAAACGCCACCGCCACCACCTGATTCGCCGCTTCGGCGTACCGTAGGCGGACGGCTTTCAAACCGGCTTGACCGATTTCGATTCCCCAAACTCCGCCACCAGTTTCGGCCATGGTTCGTCTCCTATCCACTCACAACGCGATTCGCAAACGCGGTCGCGGCTCGGAATATTCGTCAATCAAATTGAACTGCAATGGTATCTGCCCAATCGGCCCCGATGATTCGGAACAAGATCGGAAATTGAGTTTCCAACCACGTATATACGGCAATCTCGTCACCCTCTGGCAACACCCGATTATCATACTTACGTTTGGAATCAATAAATTGATTGAGCAGCTTGAATCGTTTTCTCTTGTCGTCCACGTGACCGAGACAGACCCCGGACGCATCGGCTCAAGTGAAAGCTAACACGGGGTTTGAATAAAAGTCAACGAAAAACGCATTCTCGGCAGGTTCGCCTGGAACTCATGAAAAGACATTGCGGATGTTGCGGAAAACACCGTTGAGCGCTTGAGAATCATACGCACGACAGAATGACGAAGACTAGTCCCGAATCGTTCCCAAAATTCCAAAGAAATTTGCAGCATCGAAGTTTTCCCGGCAGATTCGTTATCATACCCTCTGAAAACGCCGTGAAACCTTTTGCCAATTGACAACCGGGCTGCCATGACCATCCGGAGCGTTACCGTTCTCATTCCCTGCCACAGTCTGGAAGACTTTCCCACAGAGCTTCCCGATGATCAGGCGACCAGTCTGCTGAATGCCTTTGCGGTCGCCTGGCATCCGCGGTTACTCGCTGCAAGTGGTGCGTTGCCGACTTGGGATCGATCCGACGAACCGCCGGACGATCTCGACGAACGGTTGTTCATCGTTCCCACGGCATGTGAAGAATGGCTTCCCGGCGGTTGGGTCGAACATGCCGAACTTCAGGGAGCGATTGTCATCTCCGGGCTATCCGACCGATCGGAAATGCTGGCGGAAATTGAGCGGATTTTGGGGTCAGAGAAGACAACGGACTCCGAATTTGTCGCTGACTTCCTTGCACTGGGCACGTGCTGGTTGCAAATGGAATTGCTCACGCGGCATATGCATCATTATAGCAATCTCGATGAGGTTCATCTCGAACGTGAGGCCGTCACCGCGGCTACCGCTGTCGAGAACAACGACCACGAAACGGCAAAGAAGCACCTCAAGAATGCGTTTGAAGAGTTGCTAGAGGCGCGGGAGCGATTCTACCCGATCGGTTGCTACATCATCGATCTTTGTTTGCTCATCCCACGATTGGCCGATGAGCAGTCGGACGCTCTGAATCAGTTGATGGAAGCCGATTACTCGGTCAATTTCGTGACGTCGGCCGAAGATTGGCAAGCCATCGCGGATAATCACAGTGAACTCGTTGAACGTGTGAAGTCACGTTGGACCGAGGACCGCGTGGATCTCATCGGCGGCGATCTTCGGGAAGCCCCGCTCACCTCCATGCCGATCGGTTCGGTTCTTTGGGAATTTGACCAAGGACGCCGCCGGTTTCAGCAACTCTTCAACCGCACACCGGTCGTATGGGGACGGCGACGATATGGTTTGTCGGGGCAGTTGCCACAAATCCTTTCGAAATCAGCATTTGAAGGGGCACTCCATCTAGTGATGGATGATGGTTTATATCCAGAAGAAGATGCCAGCAAAATTCGCTGGGAAGGGATTGATGGAAGCGGAATCGATGCGGTTTGCCGATTTCCTCTCACGGCCGAAGGTGCCGCAAGTTTCCTGCGGTTCCCGCTATTGATGGCGGAGTCGATGGAGCAAGACCAATCGGCGGCCGTATTGTTCGCTCGTTGGCCGGAGGTCAAATCGCCGTGGCTCGGTGATCTTCACCGGATGAATCGCTACGCCCCCGTCCTGGGCGAATTTGTCACGCTCACGAAGTTCTTTCGCGATACCGATCAACCGGTTCGCGTCTCGAACTTCGAGGCGAAAGAATACGCCCCACCGTTTTTCATTCAAACAGCGGCCCGTTTGCTGCCCGATCCACTGAGCCGATTCGCCGATCACGTTTCCCGACGAGAACGGTTCGAAGCAGGCCAATGGTGTTCGGCGATGTCGAAAGTACTGATCGGCCAACCAGTCGACGATAACCAAACCGCGGAAATCGAAGAACTCGTTGAGAAATCCAACCCCGACGCGGAAGCGGAAGACAAAAGCAACGTCGACGAAAAGCTTAATTCCTTTGTGCAGTCCGCCGGACGTGAACTGTCTCAGATCATCCTGCATGGAGCGGATAATCAACCGGGACTCCTGTTAATCAACACGCTCAGCGAGACGCGGACCGAGCCAATCGCCTTGGATGACTGGCCGAATCCACCGGCGATTAGCGGACCGGTGAAAGCCGTACAGTTCGACAACATGCGACGGACCGCAATTCTCGAGATTCCCGGTTCTGGGTTCGTTTGGCTTCCACGTGATGGAGCGGTCTCCAAATCCAAGTCGGAACCCGCGATGGCGGAGGAAAATGTGCTTCGGAACGAGTTTTTCGAAGTGAGCATCAACCCTACCACCGGCGGGATCGCGCGAATCAAGAACTACGGGCGGGTTCCGAATCGGCTCAGTCAGCAGCTCGCGTATCGTTTTCCGCACGAACGTCAGATTCCCGTTGGTGACGATGGCTACACGGAACCATCCTACTACTCGCGTATGGTCTGTCGGGATCTTTCGATCACCTCGACTGGGCCAGCGGTTGGTGAGATTGTGACGACTGGCGATTTGCTCGACGACGCCACTGACACCGTTTTGGCGGAATATCGGCAGACCGTGCGTGTCAGTCGTTTTCGACGCGTGGTCGATGTGGATATCGAATTAACACCCCGAAAAACCCCTGATGCGGACCCGTGGACCAACTACTACGCGGCTCGATTCGCGTGGCATGATCCGGGAGCCGTGTTGACGCGAGCCATTCAGCAGGGGGCACACGGGATTATGGGCGAACGGTTTGAATCGACCGATTACCTGGAAATTGCCTCCGACGACGACCGTACGACAATTCTCTTCCACGGTCTGCCAAGTCATCGAAAGACGGACACGCGAATGCTCGATTCCTTGTTGATCACGCAAGGGGAGTCACGACGCCAATTCAAGTTGTCAATCGCGGTTGACGAACCGTACCCCATGCAAGCCACACGAGCGGCCCAAACACCGATCGTCATGGTGCCAACGGAAGTCGGTCCGCCGAAATCTGGGAACACGGGTTGGCTGTTTCACATCAACGCCAAGAACGCCCAAGTGTTGCGTGTCTTGCCGGCAATGTCCGACTCGAAGAATCCCGAGTGGACCGCGAACGGTTTTGCCCTCCGTCTCCTCGAGACGGAAGGACGCAGTCGCAACGTCGTGATCCGCTGTTTTCGGAACCCACAAAAAGCCCGGACTCGTGACTTCCAAGGCCGCACGCTCGATACACTCGTCGTGAAAGACGACCAAGTCCATCTACCCATAGCCCCCTACGAAATCGCTGATGTCGAATTCGAGTTCTAGACGGTAATTCGGTCTTACGTGACTGATAAAGACGCACGTCCATTGTTTCCTGAAGTCTTCGGAACACATCACGCTTCGATCAACAGTAGCCTGCTTTAACTGAACAAGTCTAAAGTCCTATGATTGTGACAATCGACGGCCCGGCGGGATCGGGCAAAAGCACTGTGGCTCGGCAACTCGCACAGCGACTGGGATTCGAGTTTCTCGATACCGGTGCCATGTACCGCGTGGTTGGATTGCTATGGAGCCAAGGAGAACGAACGGATTCCGCGGCGATCGAAGTATCACGGAATGTGGTCATCGAATTCCATGACGGTCGCGTGTCGGCCAGCGGCAAGGACGTGACCGACGAAATTCGCACGGAAGCCGCCTCCGAAGCGGCCTCGATTGTCGCGGCGATTCCTGAAGTTCGTGAGTCAATGGTGCGACTGCAACGATTGGCAGCTTCGGGCAGAGACATTGTCACCGAAGGCCGCGACCAAGGCACGGTGGTCTTCCCGAAGGCGGAACGCAAGTTCTTCTTGGTCGCCGCTCCGGAAGAACGAGCCCGGCGGCGATTCGAAGACCTGCGGTCAAAGCAAACCGATTCTGATCCGGATGTCACCGAAGGTGATGTGCTCCGACAAATCCTGGAACGTGATCAGCGGGACCAGAATCGTGACGTTGCTCCACTCGTGCCCGCCGAGGATGCCATTTTGATCGACACCACTCAGGTCGATGTCGAAACCGTGATCACGCAATTGATCGAACGGATTCAAACGCCATCGCGTTGATCAAAATCCGCGACGCCGCTGAGTACTGTATCGGGCCAAGGCATCTTCAATGACCGGGTACGCTTCGGACGCTGGTTGGAACTCGTCCACTTCAACCGCTTTGCCTTCCAAGAGTTTGTAGTCTTGGAAGAACCGGCGAAGCATACTCAATCGATGCTGCGGAAGTTCCATCGCTTCGTTAAACGAGTTGTATTCCGGGTCGTGTGTGGCGACGGCCAGAATTTTGTGGTCCGGCTTGCCGCTGTCGATCATGGTCATCAACCCGATCGCCCGACTCTCCACAAGTGTTAACGGTGAGACAGCTTCCTGGCAGAGAACGAGCACGTCCAACGGGTCGTCATCTTCAGCCAAGGTCTGAGGAATGAAGCCATAGCTCGTCGGATAATGGACCGCGGAGTACAACATTCGGTCCATCTTGAGCAAGCCGGTCCCTTTGTCCAACTCGTACTTGACTTTCGACCCCTTGGGGATCTCGATCACTGTCATGAACGTGTATGGTGCCTGAGCCCCTGGCGTGACATCATGCCAAGCGTGAGTCATGATTCGTCCGTTGGAAGGAGAAAATGGAATGCGCGCCGCGATTGTAGGCACAATCGTCGCCTACGCAAAGCCCGGATTGATGAAGTCGCTTGCAACAAGTCGTTCCGGCGATTGGAGAAATCGCCACCTGCATGTTCACCCGACCACGCATGACGACGGCAATAAAAAAACCTACCGAATCGTGAGACCCGGTAGGAGCGTCGGATTGTTCGTGTCTTGGCAGGGGATGGGAGAGCGTTTCCCGGATGTTTGTAAGGGCAAACAGTCAACACGATCCGACGTCCAAGTTCCCTTTGGATCGGTCCTCATCCATGAGGTGAAGTCTTTTATCGCAAACCATTCACGTTAGATACGCAATGGCTGTGTGGTTGGCCGAACCCGGTCGAGCAACAGCTCTTCGAGTTCACCTCTTGGTAACTATTGGCGAAACGGTTTAGAAACCGCAGGCACCACCAACGCAGGATGACGTTGGGGTGGAGTAGTAAGTTGCGTGAGAAACTGGGCTGTGGCTGCTGTAGCTGACGTGTCCACAGCTTGAAGGTGCCGGGCTGGAGCAAGTCATTGCCGGCTGGCAGGTCGTTGGGCAGGCGTTTTCGACCACGCAGGAAGCTGGTTTGCAGCTCGTGGTGCAGGACGATGATTCGTAGACAACGTGCGTTGCTGGTTTGCAGCTGGATTCACAAGCGGACTTGTAAACCACATGGGAAGCAGCCGGTTTGCAGGAAGTTACTGTATTACAGCTGCTGACAGGAGTGCTGCACGAGCTGTAAACCACTTTCGTGCTGCACGACGAGTAGCTTGGGGTGCTGCATGACGAGAAACAACCTGCTTCGCTAATTCCGGTTCCCATCAGAACCAGACCGAGCGAAAACAGCGACGTGAATAGGGGACCAAATTTCCTCATGGGGAATTTCTTTCCGTAAGTAAGTTGCCGGGGAAAACGCTCTCCACGATTTTCCAGCGATAGCCTTAACCAATCTCTGACATCCGCTTCCAAAGCAAGTTGTCAGAACAGGTTCAACCTCGAACTGAAGTTAATTCAGGCGAATTCTACAGAACACGCAAAACCGTGATGTTAGCTACATCACATAACAACAATTCATCCAGAAAAGACAGGCTATCTGTACAAAATGGATTGTGACCACCGGATTCCAGTCTGTCTAGACGATCGACTCGCATTCTTGGAAAAAACCAGGGACTCTACCGATGCACATAAAGCCACACATCTACTTCCCACTTTCACAGATCACGCAGGGAAATAAATATCCGATCGATTTCCATGGGAATTCAGCCGAGAAAAGCCAATGCCGGACCCCGGACCTCGCCGAAATAATAGAAACAATCGGAATAACCTGACCAAACAGGTGGGGAAACGCCGAAAGTGATTCATAGCGTGTCAAGCTCGGTTTGTCGCCGTGAATGACGCGATGCGGTGCGAAAGTGGTAGCACACGGCCGCAATGTTCCGTTTCGACCAGAAGGCCAAACGGAAGTTCGGTGACAGATGCAACCCGTGAGTTTCGCTACGGGAAAACGGACATTGTAGGCTCCCCGCATGGGGGCGGGACGGAGACGGCCAAGTCGGTCGACTCCATGCGAGAACAAGCAGGAGATTCTTCATGCTCAGGTATCGGAACTGGATTCTCGGATTGGGAATCATGGCCGCCCCCGGTGTCGTCTGGGGTGGGCCGAAAGACTTCCCAACAGCACAGCGGGCAACATCTGTGTCGGCCGAGGAACGTAACCAACGGTTGGCAGACGACGTGGCTTCCGCCCTGCGGTCAGCCCGTTTGGCTGGTTCCAACATTGACATTGTTTGCGGCAACGGCGTCTGCAAATTAACTGGTCAGATTGCCAACGCTCAACAAAAAGCGATGGCGACTCAACTGGTCAGCAAAGTCCCCGGCGTCACCCGCGTGGACAACCAACTGGCTTTGATGACCGGACGCGCTCCGGTTCAACAAGCCGGTTACAACCCATCAGAGAAGAGCAACTTCGTTCAACAAGTTGGTTTCACCAAACCATCTTGCGGAACGAGCGGTTGTGCGGACCCATCTTGCTCCAGCTGTGGAACGGCACCGGCTATGTCGGCGTTTTCCGCACCTGGGGCACCGTCGAGCGGAATCATGCAAGCTTCCGCGAACTCCGCACCGAAAGTCGGCAACCAAGAAGTCGCCGAGCGAATCGGTGTTGCGTTGCGGCAAGCCAACTTGGGTGACCAGCCCCTCGTGATCCGCTACAAGAACGGCAAAGTCGTGTTGGCCGGTTCGGTCGCCACGGCTGAGCAAAAAGCTCTCGCCGAGCAAGTTGCCGGTAGCGTTTACGGCGTCGGCCAAGTCGAAAACCAAATCCGTGTTGGTTCGGTGATGCAAGCATCCGCCTACCAACAAGGTGCCGGTGGAGCACCGTCCGCACCGATGCCAATGGGAACCCCACCAATGCCGCCAACGGCCGGTGGATACCCAATGCCAGGTGGTGGTTACCCCGGAGCTGCACCCGGAATGGGAATGGGATATCCTGGTGGACCTAGTGGCATGCCTGCCGCTCCGCCACAGTACGGAATGCCGGGACCAGGAGCGAACCCCACGCTCTACAACAACCCCGCCATGCCTCCGTACGCTTGGCCAGCCCAAGCTCAATACCCGAACTCTGCCGCGATTCAATATCCGAAGAATTACTCGGCGAGTGCCTGGCCTTACATCGGACCATTCTACCCCTACCCGCAAGTCCCGCTGGGATGGCGAAAAGCCAGCTTGGAATGGGATGACGGACACTGGATGCTCGACTTCGACTCCAAGACCGATCGTTGGTGGTGGTTCGTGAATCCGAAGAACTGGTAAGCGTCCGCAAACCGGTCGGATCACGCAGAATACAGAACGCCTTCGGCTGCTGCCGGGGGCGTTCTTTGCATTTACGGAAGATGTTTAGCCGTAATGCTTTGCGTTCGAGAAATTATTCTCGTTTCGATCGGCAAAATCCGGACTTTTCCCCCAAGTTATCGCACGCTTCCACACGATATAAATGATGCAAGCCCAATTTTCGGGCGGTACTTAATCGCAACGAGACACAACGAATGACGATCTTCAAGCGATTCACAAATTGCCAACCCAACCAGACATCGCAGGCCGCTGGGCCTGATGAACGATCATCACATCTCGACCAGAGACTCCGCCAAGAATCGTATGGGCGGGACGACCAATCACGGAGGGATCCCATGACACGTTTTCAGCAACTGGTCCGGCGGTCGGTCCTGGTCCTTGGACTGTCGACCGCCCTGATCGGAGCGAGCGGCTGTAAGCTCGTTGACGGCTTTTTTGAAGTCCAATCAGCGTTTTCGACATTCTGGAAGACCGCACCGTTCATTCCAGTCGGTGCGTACTTCAGTCAACGAATCGAAGACGTCTACCACGAGGAAGAGCGATACGGTCGCGTTCCTGTGCTGGACCCGGTCGAAGGCGAGAACGCACCGCTGTTCTGTCTCGATCCGCCAAGCCCAGATGAAGTCGTGCGAGCGTTGCCAGCATCCGAAACCGGTGAAGGCGGTTATGCCTTCCTCGCGGAAACGCAAATCAACAACGTGCGAATCGTGGTTGAGCCGATTGTGGACCGCATCGACGAATGTAAGTTCTATCCGCTCGTCGGACCGGCTCGCTTGCATCACTGTCACTACAAGTGCACCGTGTACTACGACAAACGAATCCGCTCGGACTGGCCGATTCCCTTCAGCCACGAAGACGCAACCGAATCAGTGGTCTACATCGACCACGACCACTTGATTCGCTGTGCCGGCCCAGTGGTTCGCTGAGCTTGAAAGGCACGATCCAAAAACGTGAACGCCTCGGGGTTTTTCCGACTCCGAGGCGTTTTGCTGCGCATACGGCAATGGGAAACGGATGTCGGCAGACGTCGGATCCGGGATTCGACGTTGCCGGATCGACCGCTAGTCTTGTCCCATCACCGGCTTGCAAGATACGATACGGCAAAACAGCGTTCGCGGTTTGGTTTTCGTCGAAGTGCGAAAGCCGGTTCGCTTTGCGGAGGAAAGGTATGAGACCAATTCAACCGACCGGGCGGATTTTGAGAACTCGGTCTGTCATCGCAACTGTGTTGCTACTGAACATCGCGTTGAGCGTGCCGGTGGTTTATGCACAAAGTGCGATCGAAATCTATAACGCTGCCGCCGGGTTCTACCGTCAAGAGCGTTGGAAACTGGCTGCGGAGAGTTTCGGTGAGTTCGCGGACAAGAATCCCAAGCACGTGCAAGCGGAAACCGCTCGGCTGTATCAAGGTCTTTCGCTGACCAACGCGGAAGACTACAAAGCCGCCCGTCCGATTTGGAAGAAATTCGTCAAAGAGTTTCCCAAGAGTGAACGGCGACCGGATGCGCTCTACCGAATTGCTGAGTGCAGCTATATGGTCGACGACTTCCCCAATGCGGAACA
This sequence comes from Thalassoroseus pseudoceratinae, assembly GCF_011634775.1. NCBI lineage: Bacteria > Pseudomonadati > Planctomycetota > Planctomycetia > Planctomycetales > Planctomycetaceae > Thalassoroseus > Thalassoroseus pseudoceratinae. The sequence continues at coordinate 237,572 of NZ_JAALXT010000001.1, forward strand.
GGATTTCAAAGAGTTCTTGAAAGACCACCCGAAACATGAACTTGCCGAGTGGGCGTGGCCGTTCCTGGGAGAAACGGAACTCGAGCTCGACAAGCCAACCGACGCCATTGTGGCGTACAAAACCGCCGTTGAGAATTTCCCGAAAGGCCGTCTGGTCGACGAAGCGCAATTTGGCTTGGCCCAAGCCTACGAAGATGCCGGGCAGTTCGATTCCGCCGTCGAGACCTATCAACAAGTTGCTCAGAAACCGGTTCCATACTTGGCGAATCAGGCGAGCTTCAATCTCGCAACCATTCTGTTCGATCAGGAAAACTTCGCGAAGGCTGCGGAGACTTATGACTCGTTGATCACGAAGCTGGAGAAAGACAATCCCCTTCGCCCACTCACCACGTTAAACGCAGGCTATGCGTGGTATCAACTCGGTGACTTTCGCAAGGCGATCGAACATTTCAAGACCGCCGCGAAGGAACCGTCCCAAACCATCACAGCCGGATATTGGCGAGGGGTCTCCCACAAGTCGCTCGGGGAACACGCCGAGGCAGCTCGCATTCTGGAAGAAACCTTTGCGGCGGCAACCAAGGAGAATTCCGACGCAGCCCCCGAATTGATCGAGAAGATTCGGTTCCATCAGGCCGACAGTCGGTTGAGAAACGAAGACTTCGCAATTGCTCGGGATCTGTTCCTGGAATTGGAACGTCGTTGGCCCGAAGGCAATTACGCTGCGGATTCCCTTCACCTCGCCGCCGAAGCTGCACTCCGCCTGGCACGAGAAACTACCGACGAGAAAAAACGAGCCACACAGTTGGCCGAGGCGACCACGATTGCCGACCGGTTTTCCACCAAGTACCCCGATTCACCATTAAGCGTTCAACACGAATTGCTCTACGGTCGGATCCTGGACTTGAAGGGTGGCAAGGACAATCTCCAATCCGCGGTCGATCGGTTCCAAGCGGTTCTTGACGGAGCAGCGACCGACGAGACCAAGAATTTGGCTCGGTTCCACCTCTGTCGAGTTCTGCAAAAGCTGAAACGGCACGAAGAAGTTCTCACGATTGCCGAACCACTCTTGGAGGAAGTTCGGCAGACCGGGGCGTCATCGGAGTTCATCAGCACATTGATCATCGCCGCCCAAAGTCACCTCGCGGAAAAGAACGACGACCAAGCCATTGCCAAAGCCACGACGTATCTCGAACTCGCTCCCAAAGGCAAGGAAGCCGATTTGGCATTGGCAGCCCGAGTTGTGGCGGCCACACGCAAAGGGGACAAGGACCAAGTCCGCATCGACTTGGCTGCACTCCGCGATCGGTTCCCGAATAGTCCCTTGTTGGCGGAAAAAATTCTTGAGAGTGGTGAGATCGCCTACGACAAGCAAGACTGGGAATTCGCCGAAGAACTTTACGAGATGCTCGTCAAGCTCGGCTCGAAAACGCCGCAATATTCCGCGGGTGTTTCCGGATTGGCGTGGGCACGGTTCAACCAAATGGAATACACCGCTGCCGCCGCGGACTTCCGCAAGTACTTCCAAGAGTTCCCCGATAACGAGCTCCAAGCCGCCGAAGCTGCGTACATGCGAGGGCAGTGTCTCCAAAATGCCGACCAATTGAAGGACGCCGTTCAAGCGTATCAAACCGCCTTCAAGACGTTCAGCCCGGATTCACCGGCCGCGAAGGGTGAAGAAAAGAATGGGGCCACTCGGTATGCGTTTCTTGCTGGTCTCTTGACGGCTCGTGGCTATGAAAAGCTCGACGAGCCCGAGAAAACCGACGAAGCCTACAAAGCGTTACTCGAAAAATTCCCGAACGCCGAGGACTTGGACAAGCTTCTCGACGAATGGGCTCTGTCCAATCTTCGAGCCGGCCGTGAGGCGGAATCAGATGCGGTCTATCGACGGCTGATTCAGGAACGTCCCGATAGCGATCTGGTCGACAACGCCAAACTGAGTTTGGCAGAGAGCGACTTCATAGCCGGAAAACTCGAGGACGCAGCAACTGCGTTCGAGGCTCTGTTGCAGAACGAAAAATCTGATCCGGAAGTTCGAGAGCACGCCACCTACCGTCTCATGGAGATTGCCGTCTCGGACGAGGACTGGGAGACCGTCAAAAAGTACGCATCGCAGATCGAACAGAAATACCCCCAAAGCCCTTACCGCTTCACGGCGAAATTTCGCACCAGTGAGGCGTTGCTTTCCGAACAGAAACTCGATGAAGCTCAAAAGTTTTTGCTGGAGCTGAAAGATCAGCAAACCAACGAAGACGTTTCTCAATCGTATTGGTATCCCCGTGTGTGGGTGCTGCTTGCAGAGACCTACCTTCGGCAGAAAGACTACGACAAGGTTGTTGAAACCGTCGCAGGGTTCGAGAATTGGAATCCGAAGAGTGATCGACTCTACGAAGTCTATGAAATCCTCGGTCGAGCCTACAAAAACCAGGCGGAATGGGACAAAGCCCGTACCGCGTTCGAACGAACCCTCAACGATGAAAACAGCCAAGGCACCGAAACCCGAGCTAAGGCTCAGCTCTTGATCGCCGAAACCTATTGGCACCAAGAAAAGTGGTTACTCGCTCAGAAGGCGTATCTGCAAGTTTACCTCGTCCACAAAGGCTACCCGGAATGGCAAGCTCCGGCGTTGTATCAAGCCGCATTATGTGACGAAAAACTGAATCAGTGGAACAAGGCCAAAGAGACCTATGAGGAAGTGCAAGCTGAGTTCCCAACGTCGCAGTTCAGTCAGAAAGCCGCCAAACGCTTGAAGGAAATCGCTTCGCGAGTCACACAATAGCTGCCCATGTAATCACTCGGCGGTGACCGGCAACTCGGGATGTTCCAAGTGGTAGCCGGTCGCCTGCTGGTAGTGATACGCGATCTGCAATAATTCCTCTTCCCGAAACAAGTCGCCCACCAATCGCGTTGCGACGGGCGTGCGTGTGCCGTTGCTATCCGTATGGAAGCCGCTCGGCAAAGAGATCATCGGATGTCCGGTGAGATTCGTCAGCGAGACCAATTGGCTTCCAAGTAAGACATCGATGTTCCGAAAAACTTCTCGCAACTCATGGACCCACTGAGTCCGAATCCGATTCGCCCGCAGGTATTCCACCGCCGGAATGAACTCAGCGTTCCGGAAAATATCCGGCCAATAATTGAGTCCTTGCGTGTCGCCCGACCGAGTCAGTTCATCGAAAACAGTTGCCGCTTCGCACTCTAAAATAATCAACAATTCGCTGATTGGGCGATCACTCGAAAGCTCCACGGGAATCGTTTTCACTCCCAAATCGCGGAAGACTTCCAATGCCCGTCGGTCTTCGTCGGAAAGGCTCGTTTCGATGTAGCCCAGACGAATCTGGCTGAGCTTGGAAACCGGCGGCCAGTGAAACGGTTCGTCAACGGCGGCGGCATCAAGTCCGTCGGTGCCGTGAATCGCGCCGAGCACAAGGGCACAGTCCTCGACGGACCGGCAGAGAGGGCCAAGCTTGTCCATGGTCCACGAGAGCGTCATGCAGCCATGTCGACTGACTCGCCCGAAAGTCGGCCGCAGACCAGTCGTGCCGCAACGCCGCGATGGGGAAACGATGCTTCCATTCGTTTCGCTGCCGATTGCAAACCCAACCAGACCGGCAGCCGTTGCCGCAGCGGAACCGGCGGATGAACCGCTGGAACCCTGCTGCAAATTCCAGGGGTTCTTCGTTTGGCCACCGAACCAACGATCGCCCATTGCGAGTGCTCCCAGAGAGAGCTTCCCAACCAACACCGCACCGGCTTCTTGCAGTCGTCGGGCAACCGTTGCAGTCGTTGTTAATTGTTGCTCACGAAACTGCGGGGCTCCCCAGGTGGTTGGATAGCCGGGAACCGAAATCAAGTCTTTCGCTCCCCAGGGAATGCCGTGCAACGGACCGCGATACCGACCCGCCGCGATTTCTCGGTCAGCGTGATTCGCCTGTTTCGTGGCCAACTCTTCCGTCAGTGTGACGACACACTTCAAAGCCGGATCGAACCGTCGCAGTCGATCCAAATACATTTGCGTCAATTCCAGCGACGTAATTTCGCGGGTGCGGATCAATCCCGCTAATTCCGTCACTGGTCGAAAAGCAAGCTCGTCGAGTTCCGATGGTCTCGGCAGCGTCGCGGTTTCTAGTGGTCGAGCTTCGGATGTCGAACGTCGATCGGACAAGGCTCTCCGACCAGGAGCCGGTTCAAAAGTGAGCGAAATTGGCGTTTCGTGAGGAATGTGGACCGCTCGCAGGCGGTTGAGTTCTCGGATCGTGGCGGTTGCCGAGCGAGCCGTTTTTCGGCGAGTTTCGTCATCCAGTTCGATTCCTGCAATCCACTCCGCAGCCTGCACCATTTCCGAAGTCACCTCAGCATTCACTGGCAAATTCGCAGCCAATGCACGCCGAAAAACGCCCGTCCCAATACCGGCGGTTGCTAAAGCCGTCAGCACTGCTCGGCGGGTCGGATGTGACTCGAATTCATTGCTCATTCGGAACGGCCCTCGGTTGAGGTGTTTTCGTCGAGTTGTCGTAATTCACGTTCGAAACCTCCCGAAAGAATAGGGAATCGACACCACGTTTTGGGATCGAGATTCTTGTCGTCGACGTGAAATGACGGAGCATAGCGTTCGCGTTTCCATTGATTCCGCGACCACAACCGAAAGAATCGACGAATCCATTCGACAAGTTGCTGGCGTTCGAATTGGGGGAACTCAGCTTGCATGTATCGTAAAACTTCAACCGGCATTTGCTTGTCTCGGATGGCGGCCCGTTCGATCGCGTCGAGCAACGGATAGGGCATCAGATCGTCTTCGTCGGTCTGACCGGCGGACTGCGGACGAAGTTCCGCAGTCGGGGCTTGTCGGGTGATTAGTTCCAGCTCCGGCACGGCTCGACCGGCATGTGGGCCGACGGTTTCCAGCCAGGATAACCAACGCCGCAGGAATGCTTTGTCGATCCCTGCGATGGGACTCAATCCGCCAGAGGTATCGCCGTCCATCGTTGCATACCCGACCGCCGCTTCGGATCGATTGCTGGTCGCGAGCAGCAAGGCATTGTTGAGATTCGCCAGCATCCACACGCTCGGCGCTCGCACTCGCGCCTGGATGTTCTGCAATGTGATGTCGTCCTGTTCCCAAGTCAGTGGACGGCCAATGGCATCAGAGATTGTCTCCCGGTAAGCCGCCGCAATGTTTTCGACATCGAATTCGTAGTGTGTCGCCCCGATGGTTTCCGCAACTTTGCGGGCAGCGTTCCGTGTGACGTCGCCACTGTTGGCGGTCCCCTGGTATGCGGTCGTGAGCAACCGCTGCACGCAATCGCGAACGGTTGGGCAATCCTTGAGTTCCGGGATGAAACTCAGCGTTTCCGCGAAGCCATCCGCCCCTAGATCTCGAACTGCGAATTCGACCATCAATGCGACTAACATGGCACAGGCAGCGGAGTCCGCACCGCCACTGAGCGAAACCACGAAGCCACGGGATCGGCTTTTCCGCATGTAGTCGAACAAGGCCAACGCGATGGCTCGGGTGAATTCTTCCTCTTTGACGTGCGCCCCCGTCTCCCAAGCGTTGAACTCCGGTTCCTTTGCTGCTGGATTGAAGGCGGTATCGCTGACTTCACGCAAGTCATCGTCGTCAACTGTGGGAAATTCAAAGGGCACTGAAATCCGAGAGTGCGGTTCCAGTTCAAGGTCGGGTTTGAAGCTAACCACACGAGCTTGGTTCATCCGCGTCAAATCGACATCCACGACCGCCGACGCCAGTTGAACATTGTGGTAGCGAAAACGACTGCCGACCGTCAGCATTCGACCGTTGGTAGCGATCATCGTGCCGCCATCGTAGATCGCGCGACCAGATTCGTTGCCGAGAAGGTTTGCGTAAACGTAGGTCACGCCAAACGCTCTCGATCCTTCAAGAACGAATCGCTTCCGAACTTCATTCTTGCCAAACGCAAAGTGACTGGCGGACGGGTTGAGAATGACATCCACCCCCGAACCAGCCAATCGACTACCGGGACGGTTCGCCACCCATGCGTCTTCACAAATCTCAAAACCCAGTGAGAACGTCTTCCCGGATTGACTGCGAAACTGAAATGTCAGATCGCCGATCTGGTAGTCATCGAGCCCCCGGTGTAATCGAGTCACCACCTCCGCCGGCCAGGCTTTGAACCAACGGGGTTCGTAGTGGATGCCGTCGCCGGCGAGGTATTGTTTGGCGACGAACCCTTGAAGCTTGCCGTCACAGGCAACCGCAACGGCATTGAAGACGGCATCTTGATGAAAGATCGGCAGACCAAGCCCGACCACCATCCCCCGCGTCTCTGGCAACAGTTCTTGCAAGACATCCCAAGCGGTCTGCCAGACTCCAGTTGAGTGGAAGGCGTCTTCGCACCCGTAACCTGTGATGCATAGTTCCGGGAGGCACAACGCGCCCACGTTCTCGGACCGTGCTTGGGCGAGGACATCGGCAATGTTTTGAGCGTTGTTTTGCCAATCCAATGGCGTCTGGTTCAACGCCGCCGCTGCAACTTTGATTAACTGCATAAATCATATCCCACGAAAAACGTGGAGGTTGTCTCCGTGCGAACAGCTGGGCAAGCAACGCGTCACCCAGCGTTCAAATCGAATCGAAAGAGCCGAAAACGATCACTACTGCTGAGCTTTCCAAAGATTCAACGTGATGTGGGCTTGTCCTTGGTGATGTGGCTCATGCCACGCCATCACTTGAAGCACTTTGCCGATCGACCAATTCCGTTCTCGGAGCGGTTCGGGAACGGTATCGAGTTCCGATTCCTGAAATTTCGAAACGGTCGACCGCAGATGCTCTCGACTTTCATTGAGGACGGTCCGGATGGTGTCCACGTTGGGGATGTCGTCATCCGGCGTGCTGCCGCCTTTGAATCGTGGTATCAAGTCCGCGAAGGCAGGACTCGTTTCGAGAATTCTCTCGGTCGCGAACAATTCTTCCGTGACGCCGACATGCACGAGCTGCCACGCGATGTGTGCCCGTCCCGGACCGGGACGCCAACCGAGAATCTCTGTCGCATTCGCGTGGCTGGCGATCTCATCCAATGTGCCAAGCGTCCGCTGACGGTTGAATTCCCAAATTTTCAATGTGGTTTCAATAATACCCATAAGTTTCGACCTTTGATGGTTCTAAGAATTTGTTGAGGGAATAAACATGTCACGGGTTGCGTCTGCGTAGGCGCCTTGAACGAGAACCACAGCCGTATCACCTGCGGCAAGTTGGTCATCCGCCCCGGGCACACGCACAAACTCGTCCCGTTCGATGGCTGCGATCAGTGCGTGCGTGAGTTGCAAGTCTTTGAGTGGGGCTTTCGTCACTGGGCTGCCTTCGAGAATTTCGACTTCCCAAACTTCCGCTTCGCCAGACAGCAATGTGCGATCTAGGACCGGCCCGGCATCGACAAGCCCAAGGACCTGACGAGCCAGCACTTCACGCGGGCTGACTGCCACATCGATCCCGAGCTTCGCGAGAACGTTCGCGTAGTCGGGCCGACGCACGACACACAAAATCCGACGGCATCCGAATTCGCGAGCTTCAACACCACAGATAATGTTATCTTCGTCCCGTCCGGTGCACGCGATAAATGCATCCGCCTGTCCAACACGAGCCTCTTCCATCTCACTGCGTCGTGTTGCATCGGCGTGAAGAATAGTCGTCTTGTCCAATCGCCGCGACAATTCCTCAGCCCGGTCTTCGTTGGCTTCCATTAGCGTGACATTAAAGCGGCGGTGTTCCAGCAATTTCGCCAAGTGATATCCGATTTCCCCACCACCGGCGACAACCACGTTCATCGTCTTTGGCTTGCTGGCTTCGAAACGTTTCTTGATCGTCTCCACAGCTTCGGTCGTGCCGATTAATGTCACGTGATCACCGGAACGCACGACGTCGTCGGCTCCGGCGATGATCGAACGATTTCCGCTGGTAATCACACCGACTCGCACGCCGCGAGGCATATCCAAGTCTCTCATGGGTACGCCGATGATTGACGCTTCAGCATGCACTCCCACTTCCCGGACTTCGATGCCACCCCGCGCGAAATTCTCGACGGTGAACAAACCCCGCTCCCGAACCTGTTTCGCCAATTCGAGTGCCGTCAGGTATTCCAAGCTAAACAGGCGATCGATTTTGAAATGTCGCCGATAGTCGAATGTGCTCGTGTCCCGCAGGGCAGGGCGGTAAATCCGGGCCACACTCCGAGCGGCTCCCATCGATTTCGAAATGCTCGCGGCAACCAAATTCGTCTCGTCGCCACTTGTCACAGCAAGACACAAATCCGCGCTTTGTACGCCAGCTTGGAACAACGTCGAGACATCACAGGCACTGCCTTGCACACTCTGAACATCCAAACGCTCTTCCACCTCACGCAGCGATTCCGCGGACGCGTCGATAATGCACACGTTGTGGTTGTGCTTGGCTGAACATAACAATTCGGCGATGGAAGTCCCAACCGTTCCAGCACCGAAGATGACGACATTCATAACTGCAATCTCGGGTTTCGTGATGCGAATTCTTCCGCCATTGTCCGCGTTGGCCGTCTCCGCGCCAACGCCACCGCCCCGACTTGGCCCGCCGACAGCCAAAACTCTTGGAAATCCGATCTTGACCTCCTCTGTCGGCGATGGAATTCGTCTATTCACATTCCGAATTCTTCCTTAAACTGCGGCAGAGCCGAATCACTCGCTCTCTCTCAAACTCCTAGAACCCCCATAGTTACGCAAGAATGCGATTTGACCTCCGACCATCCCGGAGTTGTCAATCCATCGCGAGGCACGCGCAATGCGTTCACCGAGCGGTGGACGTTCTTCGTGCGCTCGGCCAAGTGCGTGTTCGGGGATGGCTAGTCGTGGCGATCTTCTGTCTAGTCGGTGGAAATCTCGCGGGGTGTCATTGGCTGCAAGAGTTTTGCGATCGATCCTGCAACGAAGCCCGAATTCTCGCGGAAAAGGCTCACCAAGCTGAGTGCAACGGGAATTTGGATCAGGCGTATCATTATCTAAGGCAGGCAGTTGAAACAAACCCCGACGATCCGGAACTCCACCGGGAAGTTGCTCGTTTGGCGATTGATCGGGGAGATTCCAAAGCTGCGATCGAATACCTGAGATTCGCTACGACGAACATGCCCGACGACTCGGAAAGCTTCGTGACGTTGGCTCGATTATTGGAAGCAGAAGGCCGACAGAAAGACGCGGTGGCCGCCTTGAACGCAGCGTTGGTCGCCGACCCAATGCAACCAACGGCTTTGCTCAAACGGGCCGACTACGCAGAGAAAGCCGACGATCCCGAACTCGCCAGCGAAATTTATCATCGGTTGTTGGCGGTTGATAGTCATCACACCGAAGCTCAGATACGCCTCGCGAGCTTGCAGATCAACGCCGGTCGTCCCTCCGAGGCCGCACCATTGTTACGTGCCGCCGCTCAGTCACCGATTGCTACCGCGGAACAGCGACAGTACGCAACATGGTCCCTGGGCATTGCTTATGGACAACTGGAACGCTGGTCCGATGCAGCGACCACACTTGCCTCTGCTGCGGATTCCGTGTCCGGCGAGGTTTCCGCGGACGATTGGTATCGCATCGCCTATGCTCGACATCGAAGCGGAGACATTCCGGGCACAAAGGCGGGATTGGAGCGGGTCTTTCGGCTCAACCCCGGACACGAAGCGGCTCACACAATGGCCAATTCCCTGCGACTTGAAGTTCCGGCTCCCGACGGCATCCGTCGGATTGGACACAGCGTATCCTTGGTTCCGCCCCCACCGCCCGGTTGGCTGGCTCACTCGGAGTCGTCGTAACGCGGCACGCGTCCGCTGGACGTTCGCATTCGCTTCCGTTTATGCTCAAGCCGATTCCCACCGCAAGTGGCCCTAGAAAATCGGCATCGAGAAGGAAACGTCTGTGATGAACGTCATTGGAATCCGCAAGTTAGATCAATGGAGTCGACGAGGACGCCTCACGTGCTGGGCAACGTTGTTGCTCGTGACGTTTGTTGCCCACCCCACGCGTGCTGAGATCACCGTCGAACTGGATGACGCCACTCGAGCCAAATGCGTGAACGTGCTTCGGACTGGTTTGCGGTCGGCGGAATTCTGGCCGTCAATCCATGCGGCAGAGGCCTTGACGCTTGGCGGTCATGGAGCAGAAGTTGTCGCGTTCTTGGAACCGATGTTGCAACAACCATTCGACGACCAAAAACGCTGCGGCATCGCTCGGGAATTGGTGAGAGCCGGCCAGCGTCAACATGCGAAAATCATGCTCGATATTCTCACCGGTGAGGAATCGTTCGGTCACACGCACGCGGCCGAAAGTCTTTACAAAGTCGGTGAGCTCGGTGACGGTGAAGCCATGTGGCTCCGCTTTCAACAAGACAACGACCAGCGTCTAAAACTCATGGCCGCGGCCGCTTTGGGAAAGTCTGGCGACGCAGCGGCTTTGGAGTATGTGCGGGCGATGCTTACCCACGGGAATCCGGAACTCGCCCGAACGGCGGCTTGGATCATCGGACGTATCGGCAACGTAACTGACATCAAACGGCTTCAAACCGCTCAGGACAAGATGCCGGACGAATTCAGCCGATGCTATTTTGAACACTCACGGGCCAACCTCGGTGACGCCGAAGCGCAAGCCGCGTTGGTCCAAAACCTTGATTCCGACGACCCCGCCATTCGCACCTACGCGGCAACATTCGCCGGCGAGGCTCGCATTGCCGATGCCGTCCCCAAACTTATTGCTATGTTGGACGATGAAACTTTGGATGTCCGAGTCCGCGCGGCTCAATCGCTGTTGGTCTTGGCTCAAGAACCAACAGATTCTACAAGCCTCACCGTGCTGCCCAACGCGACGGAATCGGTTTACGACGCGTTGACTCAACAAGCAAAGAAGAAATTTGCCGAGCGTCGACAAGCATTTGAATCATTGGGAACTGATGCCGACTATCGTGTATGGCAGGACACACGACGAGAGTTCTTCGTGGAGCAACTCGGCGGGTTTCCCGAAAGAACACTGCTGAACGCCCAGGTGACGGGTAAACTCGATGGAGCCGACATCGGCAACGACGACATTCGCGTCGAGAAGATCCTATTCGAGAGCCGACCGAATCATCACGTCACAGCGGTTTTGTACTTACCGAAGACCGGCGACGCTCCGTATCCGGCGGTTTTGATCGCGTGTGGCCATTCCAAAACCGGGAAAGGTGCGGAGTACAATCAGCGACTCGGTATTCTGCTGGCGAAGAACGGTATGGCGGCGATGTGTTACGATCCCATCGGCCAGGGCGAACGGTCGCAGGTTGCCGAGGAGGATGGACACCCCGCGAACCTGTCCTCCGTCACGGAGCACTTCCTCAGCGGCGTTGGTGCAATTCTGACGGGAACAAACACGGCCCAATATCGGATTTGGGACGGAATGCGGTCGTTAGATTACTTGGCGAGTCGAGACGACATCGACGCGACGCGACTCGGTTGCACCGGTTGCTCAGGCGGCGGGACTCTCACCAGTTATCTGATGGCCTTGGATGACCGTATTCTGTGTGCCGCTCCGGCCTGCTACATCACGACGCTGGAAGGCCTGATCGAAACTCTCGGTCCGCAAGATTCCGAACAAAATATCTATGGGCAAATCGAATTTGGCATGGAGCAAACTGACTATGTTCTCATGCGGGCTCCAAAACCAACACTCATTTGCAGCACGACGGATGACTATTTCGGCATCGAAGGTGCGTGGGACACGTTCCGTCAGGCGAAGCGATTCTACGGGAGACTTGGACGACCGGAACGTGTCAACCTTGTCGAAACCGCTGGCAAACACGGGATCACACAAACTGGTCGCGAAACCATCGTCCGCTGGATGAAACGATGGCTGGCCGATGTCGACGAAGACGTGGCTGATCCTGGTTTCAATGTCTGGCCGGTCGAGGCACTGCATTGCACACCCAAAGGCGAGGTCTTGTTACTCGACGGCGAGCGAACCGTCTTCGATCTCAATGAAGATCTGGCCAAACAAGATCGCACGTCGCGAGAAGAATTTGACAACAAGCCCCCGGAATCCGCGCGAGCTACCATTCGCAAAATTGCGGGTGTCCGCCGGATCGAACAACTCCCAACCCCCAAAACGAGAACGCTTGGGCTCGGGAAGCATGGAGAGATTGAATTTCGTCGGCTGACGATGGAAGTCGGTGACGGCGTGACGTTGCCAATCCTACGGCTTGTTCCATCGAAACCGAACGGTCGCCGAGTTCTGCTGCTGGGCGTCGAGAAACAATCCGCCAAGATTGAGCGGCTGAAGACCGAAGCCGAAGACGGCACGGAAGTCTGGGCCGTGGATCTGCGGGGAATCGGGGAACTCCGAACGAAGTCTGCCAAAGACTTGTACGGCGATTGGAAAGCGTTCTTCATGGCCTACTTGTTGGGCGAAGCTTTCGTCGGGCAACAAACCGAAGACGTGTTGCAGTGTCTCCGCGTGATGCAACAGGGATTACCTGCGGAATCCAAAGTTGAAATCGTCGTCGACGGACACGCTCGTGTCGCTGCGTTACATACTGCGGCACTCGAACCAAATATGTGCCGCCTCCAACCGTTCCGAGAACCATTGCCGTCGTGGACGGAAATTCTCGATCAACCGCAACTTCCGGGTCAACTCGCCACGACGATTCACGGCGTGCTTGAATACTACGATCTCGATGATCTCAAGCGTCTGGCAGGTCTCAAGCCGCACGCAAAGTGAAACGGACATCGGCCATGAGAAAAACCGCCGCGACGAAGGATTCGTCGGGCGGTTGTTGTTTCGATGATATCCCGCGAATTGTATTAGCGGTTCAATGCGTTTTCATCGTCCATGAAGAAGTCTGTCGGACCTCGGGTGGTGTAATACGGATAGACCGTAACACCGGCCGGTTGCCCCGCTCGGGGGTATACGAGATTCTTCGGTGCGTGATAACGAATATCGTACCGATGAGTCGGGAAGGTTCCCGGAGGAGCCTGCGGATTCGTTGGTTGAACAAATTTCCCTCGCCATGTCTGTGCAAATTCGGGATACGAAGTTCCATAGACACCGGGCGGCATTTGTCCGGTGCCTAGCGGAGCTTGGCCGTACATGCCAGGTCCGTATTGCCCCATTCCGCCGGGCATTCCAGACTGACCGTACATGCCATTTGCATAGGGATTCGCTCCCGATGGACAATACTGAGGTGCACCACCTGGGTATTGTGCTTTGGCCGGTGATGCCCCACTAGCCACAGCGACCGTCACGGCGACCGCCAGCAAGCCTATCGTTCGTCGCATTCTCTCTTCCCCTTTTGCAGCCGATCCAGTGACTGGTCGGAACAGAAATTCAGCCCTAATTTGGGTGGATTTCCTTAACCGTTCATTGACTGAGGGCAACAACTCTCATCGCCCTATGTGTGTTTATCGGACATCCTCCGGTAAAACATGGAAAATCGTTTCAAAACGCCGTCCCGGAATAACAGGTTCGAGCGGTCGCACTTGCAGAATCCGCATAACCGCTATAGATTAACACACATCATCGACGCTGAAGCTGTCATGGTTGATAGCTTTAAATATATGTCTCAAATACGCTTAGGACGACGGTCCAGGAGTAGACCGAGTGTTTGTCGCTGCATCGACCCATTGCTTCCGGGATCTTCCCTTCGAAGAAGCCTGTGTTCAACTAACCGATCTGGACTATGACAAAGTCGAGATCTGGATGAGTTCGCAGAGTGACCATCTGCGTCCGGAGGATGTAGTTGCGGACCCGGACGCGTTTTATTCCAATTTTCGAGAACAGACCCGGCTGACGCCGATTGCGTTCTGTCTCGAAGAGGATGTTTCCGCCGAAACGTTGACGGCTCTGTCCCGACTCGCCAAACAGATGCGGGTGACCCAAATCACCGTGCCGTCATCGGAAATGGGAACCCCCTTCAACATGGAAGTTGATCGGTTGCGGGAGTTCGTGAGTATCACGAACCGTGACTCCGTGCGACTCTCGATTAAAACCAAGACCGGCCATCTAACCGAAGACCCACACACGGCGGTTGAGCTGTGTCAGGCCGCGAAGGGTCTGGGCATTACCCTCGACCCCAGCTATTACATTTGTGGCCCGAGTCGTGGCCAAACTTACGACCAGGTCTTCCCTTACGTTTATCATACCCATCTTCGCGACACATCGCCGGAGCAAGTCCAGGTGCAAATCGGATTGGGCGAAGTCGATTATAATCGGCTGGTTTCCCTCCTCGAACGCCAGCCGTATTCGATTGCATTATCCGTGGAATTGCTGCCAGAACAGTTGGAAGGATCGGATCGAATGCTGGAGATGCGAAAGTTGCGTCGCCTGCTGGAAACGCTTCTCTAAGTCCGAACTGTTCCTCACAGCAAGTTTGACGCAACACGGATCGAACGATGGCTGACACAAAACGAATTTTGGTTCTCGCGGGTGATTTCGTCGAGGACTACGAAATAATGGTGCCGGTACAGGCTCTACAAATGTGCGGATTCCAGGTGGACGTTGTCTGCCCGGATAAATCCGCCGGAGAAACCATCCGCACCGCCATCCACGATTTTGAGGGCGATCAAACCTACACGGAAAAACCAGGGCATAACTTCACCCTGAACGCTTCCTTCGCAGATGTGGATTCTGCGAACTATGTTGGCTTGGTCGTTCCGGGCGGTCGAGCGCCGGAGTACATTCGGTTGAACGAACGCGTCTTAGAGATCGTGCGTGAGTTCGCCACCGAACAGAAGCCAATCGCCGCCGTTTGTCACGGTTTGCAAGTCTTGTCTGCCGCAGGGGTTCTGAAAGATCGATCCTGCACCGCTTATCCGGCGTGCCGACCGGAAGTGACTAGTGGAGGCGGGCAATTCGTAGAGGTCGAGATCGATGCGTCGCATATCGACGCGAACTTGGTGACCGCTCCCGCTTGGCCCGCTCACCCAAATTGGTTGCGTGACTTCTTGAAAGTGCTCGGTGCGAAAATCGAAATCTGACCCGCTCCCCGATTGCAAAAGCGGCAACAAGACAGGATCGAACTCATGACGTGGTCGGCTCTTGGAGCAGTGTTGGCGGGACTCGCGGTCGTCACCGGAGCATTTGCCGCTCACGGTTTGGATGGCGTTTTGCAACGAAAGTATGACGGGCAGTCGAAAACCGTTCTCGGTCGGGAAATTCCCGCTGCGGAAAAATATCTGGGCGACTTCAAAACGGCCGCCCATTACCAAATGGTCCACGCTCTCGCTCTCCTATTTGTCGGGTTGCTGTCCGCGACGAAAACATCTACCAGCTTGCAGATCGCCGGTTGGAGTTTTCTCGTCGGCATCGTCGTCTTCAGTGGCAGCCTTTATCTGCTGGTGGTCGCTGGCCCACGATGGCTGGGAGTTCCTTGGGGTGCGATTACACCGATCGGGGGCGTCGCGTTCTTGGTCGGCTGGGCCGCCCTGTTCTTCGCGACTCTGGCAAAGTCTCCCGCAGGCAGTTGAGATCACGCCCGCTTCAAGCGAGAGCGTGAAAACTCCCCGAGTGCTTTGTTGCCTTCGAACAACCCAGTCATTACCCTGACATTTCGGGTTATTTGACCGTTCTCCGTTTTCGATGGGGATACGCAACCGGCTTTGCTCGCGCGACCTCGTCAATGTCAGGCTGGAAGAACGGTTCCCGCACCTGTGAATCACTCCTGCTTGTTTGCTCGATAATCGAAGGTTATTCCATGAATCGCGTTGTGTCCGCGTGCCTGATGATGGCACTCATTGGCTGCTTCTGGGGATGCCAGTCCGACGAATCGGCCCAACTTGCGGCTGAACTCGAGAAAACTCAGCTCGAACTCAAACAAGTTCAAACCGCGAACGAGGAACTCCAACAAGAAGTTGAGTTCAACAAAGAGAAGGCCAAGAAACTTCTCTCGGAAAAGAACGAGCTTGCGAACAATCTTGATCAACGTACGCAGTCGGCCCAGAAAGCCGCTCAGGAACAGATTGAAGAAGCTCGCAAGGGTGTCGTGAAGGCGATTGAGTCGTTTGGTGGAAGCGTGGTCATCCAGAATGGGAACGTCACCCGAGTCGATTTCAGCAAGAGCTTCGCAACTAAAAACGATCTCGTGTTGTTATCCGCGTTGCCATACGTTGAACGACTCTACCTCTCTGGCCCAAACTACGACAATGAGAGCATTTCCCGATTGGAACCGCTCAGCCGTCTAGTCGTGCTTGATCTAAGCGACACCACCGTCGGTGACGAGGCTCTCGCGAAGCTAGCCAGCATGGAAAGTATGCAGGGGCTAAAAGCGTTGTACCTTCGACGGACCAACGTCACCGGAGATGGTCTCAAACACCTGAAAAAGCTGCCGGCACTTCGAGATCTTGATCTCCGTTACACCAACGTCGACGACGCCGGGATCAAGCATCTGAGTGAAATGCCACAGATTACGAACTTGAAATTGGAACAAACCCAGATCACAGAAGCTGCGGTTGACGACTTGGCTAAACTCAAGAACTTGGCCGAGTTGAACTTGAACAAGCAATACTTCGGCAACGCGATCATGCCGAAACTTGCGACGTTGCCGAAACTCAAAGCCTTGTATCTGGGTTCGACAAACATCGACGATGCAGGCTTGGAGCCACTCAAGGATGTCAAATCGCTGCAACGACTCGAACTGTGGAACGACTTCGTCACCGGAGACGGTTTGGCTCACCTCAAGGGCCTGAGCGAAATGCGGCATTTGAATCTTCGGCAAACACTGCCAGACGATGAAGCCATGAAACATCTGCTCGGCATGAAGAAACTGGAAGTGTTGGATTTGAGCGAAGTCACAACAGTGACCGATGCCGGCATTAAGAATCTGGAACCATTGAAATCACTACGGAATCTCGATTTGTGGCAGACGGCGATTACCGATGAGGCCACAAAATCACTGGCGACGTTGGGCAACCTCAGAAAACTCAGTTTGGAAGCAACGCCAGTCACCGACGCAGGCGTCAAAAACTTGACCACGCTGAAAAACCTAGAACACCTCAATTTGGCGAAAACTCAACTTTCCGACGATGTGTTCAGCACACTCGCCGAGTTCCCCAAACTCAAAGAGGTCATCTTGACTTTCGCGGGTGTCTCGGACGATGCGGTTGAGGCGTTCAAGAAGGATCATCCAAACGTCAAATTCATTGAACAAGCACGATGATGGCCAGGAGAAACCTCATTTTCTCATCCCGATCGAGATGATGGTTTCATCAACGATTTACGGTCCTGATCGCAACTCATTCGTGAGTTGTGATCCAGGACATTCAAACGCTGCTCGTGTTGTGACATTTTCACCTTTCACAGAATCTCGTGTGTCTTATGAAACTCTGGAGCGGACGCTTCGCACAGGAAACCGACCCGCGTGTGGAATCGTTCACGGAGTCCATTAGCTTCGACGTGCGATTGGCTCGTCACGATGTGCGTGGCTCCCAAGCCCATGCCACAATGCTGGCGAAAGTCGGCTTGCTGACCGAGCAGGAACGTGACCAGATCGTCAACGAACTGAATGCGATTCTTGCTCGGATCGAGAACGGCGATTTGGAGCTTTCCCCGTCGCTCGAAGACGTCCATATGCACATCGAGTCGGCGTTGATCGAAAAGTTGGGTGACGTCGGGCGAAAGCTGCACACCGGACGCAGCCGGAACGACCAAGTCGCCACCGACATGAAACTTTTCACGCGTGAAGCGATCGAACACATTGATCGTTTGCTGCAAGATGCGCAATGCGCTCTTGTAGACCGCACGGAACGAGACGTTGATGTCATTCTTCCTGGTTACACGCACCTCCAGCGTGCGATGCCGGTGATGGCGGGACACTATTGGTTGGCGTATTGCGAGAAGTTTCAACGCGACCGAGATCGCCTCAGCGATTGCTTAAGACGAGTCAATGTCAGTCCGCTTGGTTGTGCGGCACTGGCCGGAACAAGTTTGCCAATCGATCGGGACTATACAACCGAACTGCTCGGGTTCTCTGAACCGGCGGCAAACAGCTTGGATGTTTCAAGTGATCGCGACTATCAAATTGAGTTCGTGTCGGCACTCGCGTTGATCGCAACGCATTTGAGTGGATGGGCCGAAGAGTGGATTCTGTGGTTCAGCACGGAGTTCGGTTTCCTCAAACTTCCCGACGCCTACACCACCGGTTCGTCCATCATGCCGCAAAAGCGAAACCCGGATGTGCTCGAACTCATCCGTGGGAAGTCGGCCCGTGTGATGGCGAGCGTGTCGCAATTGCTATTGTTGGTCAAGAACCTTCCGATGGCATACAACCGTGACCTGCAAGAAGACAAGCTTGCGTTGTTCGACGCATACGACACCATCGCCGCCTGTTTGGAACTTGTCCCGGATATTATCTCCGGTGCCGAATTGCAAGTCGATCGCATTCGTGAGCGGCTCGATGAAGGCTTCCTCGATGCAACGGCGTTGATGGAATACCTCATCAAACGGGGTGTGCCGATGCGTTCCGGGCATGGAATTGTTGGTCGGTTGGTTGCGGAATGCGAGCAGCGTGGTTGTCGGCTTTCCGATCTCACATTGGCCGAATTTCAAGCCGCTTCCGACCGCGTCGACGAAACCGTTTTCGATGTGCTCGGTCCGGACAACGCCGTTGCCGCTCTCCAGAGTTACGGTTCGGGAGGACGGGCGGCCGTCGCCGAACAGACACAACGCTGGAAGCAACAGCTCAGCGAGTCATAAACCGAGCCTCTCGAAACAGGCCACCGGCTTGTTCATTCGGAGAAGAGCGGTAAAATACGGAGTATGGACTCCACCGCTCTCACAGCATTGGCATTGTTCGGCTTGGCAGCCGTCTTCGTGCTGCTGGAGATGCTCTTCGGCACCGATGGCTCACTGCTGATTCTCGCAGGAGTATCGGGCATCGGCGGATTCGTCTTCATGCTGCGATCGACTTGGCTTCCACGTGAAATTGCATGGTGGGCCTATCCTGCCCTCGCGGTCGGCGGGATCATTTTGGCCTCGATTGTCGCCGTGTATTTGTTTCCCCATTCGGCGATTGGCGAAAATCTGCTCGGTGAACCAGAGCCAGGCGACGTCACTCCATTTGCCCCCGATGACGGTGAGCGCCTACAATATATCGGGCGTCGCGGAAAAACGCTGACAGTGATGAACCCCGGCGGTTTGGTGCTGTTGGATGGCAAACGCGAACACGCCGAAACGGAGGGTGTCGTGATCGAACCCGGTGAGACAATCGAGGTCATCGAACTTCGGGGCCAGCGGTTCGTGGTCCGATCGGTGCGAGATACCGCATCCGCCACACCGCCACCAACTTTGGATGAAACTCAAAACAGAACAGTGTGATGGATTATCAGACGCTGATCATCTTCTTGCTTTTCGCCATTGGCTTGGCGTTGATCGTCGCGGAAATCTTCATTCCGTCCGGCGGCTTCATCGCCATTTTGTCGATCCTGAGCTTTGTCGCGTCCGTCGTCTACGCTCATCGTGTTTGGTGGGAGAGCAATCGCGATGCGTTTTGGATATTCTGCGGATCGACGTTGGCTCTGATACCAGCCACCGTTGTCGGGACACTTTGGCTGCTCTCGCGAACTCGGCTGGGGAACGGCGTACTATTGGAAGGTCCCAGTAGCGAAGAAGTCGACCCGTATGCCGCCGACGCCGACGAACGAGCGAAACTCATCGGTCAGATCGGTCAATCCGTGACTCTCATGACACCGGGTGGGCTGGTCTCGGTGAACGGCGAGCGATACCATGCGGTCACTCAGGACGGAATGCTTGACCCTGGTCAACCGGTCGTTGTCGTCGCGATTCAAGGAAATCGTATGTTTGTGCGACGACATCAGCCAGAATATGGGGAATCAATCGACCAAGATACCAGTTCCACAAAAACGACCGCGAACGATAAAACCGTGAACGGTCATAAGGCTGCGACGAACGAAGATACAACTGCAGATACTGACCGTCGCCCTTCGGAACACTCGCTCGATTTCGAGATTCCAGAAACTTAGCCAAAATTACTGACGATACCACAGCGGAAATTCCACCACTTGCAATGAGGCTGTCTCGTGCTCCCAGATTTTAACGATTTAAGCACTCCCATCGTTGTCGTCGCCTGCTTTATCTTGCTTGGTGTCGTCGTATTCTTGGCGGTCTTTGCCCGCTATTTCACCTTGTGGATTCAAGCCAAGATGACACGGGCGAACATTGGATTCGCCGACTTGGTGATGATGTCATTTCGGAAAGTGAATGCCGCCGTGATCGTCCGGGCCAAAATCATGGCAGTTCAGTCCGGCGTGATGAACGAGCGACGCATCAGCACACGGGAGTTGGAAGCGCACTATCTCGCGGGCGGCAACGTGCCCAACGTGATTCGTGCCCTCATCGCTGCTCACAAAGCGAAGATCGATCTCGATTGGCAATCCGCACAAGCCATCGACCTTGCTGGGCGTGACCTGCTTGAAGCCGTCCGCACCAGTGTTTATCCGAAGGTGATCGACTGCCCTGACCCACGGAAAAAAGCGGGCACGCTGGACGCTGTCGCGGGCGATGGGATTCAACTCAAAGCCCGCGCCCGTGTAACCGTGCGGACCAACATCAAACAGCTCGTGGGTGGTGCGACGGAAGAGACGATTGTCGCACGTGTCGGGCAGGGGATTGTGCAAGCCATCGGCTCGACCGATTCCTACACCACTGTGCTGGAAAACCCCGACAACATCTCGCGGATCGTGCTGAACCAAGGTCTGGAAGCGCACACAGCTTACGAAATTGTCTCGATTGACATTGCCGATATCGACGTCGGTGAAAACATCGGGGCGAAGCTCTCCGCAGACCAAGCGGAAGCCGACATGCGAGTGGCCCAAGCCAAGGCAGAACAACGACGTGCGGATGCGATGGCTCGGGAACAGGAAATGACGGCGAGTGTCCAAGCCAACCGTGCCCAAGTTGTGCTCGCAGAAGCGGAAGTTCCAAAGGCAACCGCGGAAGCTTTCCAGCAACGGCGATTGGGTCTCATGGACTATTACGAACTCAAGAATGTTCAGGCCGACACCAAAATGCGAACGTCGATCGCTGGGACCGGCGAGGAATCAAGTCTGTCGCAACGCGACTGATCTTCGACGAATTGAAGCAATATCATCTCGTAACATCATGTTGCTAAAGGTTGTCTTCCCATGACTTTTCCCATCGCCGAGCCAATTTTTGCAGCTGCCGGTGAGGCGGTGATCTATCTGTTGGTCGTGGTGTTTACGTTAATCAGCTGGATTGTCAATTTGGCAAACAGCCAGAAGCAGAAGAACGAGCGACCGACTCGGGAGCGATCGCGACCTCCGCAGCGTCGCCGCGAACGCACTGACGAACGCATTCAGAGTGAAATCGAGGTATTCCTGCAGGAAGTTCGCGGCAAACGGGAAGGGCGTCAGAAATCGGCCGAGCCGGAACTCGTCGCGGAAGTGATTCCAGAGGAAGAACCTCACCCGCACCATGAATCACTTCGTGAGCAAATCGAAGCGAAGAAAAAACAGGCTGAGCAGGAAGCTCGAAAAGCCGCCATGAAGAAGGCTCGGTTGCGTCCGAAAGTTGGCAAAAAGGAACTGCCACATTTGGAAAGCAATCTGGCGAAAGCTGATTCGCCCGCCCCGATCGTGGCGGAGGCCGTTTCAGTGCCCCTGACGGAATCCGAACGATCCGCGAAGCGAGCTGAGGCGAACGCGGCGGAAATGCAAGCAGTCTATGGAGCGAAGTTGACTGCCAATTCGTGGGCAGAAATCTTCCGCGATCCCAATCAGGTTCGGCAAGCGATTGTCCTGAATGAGATTCTCGCCAAACCGAAGTCGCTTCGGTAGAAAGTCGGTATGGCCATTGGCTCTCCGATTCGCGTTGTCCTGCTTGCGGACCGGTTCGAGGTCCGAGGTTCATCCGCCTACACGTTGCGGCTGGCGCAGAATCTGAACACCTACAACGTCGCTGTAGAAATTGTGACGCCGAATGCTGACGTCATCGAAACAGAGCTTCGTGCCAGACTACCGATCCGGGTCTTTCCACACCTTCAGACACCGGTTTGGCGGGGTGTCGTTCGTGGAGCGGTTTTAGAACACCTCAAGGAGTTCAAACCGGACCTGATTCACATCCAATCCCGGCAAATGCTGCCCACCGGCAATTGGCTTGCACGACATCTGAATGTCCCGCTGGTCTTCACGCTTCATGGATATCTCGAAAGCCGAGAGCGATTGTATTTCGATCGTTCAATCAAACGGCATATCATCTGTGTGAGTCGTTCAGTACGGTCCGAACTTCGTCAACGAACAGGAATTAAAGACGAGTTCACCAGCATCGTTCATACCGGTGTGGAAACGCCCGCGGTTCTCGATCGCATCCCGGTTTTGTCGCCGCAGAAAACTCCGGTGGTCGGAACTGCCTGTCCGCTCGAAACAGTAAAAGGTCTCCCCTTCTTTCTGGGTGCCGCACATGCGATCCATCAGGTTCGTGAGGACGTAATGTTTTTGGTCGCCGGTGCTGGTCCGGAGGAAGCCAACTTACGGCGGCTGGTTCGCGTATTGGATCTGACCAATCACGTCACTTTCGTTCCGAAGCTGCACGACTACACGACCAGTATCCGGGCGATGGACATCTTTTGTTTGCCGTCGCTCAAGCAGGGACTGGGAACTATCATGCTCGAAGCGATGGCGTTGGGGAAACCCGTCATTGCAACTGGTGTCGGAGGTGTTTACAGCGTTGTACGAGATGAGGAAACGGGGTTAGTTGTGCCGCCTTCGGATAGCGCACGTTTGGCCGAACGGATCTTGGAATTATTGAACGATCCACAAGAAGCCCGACGACTGGGTTCGGCGGGCCAAGATTTGGTTCACGATGAATTCAGTGTGGAGAAAATGGTTCGGGAAACGGTCGCAGTCTACCGCCGAATTTTAGGCGAGCCCAACCCAACGGAATCCCAGCCAGAAGCCACCCCTGTCAGCCAAGCCTAATCCAGACACGCTTCCCAACTTGCTCAGGACCATGCTCGCTGAAAGAACTCGACGAAGTTCCGATAGAGAATGCCGTCGATATCTTCCTGAGAATAGCCGCGTCGCTCAAGGACATCCGCGAACTTCCCAAGCTCGGCAATCGTCTCCATATCGCCAGGTGATTGTTCTTTGCCGAAACCACCATCAAGGTCAGTACCGATGCCACAGTGCTTGGCGTTGCCGGCAATCTGACAGATATGGTCCGTGTGATTCGCAATGTCTTCGAGACTGACGGTGTTCGGGTCGCTCACATGCTTCTTCCAACCGGGCTTGATCATCCAATTGTCAAAGGCAGCCCCGATGACGGAGCCTCGTCCAATCAACGCTTTGATTTGCTCATCCGTTAATTGCCGATCACCGGGTACCAGGCTCCGACAGTTGTGATGACTGGCGAGCACGGGGCCTTCGAAAATCTCAAGGGCTTCCCAGAAGGATTGATCCGCCAGATGGGTCGCATCGAGCAGCATCCCAGCCTGATCCATCTGCTTCAGCAACTCTGGCCCGTCGGCTTTCAATCCGCCTTCACTCCCCGTGCCGAAACAATAAGGATTCTCGCCGTAGTGTGCCGGGCCAAGGATTCGCAAGCCCGCCGCATACCACTCGTGAATCTGCTCGGGATGCAAAATCGGCTGGCTGCCTTCCATACTGAGAATGTAGCCGATGGGTAAACCGTTCTGCCCGTCCGGGGTGTCATCGGCGACCCATTCTTGGATATGCTTTTCCAACGTCGGCCAATCGGAAATCTCACGCAGTTCACCGCGTTCGGACATGGCTCGGTAATACGCCAACTGACCATAGGCGGCCCCGTAGTCGGCTTCCCGCGATTGAAAGAACGTCAGTTCGGGGTAGGGGCGATGCAACCTGGGCAACAAAGTCGAAATCGTGATGCCAACTCGCCCGCGTCGTAACTCGGCCCACGAAACGGAGCAGTCACCCGGAATTTGGTTGGGGAAGTGCTTCTCGAATGTGCGAATTTCCGAGACGGGCTTCATCAAGTCTCGATTCCAGTCGAGAGCATTCCAAGCCATATCGAGATGAGCGTCAAAGATCAACATATAGTGTATTCCCAATCGGTTCGACCGATCCATAAGCACTGATGGAAAGGCAAAACGACACTCTACCGGTCGCCCTTAGAATCGGCAAGCGCATCACGGACAAGCTGTCGGACTGCGAAGTCGACATCAGTTTGGTATCGTAAAGCGGATTGATCCGATCACGACTGAAAGGCATTCGATGACAGGAACCACCATAGCCCCCGAAGAATCCCACGCATTTGAGACCGATGGTTTTTTCATCGTACCGGGCCTGCTGGATTCGTTGACAACCGAACGACTTGGGCAAATTGCGCGTCGGGATCGAACACTGGAAGCGGAACGATCGAGTCGGGCTGACGGCGAAGGTGGAGCGGTTGAACTCGTCGTGCGGAATGAACTTCCGACGGATACCGTCTACGGAGCAATCGTGCGGAGCCACCGGATTGTCAATCGAATGACGGACCTACTCTGCCAAGACGCGGACGATGCGGTTTACCATTACCACCACAAGATGATTTGCAAGGAACCACGGACCGGTGGAGCTTGGGCTTGGCACCAAGATTACGGCTATTGGTATAATTTCGGGTGTTTGATGCCGACGATGGCGAGTTGTTTGATCGCGGTGGATCGGGCGACGCCGGAGAACGGTTGCCTCCAAGTCTTACGCGGTTCGCACCGAATCGGCCGGATTGATCATGGTCCCGTCGGGCAGCAAACCGGGGCCGACCCGGAGCGTGTAGCGGTTGCTTGCGAGCGTTTTGAACGTGTTTACGTCAATTTGGAACCCGGTGACGCGGTGTTCTTTCACGCAAATCTCTTGCACCGATCGGACCAAAACCACAGTGACAACCCACGGTGGGCATTCATCTGTTGCTACAACACGCGATCGAACAACCCATACAAGGATTCTCGTCATCCTCGCTATACAGATCTGGAAACCTGGGATGATTCCCAGGTCCTCCAAACCGTGGGGCAGCATTGGAATGCCATCCAATCAACCGCTTAAATTCGTCAGGTGTGCCACGCCTCCTGCTAAGAGACTCGGCTTGAAACATGCGGAATCGTGACTCACAGTGAGACGCCACGATTCCTAAGTTTCCGGTCGGCTAACTACCGCGAGAAAACTTCACCACCAAGAACACAACCGCCGCAATGACCAGCTTGATGACAATCCCCACGCCTGAAAAACCACCACCAAACGATTTATGACATTTCGGGCAACTGCGGGCGTATTTTTCGCTCGCCGCCCATTTGTAATTGCAGTGTTCGCAATCGAATTCGTAGTAGACCAACGAGATCTTGTCGGTCCGGTGGTCGGCCAAACCGGGCTTGATCCCGCTCGAACCAAAGGACGAGGAAAAATCGGGAAGGCTGGGCTCCGGCATCGTTGGGATGGTGATGTCTGGCGTCTCCATCTCCATATGACTGCCCGATGCCATCTGATTGCTCGGCCAGGATGGTGTCGAATTCCGCTGTTGTCGCCTTTGCTCTTTGCACTTCGGGCACTCAAATGCGTGTGAGGACGTCACAAATTTGTAGCCGCAATCCCGGCAAACGTTTTGATAGGTCAAGAACCCACCACCTGTTCGCAAGTCGTCGTAACCCGGTGGAACTTCATCGCGAGATGCCTGCTCGGCGTGGCTTCCCGGACCGGATGCCCCCACACCAGGTTGGTACGGGTTCGCAGGCGGGCCGAAGTTTCGAATTCCTGGCGGTCCGTTGCCGGCGATCTCGCTCGATTGAGCCGCCTTCTCGGCCGCTTTTCGTCTGAGTTCCGCATTCACCCAATCGCGATCCGAATCCGACAGGCCAACAATCCGATAGTTTTGATTTTCACCATCGACGTCCAAGACGACTTCCTTCCCAAACACTCGGACAAACTTCGCACCGAGTGTTCGGCCATTGCGATCGGTCCAGGTTCGATATCCGTCGGACTTCTGATCGGTGGTTAGTGGCTCCTGATCGACCACGGGAAACACATCGCGAGACTGATCCTTCTTGATGGCCTCTTTGATGTAGTCGATGTCATCTCGCACGAAGTTGACGAGCGCAAAGTCACTGACCTGACCATTTTCCGTCCGCAACTTGACGTGGGCCGGCGCGACCAACTCCAGATAGACGGCTGAAACGTTGCTCCCACGGAGATCCGTCCAAACACGGGCGGCCTCTTCTTCAAGAAGTTCCGGAGTGGGCACGGTCAGTCCATAGACGTCTCGCTCCGGAACGTTTGCTTGGGGTCTGAGGTCGACTTGGGGCGTTTCCGCGGTGTTCCCTGGAAATCCGGGTGCCTCGGGAAAATTCGGAACTCCCGGAATGTTAGGCCGCGGAAAACCAGGGATCCCGGAAGCCGCCGCAACCTGCTGACGCGCGCGACTGTTTTCGTAGTCCATCAACTGTGCCAGCAAACGCTCGTGCTTTCGCTTGAGCATCAAATCAACGAGATAGTCCCGATCTTCCAGGCTAAACGCGGAGAGTGGAAACAACTTCTTGACGGAATTCAGCGAAATCACCACTTGCCCGTTCCGACACCCAAAGTACTCGCCTCGTACCAGCGTCTCGCCGGAAGGATCCTCCCAATTTCGGGGTCGGCCGCCGAACGCCAACGTGGGGAAAACAAGGCAAATCAACAGACCGGTTGAGAAGATTTTCATCTCAGTGTTCCACCGTCGAGAGAGGATCGCGAGAATTCTCGCAGAAGAAGATCACGAGAGACCATGGTGAAGAAAGTGCTCAGAAGAGATGTGTCTGAGTGAATATTGAACAAAGGGATAAGTGATCGTAACAAGCCTTGATCCGAGCATCAAGAATTATTCGTCAATCATATTTTGGCAGGTTTCCGCAGACAGGCGGGTCGTGCACGTCCTGTAATTTGGAAGAAGGCTTGGGATCATTCCCGTGAGCCCCCAAGCAATCCGAAAAAAAACTTCCTGATCGGAAGCAAGGTTTCGTTTCTCGGGGAAACGTGTCAAACTATCGATGCAATATGTTTACCGCAGGATCGTTACGGAACCAAAACCGACATGGCAACGAACAGTCTCAAGTTGATCGTTCTCGCACGTGACCAAAGTCCACGGGTGCAACAAGCTTGGGGTGAACTCTCCGACTTCCTGAAGTCCCAGCCGGGTACGGATTTGGTTGCGGCGGAAGTTACGGAGGACTTGCAACTCGATAGTTTGCAAGCAGATCTCGTCGTCGTTTTGGGTGGAGACGGGGCGATCTTGCGGGCCTGTCGACAGCTTGGCGAAAAGCAACTGCCGATCTTGGGCATCAACCACGGACGTCTCGGATTCTTGGCGGACCTCTCAAGCGAAGAGTTTCGAGACAACTACCAGCACATTGAGAATCATGAGTACCGAGTGGTCGAACATCTCATGTACGAATGCCGACTCATCCGTGCCGATGGCAGTGAGGAACGATGGCTCGGATTGAATGAAGTCGCCATTACGGCTGGGGCGTCGTTTCGAATGATCCGAGTCGACTTGAACATCGACGGCGAGAAGGTCACCACGTATTCGTGTGACGGCCTGATCGTGAGTACGCCGGTGGGATCGACCGCGCACAGCCTGTCAGCTGGGGGTCCGTTATTGCGGCAAAACCTGCAGGCGTTTGTGATTACGCCAATTTGCCCTCATACCCTAAGCAACCGACCGTTGGTCGACGGAGCCGATTGCGTGTACCGACTTGCAGTCCCCGAAGCTCCCGAGGGCGTACTTGTAGTGGTCGACGGTCAAATCCGACGACCGATCGCGTGCGGCGATATCGTCGAAATCCGCCGTGCACCGGTCACATTTCAACTCGCTCGTTTGCCAAACCACAGTTACTATAGAACTTTACATCGCAAACTTGGGTGGAGCGGGCAGCCCCACTACCGCCGCTGATGACCCGATTGAGCATCTTACGAGTCAATCGGGGTTCCGCGAGGTCGTTACATTAGGTCTTGAATTTTTTTCGCTTCAGTTTGCGGGCTTTAGAGCTAGCTGGACGGCGGCCATGGTTGGCCTTCTTCAATTTTCGCTGTGTTTTTGCCATGACAGTGACTACTACAACCGATGCTTAAAACAAAAGAGTTTGAGTTTCTTTTGAAATTATAGAACTTTCGCGACAAAATCGAAAGAGGCAAACGGTGTCAATTTTGCACCGTTCCGATCATCGACGTCTCTATTTTCGTCTTTGATCCGGTACTGGGTGTGTCAATTCACGATCAATCGCGCCGAAACCTCCGATTCCATAGGAATCCTTCAACGCATCGCGTGTATGGGGAGTCTTCCGAGAGTGTCACTTCCGAATGAGCCAGCCTATGTGACCTATTCCCGTGGAGGTCGACAGAATCGTGTCGATCTTGGCGAGACGCGAACTGTGTTCGGACGTGGACGTGATTGTCACGTTGTTTTACCACTCAAGGGTGTTTCCCGCGTCCACTTCGAGATCCTGCGTGTCGAGTCCGATTGGTTTGTCCATGACCTGGAGAGTACCAACCACACGTTCGTCAACAAACGGCAAGTCAGTCAAGTTCGACTCGAAGACGGTGATCAACTCACGCTTGGCCCACCCGGTTTGGTTCCGGTGACATTGGTGTTTCACGCTCCGTCGTCCCGGGTCGAGGATCCTGAGGACGCGGAGCCGGTCCCGGAAGATTTTTGGGACCAGAGCGAACCGTTGATGCAGGTCGACAAGGAATCGCCCAGCGCGAATGCTCCTGACGAAGTCGAATTCAAAGCGGAAGCCGACCCATCGTCGGCTCCGAGCGTCAACGCCATGATCAATATGGCGGATTACGAGAAGCGAATTACGCCGACCAATCAAGATTCACCGAATCTGGAAGCTGGTAAGTCGAGCGTGCTCAATGCCTTGAGCACAAGTTCTCGGGACTTCAAAGTTCCCCAGTCGCATTCGGGCTTGGTGGACTCCGCCGTGATTATTGGTTTGTTCACTCGCATGGGGCATGCGTTGCTGAAAAGCGAAACGCTGGACGAGATGTTGGACCAAGTCCTGCGATTGGGCTTCGAGGAACTGCCGGCCGAGCGTGGCTCGGTTTGGCTTGTCG
Organism: Thalassoroseus pseudoceratinae; assembly: GCF_011634775.1. Classification (NCBI taxonomy): domain Bacteria; kingdom Pseudomonadati; phylum Planctomycetota; class Planctomycetia; order Planctomycetales; family Planctomycetaceae; genus Thalassoroseus; species Thalassoroseus pseudoceratinae. The sequence continues at coordinate 266,644 of NZ_JAALXT010000001.1, forward strand.
ATACGGGCGAGGGAACCGTCTCGAATCGAGCCACGTTCCATAAAAACCCGGATCGCTCCGAACGCATCGTGGTCAGTCGCACGATCGTCAACAAGGCGGTACGTGCGAAGCAGTCGCTGCTGGTGAGCAATGCGGTCGAGGAATTCGCGGGGGTTCACAGTATTGACCAAGCGAATATCCGGTCCGCGATTTGTGCCCCCTTGTACTTGGAAGGGCGGGTACTCGGTTTCATTTATGTCGACTCTGTGAGCAATTGGATTGCGTTCTCAGAGCAGCACCTCGAAATTCTGACAGCCTTGGCAATTTTCGCGGCGGTCGGCGTCGAAAAATGGCAGATGCAGGAGAAGGCCGACGAAGAGCGAAGGCAGCGACAAGAAGTCCGTCTGCGTGTCGAAGCGTTGCTCGACGTGGCGGCGACGATGTCGTCTCACTTGGATACCCGCCGCCTGATGGCCACGATCATGAGTCGCGCTCGTGAGCTACTGGGTGCGGAGCGGGCCAGCGTGTTTCTGGTCGATCGTGGCAAGAACGAATTGTATTCCACGTTCATCGAAGGAGCGGAAGCGGAAGTGCGGTTTCCCATCGGTGTTGGAATCGCCGGTCATGTGGCCAGCACCGGTCTGCCGGTCAACATTCCCGATGCCCACGCCGACGAGCGATTCAACCCGGCCGTCGATCGGGCGACCGGCTATCGGACGCGAAGTGTGCTCTGCATGCCTCTCGTGAGCAAAAGCGGCGAGGTTGTCGGCGTCACACAGTTGGTCAACAAGAGTGCCGGCGGTTTTACTGATGAAGACGAAGAACTCTTCCGGGCGTTCTGTGGGCAAGCGGCCATCGCCATGGAAAACGCCGCTTTGTTCGATGAAGCTCTCGAGATGCGGAATTATCTTGAGGGCATTATGCAGAGTATCAGCCAAATCGTGCTGACGCTCAACGAAAAAGGACAACTCGTCAGCAACAACCGCCCATTTGAACGACTACTCGGTGGGCAGTTGGCAGAGATGCAAACGAAGTCGTTCACGGAATGGTGGCCGGGCAATCGAAACGCTGATTTGGTGGAGCACATCCAGCGTGTCTACGATGATCCGACCCCGATTTACGCAGCCGATGTCGACTTGAACGGCAGCGGTCATCCGGTTTCGTTCAACTACAATATCGTTCCGCTACGTGATCCGAAGGGCAATCACGATGGTGTGGTCATCGTGCTAGAGGACATTACCGAACGAAAACGAGCCATGACGACTTTGGGACGCTACATGTCCCCCGTGTTGGCTCAGAAAGTTCTCGACGAAGGTGGCGATCGCCTCGGTGGAGTCCGGCAAGATGTGACCGTCTTATTTTCCGATATTCGCGGCTACACGTCGCTGACCGAGTCGTTGGATGCCGGTCGGATCGTCGAAATCCTGAATGCATACTTCTCATTGATGGTCGACGGGGTGTTCGCGGAAGGTGGGGTGCTCGATAAGTATATCGGCGACGCCTTGATGGCCGTCTTCGGAGTGCCGTTCGTGCGAGACGATGATGCCGTTCGCGCATGCCGATCCGCCCTGCGAATGCAACGGGCACTCAAAGAGTTCAATCAATGGCTCTCTAAATCGGAGTTGCCGCCGGTCGGTATTGGCATCGGCATCAGCACGGGCACCGTCATCACGGGCAACATCGGATCGGAACGCCGATTGGAATATACTTGCATCGGCGACAGCGTGAATGTGGCATCGCGGTTGGAAGGTGCCACCAAAACTTACGGTACAACGATCATCATCAGTGAATTCACCCGTGCCGAAGTCGCCGACGAATTTCTCATCCGTGAATTGGACTTAATCCGGGTCGTTGGTAAACAACAACCGTTGCGAATTTATGAACTCATCGGTGATTTGCAGCACGACATCGACCCCCGAATTCTCCGTGCGATCCCGCACTATCGGTCTGGTTTAGACGCCTACCGTCGAGGCCATTGGGAATCTGCGGGCCGGGCGTTTCAATCCGTCTTGGATTTGATTGACGACCCGCCGTCCAGACTCTTTCAGAAACGCTGCCGAGCGATGATGGAAAACCCGGTCGAAGACTGGGACGGCGTGTGGGACATGACGCAAAAGTAGGTGGCCAATTGTGGCGAGTGTGAATCGATCAAGCCTGGCACAACCGTGTCGGTCGTGCCAGGCTTGATGTTGATCCCCATCCCCGACAAGACGTCAGGGCATCACACCGTGACTACTCGGTCCCTAATCGTGCCGTGCCAGGCTTCGCAAAGAGACTTTCGTGCTGCTCGCCTTCGGTCGACGGAACTGGCAACGTCCAGTTGATCAGTTCTTCCTCCCTGTCATCTGACTCCGGTTCGGGAGCGGGGGCGAGTGGTGCCGGGTTGTCCAATTGGAAATCTTCCTTCGGAATCGGACCGACTTCTGGTGGAAGTGGTGCGAGGAGTTCGTCCAACGTCGGCTGCATGGCTTCCGTCGGTGTGAACGGCATCATCTCTTGAGTTTCGCCGGTCGCGAACGGTTCCGGAGTTGAATGCAGTAGCGGATCGGCTTCGAATGCATGAGTTCTTGCCCACGCCTGTCGCAATGCCATCGTATAGGCCTGCGGGTCCCAACCACCTTCGGCCAACTGCACGTTGTTTTGCATCAACAACGTACCTTTACGGTAGTGCATTTCCGCAATCGCTTGGTTGTATTCGATCAAGCTTCGGAAGTACGCCACTTCCGACTGAGCCACGGCGGTCTGGGCACGCAACAGCAAGTCGACAGTCGTTTCCTGACGTCCCGCGTCGTAACTCGCACGGGTCGCCGCCAAACGCTTCCGAGACGCTTCTCGACGATTGAAGTTGGTTCTCGCGGTTCTGTAAGCACGATCCAACCGCCGGAATGCCTCAGCCAATTCGTGACTGACTTCCAACTCCTGTGCCGCCAATGCCGCACGAGCTTTCGCGACTTGCAGTTCTTGATTGCGAACCTGCGTTTTCGCCAGTCGCAATCCGATCGGAACGAAGAATTCGAATCCCAGCGTCCAACCGGTTTGGTCGCCTTGCGTGAGAGTTTCGTAGGCCGAGTTCAAACCCTGCATGGTGTCGCCAGAGTCGTCGTCCATGCTGCCAAAGAGTTGGTCGCCGAACATATTGACTTGGTAACTCGACACGAAATCGAAACGCGGTCGAGCCACACTTCGGGCCGCTTGCAGACTGAGTTCAAAACTCTTGAGCTGCCACTTCTGACGACGAAGCTCCACACGGTTCGTGAGGGCCTCGGCGAGCGAGATATCCCAGTTTGGAACAATTTCCGCCGTTGTGGGCGTGTCGATCGGACGTAGAATTGTGCCGTCACCCGGTGGCAGATTCAGCAATCGACGCAATCGGGCTTCGGTGCTGTAGAGTTCCGCGAGTGCCGACTCCGCCCGAGCACGCGCGTCGAAATACGTTTCCTGTGCTTGTGCTTCGTCGGTGATCGAACGGCGTCCGGCTTCCAAATCTGCCCGCAGTGTTCGCCACGTTCCCAAGGCTGCATCTCGGGAAACGACTTCGGCGTCCCAAGTTCGGTAGGCCAACGCGAGATTCCAGTAGGAGTCTTCGACGTCTTTCAAAAGATTTCGCACGGCCAATTGGAAGTCTGCGATGGAAATGCTGGTGTTGATCCGCGAAATCACGACCCCTTGGTTCACCCCAACAACGCCACGAATCGCTTGCGAGATCGGACCGGCAATCCGCGTGTACTCCATACCGTGTCCGGCCAGCAGCGGCTGACGGTATTCCGTCGAAACCTGCCCCGTGAACACCGACGGAAACAACCGCGAGGGCACATTGTTCCCCGAGTAGCTCACGTCATGCTGGACCGCAAGAATCCCGCCGTTGGCCAACGTTTTCTGAATTCGAGTCTGAAACTGGGCGCCTTCTTCCGCGAGTGTCTGCCCCGGACGCAAACCGCCCGATGTGAACAGATTGTTCTGTACCTGTTCGTTTCGACTCCAAGTCAAACTGCTCGTCAATTGAGCGTCGAAATCAGCCAACGCCGCCTCAACGCCGCGGTTTCCGAACAGAACACCGGTCTCGCTCAGCGCCGGATCGTACACACTCGGCGCACTGACTGTGTTTCGCAGAAGCGTATTATTGGGTGAGAAGAACGAGCCTTGATCCCGAATAATTTCACTCGAAGCCAATGCCGTATGGATTGCTTCACTCAAGGTGATATCGCGAACTTCCCGTCGTTCCGGATTCGTGATGCGTAACGGAGCTTCCGAACCGGCAAGCGGGTCGTCTTCGAACGTCTCAACGTGTGTTGGAAAATCGACTTCCGTCGCGACCTCACGGTAGTACTCCAGCTCGCTATCGCGGAGGGCGAGGTATCGCTCAGGAATTCCCTTCATTTGGGCACAACCAACGGCAAAACACGTTAGTAACAAAAGTGCCCGAGAAGGTCGGCCCAGCCGACGATCCATCATAGTTTGTCTCCAGCGAGGCGAAGGATCGGCCATCCGCATGGCGTGTCAGTTCCAATAGTCAACGGTCGGCGCAATCCGCCGATACAATCGGTATCGGTTGACTAATCGGACCATCTGCATCGGAATTCCTAATTTTTGAGATTCGGCGCGCGGAAAGTCCTTAAGTGTCGCTGGTTAGACGGTTTGACATTCATGAATCAATCGAGTCTGATGTGTTCTTACGTCAAATTTTCGAACCACCCGCCGAATCTCCAAGAAGGATTCCCCATTCGATGAGGAAGAACACTTACACGCTGATCCCGTGTCTTTTGGTCATTTCCGTGCTGACCGGCACGATGCTCTGGCCAGACTCCACGAAACCGATCGTTCTATCTGGTGCACGGACGGTCATCGACGCCGCCGATTACAAGACTCTTCAAGCTGCCCTCGATGCCGTTCCGGAAGAAGGCGGTCTTGTTCGTCTTCCACCAGGGCGATTCGAGCTTTCCGAACCGCTGCGAATCGAACGAAGTGACATTCACATCAAAGGTGCCGGAACGTCCACTCAGCTTGTGAACACCAACCAAGATGGTCAGCCCACGATTCTGGTCGCTCATCCCACGCGGAAGGAAGTCGCGAAAAAAGACCGGCTATGGCGAGTGCAAATCAGCGATCTCCGTGTTGTCGGACAAGAAAAGAGTGGGCATGGCATTTTGGCGGAGTTCGTGAACGAGATTTATCTCGAAGGCGTGACCGTGAGTGAGCACGGCGGCGATGGCATTCGGCTCGACTTCTGCTATGAAGACCCACGCGTGTGTGACTGTTTGATCACGTACAACAAGAAAGTCGGCCTCAATTTGATCGGCTGCCACGACATTGTCGTTTCCGCCAACCACTTCGAAGAAAACCAAGATGCCGTGCGATGCGCAGATGGCTACAACCTCTGCATGAACGGAAACAACCTGGACGACCATCTCCGCCACGGTGTTGTTGTGGAAAATACCTATGGTTCCGTGGTTTCCGGAAACATGATTGAGGAATGCAACGGCACGGGCATTATCCTGGATCGCGACTGTTACGGAGACACCCTGAGCGCGAATGTGATCGCTCACAACGGTTCCGGAATCGATCTGAAAGACGGCCACGGGTGTGCTGTCAGTGCGAACACCTTCACGATCAACAAGGATTTTGGTCTGCGGATCAGCCCGAATAGCGGGCGAATCACCGTCACCGGCAACAGTTTTTCTAACAGTTACATTGGCGACGACAAAGTTCGCCGAGCCGAGAATGATCTGGCGGCCGGCGGCTTGATTCTCGAAAAGACCCGCGAGATTACCATCACGGGCAACGGTTTCTCTTCCGTCCGACCGAAAGCAATTGCTGTCACGGAGCCAACGGAAAACATCTTGGTTGACGGCAACGTGTTCACGGATGTGGAAGCGGAACTCAACAAACTTTCGCCGAACGCAACCGGCAACAATCTCGTCTCCGAATGATCCCGAACGGCCAATTTGCTTGTTCACACGCTTTCAGAGACCGCGAAAAACCTTCGCGTTCCCGGTTTCAGCATCGATCGAAATAGCAATAAGTTGACCGCCGTCATCAACCGTCATACCGGACGGCGGCGGCTTCAGATACGTGACAATCCAACTGGCCGGTGAGGAATACCGACCAGTCCGTTCTTCGCGAAAGTCGCAGCCTGCGAACATGTGCTTCGTGGTTCCCCGCACTTTTTTGAGTCGATCGTTTGCAATCTGAATCGCCATTGCTTCGTCGATCATGTTTGCTCTCCTAAAAGTGCGAGAAACTCGTGCGCGGGTGCCACTGGCTTTGCCAGTGAAAGCATTTGAACGTTGAACCTTTATCGCACTGGCGAAGCTAGTGGCCCCCTTTTTCGAGTTCAGTGTGCCAAGGCTCATAGAGTCGGGCGGATCGACGTGAACTTGCTGGAAACACGGCTCACAGAGCTGTGGCACATTGCGGTCGATAGGCAAACATTTACAGCAGCGCCAGAAACTCACGCATTTCTCCCGCGGCGTGGGCGTCGTTGACACGGTCGGCGACTTTGATGCCGTCATTGATCACCGCCCGCGCCTCGTCAACCTTCTTGAGTTCGGCGAGCGTCTGCGCTTTCTGAAAATACGACGGCACGTGTTCGGCATCGCGTTCGAGCACGTCATCGAAAACTTGGATGGCTTGCTCGTGATCGCCGGCGCTACGATGCGCCATCGCCAATGCATATCGCAGGAAGACGTCGTCCGGATCGGACTCCAACATCGCTTCCAATTGTTGCGGGCTGGGCATGGTCGAGTCCTTTTCGGTGAGAATACAGGAGGTTTGCAAGGTTTAGGATTAGTTTGCCGAACGCTCCGGTTCCGTATCAAAGGCAGGAACCGTTCGCTATCCGGTTAGGCAAGTTATGCGTCATCGGCCCCGGCGTTTCAAGGGTGCTTGGCGGTGCGGACGATGTCTCAATCTGCGGAGACCTGAAGGAGCGTTCTCCGGTCGGCCAAAGGAATGAGGCACTCACTGGACTGCAACTCAAACGGGCATTGCGTGTTCGGCTCGGGATTTCACAGTCGTATTGCGGCTTTGAAATCCGTCGCGCCCAACCGACACGCCCGGTTGACCAGCGTATCGACTGAACCGGCCTATGATTAGACGTATTCTGCCATACGGACTCTGTCTGGCGTTCCAAGTCGTGTGGCTGTCGCTCGCGTCGGCTTCGGAACTCCGCCAGACGCCCATTGTCCGGGCTGTCAAACGGGCGCAAGCGTCCGCGATCAATATCCATAGCGAAAAAACTGCCTCGGCGGACACACTTTTCGCCCCGCATAAAAGCCGAAAAGTCAACGGCATGGGGACGGGAATTGTGATCGACGAACGCGGCTACATCGCGACGAACCATCACGTCGTTAAAGGTGTCGACGTCTTGCGTTGCACGCTCAAAGACGGTGGAACTTATACCGCACGTGTTCTCACGTACGATGCCGCCAAAGACTTGGCGATCATCAAAATCGAGCCGAGTACTCCCTTGCCAATTATGCCATTGGGAACCTCGTCGGACTTGATGCTCGGTGAGACCGTGATCGCCGTCGGCAACGCCTATGGTTACGAACATACCGTGACCTGTGGGATTCTCAGTTCGTTGTCGCGAGATGTCGAAGTCAATGAGACTCAATCCTACGACAACCTGCTGCAAACCGATGCCAGCATCAACCCCGGCAACAGCGGCGGGCCGTTGCTCAATATGGATGGCGATCTCATCGGGATCAACGTCGCGATTCGAGCCGGTGCCCAGCGGATTGGTTTTGCAATTCCCATCGATGATGCTCGGGAAACCATCGCTCAGTTGCTCAGCATTGAGCAGATCGACGGCACTTGGCACGGACTATTGGGGAATAGCTACAAAAAGGCTGAGGAACGTCGTTTTGAAGTTGTCACGACGATGGTTGATAGCCCGGCTCGCAAAGCTGGCTTGAAAGCCGGTGATGTCGTGTTGCGTGTTGGCGATACACCGATTGTGGATGCCGTCGACTTTGAACGAGCTTGGATTGGCGTCCGCCCTGGCAACCAGAAAAAGGTTGTGATCCGACGAAACGGCGACGAGAAAACTCTCTCGATGGCCATTGAGAGCCGAGCCGGGAGTGGCACGAAGCCCGCTTACGGAATGCTCGCATCGGCAAATACCGATACCGAAATTGAAAGCAGCACCTGGAAAACGCTGGGCTTGCAATTGGCAAAGACCAACTTGATCCAACTCGGTTCGCTTTCCTCCCGATATCGGGGTGGCATGAAAGTCACGGATGTCCGATCCGGCAGCCCGGCCGATCGGAATGGCATTCGCAAAGGTGATGTCCTGGTCGGACTCCATATCTGGGAAACCGTGAACGCCGAGAACGTGGCCTATGTGCTCGAGCATCCGAAATTGAATAACTTCAACCCGTTGAAGTTCTACATTCTTCGCGGAAGCGAAACCCTGTTCGGTCACTTGGCCATCCCGACGGAAATCGGCCAAAAATAGGCCTGGAACGACATCTGTTTGGCTGATACGAGTACCATTGAGTGACAACACCCAGGCTGGTGATATTCACCTGCCTGGGTGTTTTTGCTTACCGATCGCAATTCCGTCGAAGTTGGTCATCAACCGACCAACTCGGTGTATTCCCTCGCACAACGAAAACAACCAGATAAGCGAACACGTATCCTAAATCCCTGAGGAAGAACGACTTATTCGAATCTTGTAAATTTTGCTCTCCGACGGTCTGTGAATTGCAACTTCCCCGAATGACCAATGACGGGTCGATTCCAGAATTGAAGGAGACTATCATGAAACTGCACCACATCACGACATTCAGCCTGGCCGCTGCATTGTTGTCGGCAAGTGCCGGTATGGCACGAGCAGACGACGACTATGAGGATTACCTCGAAGATCGACGTGAGGCTCAAGAGGAATATCGTGAGCGTATCCAAGAGCGACGCGAAGAATATCGTGAGCGACTTGAGGACCGCTACGAAGATCGGGAAGATTTTCGGCGAGACTACGTGCGTCCCTACGGATCTTACTTTCCCCGCCCAAACCGCAGATATGGTTATAGTCAGCCGTACTCCCGGTATTTCGACGCGCCACGGAATCGGGGCTATGGTTACTATCCGCGTCCGTATTCCCGTTCTTACAATCGAGGATTCGACTCGGGATATCGACGGTATGGAACCGGTTATCGCGGGTATCGTGATGGCGGTTGGAGCCTGAGTCTGCCAGGATTCCGAATTGACTTCGATGATTGATTTTTGACGACGAAAAGTCTGTGATACAGACGCCGCCGTTCTCCGGTGGCGTCTTTTTTTTGTGACAAAGCCAAGTGACTGTTGTGATGAACGAGTTTGACTGGATCAACGCATTCCGAGCCCGCATGCCAGCTCATCCGCGTGTGCCATTGGGGATCGGTGACGACGCCGCCATCGTCTCTTCCGCCTCAGGTGACCGCTTGGCGATGGCTGTCGATACGCTCATCGAGGGCGTGCATTTTGTTTTCGATGAAAATCCCGACTATCCCCCCGCAACGCCGGAACTTGCCGGTCGCAAGGCACTGGCAGTGAACCTGAGCGATCTCGCAGCGATGGCGGCTCATCCACTTGCGGCAGTGGTGGGTGTCGTTTTCGATCGTCGGCGGGGTGCCGATTTCGCCAGCCGAGTGATGAACGGTGTCCGTGAACTTGCCGAAGAATTTGATATGGCCATTGTCGGTGGTGACACGAATACCTGGAACGGGCCGCTGATGATTAGTGTCACCGTCTTGGGGGAATCGGCCACGCCCATGATCACCCGGAACGGTTCACAAGTTGGCGACTTAATCGGTGTCACCGGCCCATTGGGTGGAAGTCGGTTTGGTCACCATCTGAAATTCACGCCACGAATTCGCGAATCTCACCAACTACGGACAGCACTCGATATTCACGCCATGATCGACGTGAGCGACGGACTGTCCTCCGATTTACGACACCTACTTGATGCCGCCAATGTGGGAGCGAGAGTCGAGGCGGAGGCCATTCCGCTCAAACCCGAGTGTGATCACTGGCAGAACGCCTTCGAAGACGGGGAAGACTTCGAACTGCTTTTCACCGTAGCGGCGTCGGACGGTCCACGTCTTCCGACTTGCAAGGTTCCAATTCATGTTATTGGGACCATCGAGGAACCGTCAGTTCAGGAGTTGATTGTCGCGGGAGTTGCCCAACCATTCCCCGACGGTGGATGGAACCATCGGTTCGACTAGCCTGTGAACTGATTAGTACGGATGAAAAATTTTGACCGTTTTGTGGGTCTGCTGATTCCAAGGTCCTGTTCTTGTGCCGAAGTATGGTAGAATGCGTTTCCCGGTCGACAGCCGGAAAGAACGACTTTGAAAATTCAACTACGAGGCATCTCATGGTGACGGAAGACCCCCAAGCCGACGGCCCTCTGGGGAGTTCGGTCGAAAAATTGCGATCTGAAATGGACAAGTGGATTGAAGTGGTGCGAAGCTCCGGTTCCCGGGCGTGGGAAACACTGAAACCGCGAAACGTCGATCATCGGTTTATCGCTAGTGCGGACTTGGTCGAGACAACCGAAGACGTGCGTGTGTTTCTGGATATTCCCGGCGTCGATCCGCGAACGCTGGAAGTCAATTTGACGGGCAACATGCTCTCAGTCAAAGGCATCAAGTCACCTTCCCCAAGTGGTGAAGGTCAGGTGACACACCTCGATGAGCGGGCGGTCGGAAGTTTCTCCCGCGCACTGCCTCTGCCCGCACCCGTAGACCCGGAACAGGTTTCCGCCGAGGTCAACGATGGTGTGCTGACGATTGTCTTGATGAAATCCGAACGGGCCAAACCACACCAGATTCAAGTTCAAGTCGGCAACCAAGGCAGTTCGGTTTCCCTCGGTTCCGGTAACTAAAAAAGGCTTGTTTTCGGTGTCGCAAATGGCGGGGTGTCTTCACAGGCCGCAATGAATTGCCGCACGTGACACGGAATCGAATTCGGTCACATTGGCCTCGAACCTGACGCGACCGGCTCGAGTGTCGTGTTGCCGAAAATCAACCAACAATTTGAAACCTTGCAGTCGTTCAAACCGATTGCAAGGTTTCTTTTTGCTTTGACTAATCCAGATTCTAGATGCGTTCCGGGGGGCACGTTCTTTAGACTGAACAGCATTCACGATAAAACCGGAGTCTTGGGAGTTTCTCATGCGATTGTCGATAGGAACGTGTTCTGGGTTGGGGGCGGTGGCCGTTGTGCTTTGCGGTACCGTCATGGCTCAGGACAACGCAACCCAGAATCAAGCCCCTCCGCCCGAGCCAGATAAAGTCGCTGTGGCACGGGAGCTGGTCGACGCCTTGGCTCACCGCGATCCCAATGTCCGTCAAGCGGCTGCGGCTGCGATTCAAGGACTCGATGGAGAATCGTTGCGGGCGGCAGTGGGAGGTCTTGTCGCTGTCATCGAACGAGGTGAACTGCCATACGCCGTCGTTGCTGGGTCGGCGTTGATCGAACTTGACCTGTCCTCATCTCCACGCAGACCGGTCGAAGATGCGTTGATCGACTCACTCTACCGCTTAATGCAGGACCGAAGTTTGCAGCCGCAACGTTGGGCGATCGCTGCTCAACTCGTGCGAAACTTCGCTCCCGAAACCGCTGCCGATCACCCGGAACTTTGGGCAGAGACTCTCGCGAATCCCGACCGATTCCGTGCCTACGAAGTGATTTCGCTGATCGAATTGGTCGCGAGTCGAAATGCCGCAGCGGTTCGTCAAGCTGCGATCGATCGCATCAATGCCCGTCCCAAATCGGATCGAACCAAGACGGACACCGAGCTGCGTGCAACTTTGAAATCGGCCAATCAACGGCGACAATCCCTGGTGGATGTCCGCGCGATGTTGGAACCCGCGTTGTTCGACATCCTTCATCGACGCTCAATTGATTTCACTGAGATCGAGCTCGATGCCAGTGTCGTTCCCGTGGGATTGGTCGGATACATCCGCCGACTTCCCGCCGAGAATCGATTGCTGGTTCTGCGAACATTGTCCGACCTGGAAGCGGATCCGACATTGCTGACAAGCCCGCTGTTGCAATCGATGCACACCGCAAACCAGTATGTAGCACTCGAGGCTGCAACCCTGATCGGCGACTTGCCGGGACATGACAACTCGGTTCAATCAGCGAAGCAGCAAGCCGTTGAGACGCTTGCCAACTTGGCTGTGCTACCTGGCGGAAAAGTTCGTGGGGCCGCTGCGGGTGAAATTGGCGGAGTCGGCCAGGCAGCAATTGCCGTCGTTCCTCGGTTAACCGCCATGTTGAGCGATTCCGATCCCGATGTCAGGACCGGTGCGGCTCGTTCGCTGGGTGACCTCGGACCAGCAGCAGAGGTTGCGATTCCGGCGTTGCAAGCGGCTATCCGAATCGAGGAACTCGTCAGCAAAGAAAACACGATCACGATGCAGGAAGCATTGAAGTCGATCAAACCAGACGACGAAACCACCGATGCCGCGAATTCAGAGGAATAACCGCCAGGCCGATTCCAGAGGAAGACGAAACCTTGGGCTGACGCGGATGTTGTGATCCGTATTCAGTAGCGTTATCTTCGTGGGTGGTGATTGCCAACTCCCTCCCCAGTGAACGCCGCTGGATACTCGAACGTCCCGTCCCCTAAGGTTTATCGTCGTCATGTTCGAACGAAGATTGATCTTCCAAGAAGGTGACGCTTCGCTGTGGATTCTCGTCACAATTGTCATCGCCGCCGTCGGGGTGATCGGTCTGGCCACCAACGCCACGAAAAAACAACGCCGGTGGCTTCCACTCATCTTGTTCAGCGGATTGACGATTTTCGCCGTCGGTAAGTTGGCATGGTCATCGCTCGGAGCATGGGCCGTCGGATCGATTTTGGCGGTGCTGGCCGCTGTCGGTTTGATCTTCGTTCTACTCCAGTATGAACGACGTCTTGTCCGCCCCTCCGTCGGAAATACGTTACTGCTGCTTCGGCTGGCGATATTGTTTGTCTTCGCCGTGACATTGCTCAAACCGTCGCTGGTCTGGGAGCGAATCGAGTCTCATGACGGCCGCATTCTGGTGGCAATTGATCTGTCCGACAGCATGGACACCCTCGATTCCCACGCCACTTCCGCCGAAAAACTCCGCTGGGCACGCGGCCTGGGGATGATCGGCAACTCACAAATCGATCAACGTCTCGACGAATACCTCGAAGCATTCGAGAAGGGACAAGAACCCGAGTGGGTGGGTCCCGATGAGGTCGAGACGATCGAAGAGCGTCGTGAACTGACGCAGGTGCGGCGGGAAAACCTGAACGCGGTTTTTGAGAGTGTCGATCGACTCAGTCGCAAAGCCGTGGTGCAACGACTGCTTTTTGAAGACGAAACACCACTCTGGTCCGCCATTGGCGAGGCCGGTGAAAGGGAACTCATCGTCTTCGCGGGACAATCGGAGATGCTCGCCGCTCTCGACGACGAGCAAACGGCCGACTTCATTGAGCAAACATCACTCGAACCACCCGATAAGATTCAGGCCGAGACTACAGACCTTTCGCAGGGACTACGTTCGCTCAATGGCGATTCCGAGAAACCTCTGATTGGCGTGGTGTTGCTGACCGATGGTCGTGATCAGTCGGATGGCAACGCGGTCGAATTGGCTGCCCGTTTGGGAAATGTGTCTTCACCGGTGTTCCCCGTGATGATTGGATCGGAGCGGCGACCTCGCGATTTGGCCATCGCCCATATCGACTATCCGCAGACCTCCTACCCGAACGACACACGGGTTGTGAAGGCGTTACTCAGCACGTCCGGGTTTGAAGGGCAGTCCATTGTCGTCACCCTCGAACAAGACGGTCAAGAACCGCTTAAACAGACGATCATTCCCACATCCGACGAAGCAGACATTCAATTTGAAATCGACGAAGACGAAATCGGTCGGCACGAGCTAACTCTCAAGATCGAACCGCAAGAGACCGAAACACGGACAGACAACAACCTGCAAACGTTCGCCATGACGATTGTAGATGATCAAGTTCGAATTATTCTCTTGGATGGCGTCGCTCGCTGGGAGTTTCGTTACATTCACAACGCATACATTCGTGACGAAGCGGTCGGGCGGGACAACGTCGATGCCATCGTGTTCGATCAACCCTATCTGGGTGTGCTGCCAGACACTTGGTTCCCCCGGAAACTCAATCTCCCCCGTGATGCGAATGACCAAACTCAATCACCGTTTGCGGACGCGGATCTCGTGATCCTGGGAGATGTCGCACCGGCGAATCTGCCCCCGAATGCTTGGGAACTCTTGGACCGATTCGTGTCGGAAGACGCAGGCACGCTTGTGCTGACCGCGGGACAACGACACTTCCCGATGCAACATCGCTCACCAATCGTGGAGCGTCTGTTGCCGATCGAAAACCCGCAGCCTCATGTCGTCGCGGGAGCAAACTCCTTCGGAAGTCCGCACGAAAGAGGTTTCCATCTGCGTCTGACTCCCGAAGCGGAACGCGAGGCGATGTTCCAACTCAGCACGGATGGTGCAGCGGCCAACCAGTCGGTTTGGAAGAACTTACCCGGACACACTTGGGGCATCTTCGGCGAAGCCAAACCTCAGGCGATGGTCTACGCAGTCGCGGACGTCAACCCGGCCAACCGGCCTGTCGGTCACACGCTAACCGAAGAACGAAACAACGCCATGATCGTCCAACAGTACGTCGGAGCCGGTCAGGTTTTGTGGTTGGGTATCGACAGCACATGGCGATGGCGAAGCCGAGTCGGAGATGCTTACCACCACCGATTTTGGGGACAACTGGCTCGCTGGGCGGCAATGAACAAAGCGGTCGCGGGGAATGATTTTGTTCGTTTTGGCATGCTGCGGACCGATTTGAATGCCGGCGAAGACGCCGTGTTTCAAGCTCGGTGGCGGGCGAATTTTCTGCGTCAGAACCCAGACGTCACCGCAACAGCAGTGATCGAACAAAAAGACGCACGGGGCCGTTGGTCCTCGATGACCGAGGTGGACTTGTCACCGATCACCGATGGCTCGTTGATGCACGAAGGACAAGCTGCCAACCTGCCCGCCGGTGAGTACCGAGTCAATCTCCGTGTCGCCGGTGCGGCTGTTGATCCTGGCAACCTGGAAACGAAGTTTTACGTCACGGAACGCCCGACCGCCGAACTTACCAACGTTAGTGCCAACCGCAAATTGCTGCAACAGATTGCTGACGTCAGTGGTGGGGAACTATTCACCCCCGACACTGTCAGCCGCCTGCCCGAACGGTTGACTCCACCCGACATACGATCGTCGAGGCGTGAAGAGTTCGAGCTGTGGGATCACTGGCCCGTTCTGATCCTCTTCTTCGTATTGCTCACCGGCGAGTGGCTCGTCCGTAAATTGAACGGGCTGCCCTAAGGACGATCGATCCTCGGCAAACGGCTCCGGCTCAAGAATCAGATCGTCGATCGGTAACTCGGCGCGAAGATCCTGATCGCGAGCGTTATCGTCCGACTCAAGGCCATCTGTTTCCGACTCCGAGGGGATTGGCACGTCGGACGATTCGGTTGGTGCGGGAGCATTCTCGACTGCGTCTTCCGCTGAGCTCTCTGTTTCGTCAAGATATTCCGACGACACCGGTTCTTCGAAGGTGTCGGACACGATTGGGCCAGCACTCGTCATCCAGGTGTTGTTGGCCCCGGCAGGCATGGCAGGCGTATCAGCGATTCCCGCACCGTGCCGCCACCGGGCATGTCGAACACGATCGGCAGCCAACGGACGAGCATCGATCGTTCCCACAAATAACGCCGGACGACGCAGCAGGTTGCAGTCGAACCAAGTCCAAGTCACATGCTGATCCGCGACGATCCCCAATCCGTGCATTCCCGGACCAGCCGTCACCTGTGCGCACCCCGACACGGCGGCGAAGCCGAACAGGAGTAATCCGAATAATTGCCAGGACCGCACGTGACTCATGCAGTTTTCATCGGCCAATCATGAATTCCGTGATGAAGATTTCAGCATTCTCTTTATCGAAGACCGCCGAACAGTTGCGATGAACATCTTCACCGACCGCGACTTGAGTATTTCTGTGCTCGCAACGGAAAAATCTCGACATCCACACCCGACGAAAAGCAAGCGTGTGCAATCTCCTTGCAAGGCGGCAAACCGGCGGCGACGCTCAAGTTCTCCTCGCATTGCATGACTGTCGCAGGCTGAATTTCGTAGGGCGTATGATGGACCTGCCCGCGGTAAATCTCTCCACTGCGATGTACCGCGAAAAGGAGATAGCGTTCGACGAGAAAGTGTTCCAGCGTGCCAATTTCTGCGGGCTTCGGTTGGTCCGGCGAAAGCTCCGCCGAAATCGTATACGAAGCATCGGACGGTTCCGGCCACAACCGCTGCCCCGAGTAACGAATGCCGCCGCTCGTTTGCTGCAGGCTCATTTGGGCCCGGAAATATGGCAACGCCCACCGTGATCGGGCAATGCGAACAGCCAAAGAGTTGGCGGCGTCCAGACTGAAAAACCACACGCCCGGCTCACCATTGAGCAACACGTAGGTTCGCACGTTCGTTTCCAAGAAGTTCGAAACGAACGGAACCGACGGACCCCACCAGGGTCGGACACCCCGCATCGCAAACGGAACCAAACCCAACCACGCTTTCCCGTCGAACAAGTCAAGCTCCAAGCCAGCGGGAATCAGCGGTCGCAATGTCTCGGAAGAGACGGTCCAGTGAACGAACAATAAATCGCGCCATTTTTGGTAGCCAATGACGCGTTCAACTGGACGTTGTCCCGGTAATCCTCGGTCGATTTTGACGGTGTTATTCATCGACTAACACGGGTTCGACAAGGGAATTCCAAAGCGTGTACCCCTTTTTGTTGAGATGCAAACCGTCATCGCGGAACAACTCGGGACGTGGCTTGCCGTCTTTGCCGATCATTGGGTTCCACACATCGATGTATTCCAAGTTCTCATTCGCCTCGCATTGCTGTTCGATAAGGGCGTTGGCTTCTTTCATGGTCTCCGCCAGTTTCCATCGGCTCAACGAAGGCTTGATCGCGATGTAAGCAATCGGCACGTTTGGCAACTCTTGACGAACCTTCTTCACAAACTGACGGAAATCCCGAGCCACCGTCTCCGGCGTCTTATTGTGAGCAATGTCGTTGTCCCCAGCGTACATGACCACCTGCCGGGGTTGATGTTTGGTCACAATCCGATCGGCGTAGAACAAAGAGTCGGCCACTTCCGACCCACCAAAACCCCGGTTGATTACAGTGTGCTCTGGGAAGGAATTTTCCAGATCCCACAACCGAATGCTCGAACTGCCCACAAAGAGAATGGCCCCTTTTGGCGGGGATTGCTTTTTGTCGGCTTGTTCAAATTTCTGAATCGTGGATTCCCACCGCGTCGAGGGGTTCTTTTCGTCAGCGGCTGTCGAATTCAGGTTTGCAATCAGCAAACAACCGATCAAACTGAACGCAAATTTTAGACTCATCAACTGGCTCCTTGGAAGTTTTTTTCTCATTACACGGCGTTGCGTCGCAAATTGCAAACGGAGTGCCCAGCCGAAACCCCATCAATTGTCCGCATTACGTGTCGGCGGGACCGAAGAACCGGTGGCGAACTTTTCGATACACCGTTTTGAGAACCAAGTAGCAAACCAGCAAAAACAGCAGTGTTGGAATCATCCAAGGCACGAACGCGACCGCTGCCAAGACGACCGCCAAGCCCGCGTCTTGGAGAGAATCCAGCGAACGATTCCACACCGTGGCGATGCGGTCGGAAAACGTCGGGGCTTTCGGAGGGACATAATCTTTCTCTTCGCGAACATCGATCGTGACGGTGCTGAACGAGGTTCGATTCTGCAAATAACGCAAGCGGCCCTCCATCGACTCAATCTCACTCCGCACGCGAGCCAACTCCTGCTCGGCAGCGATCACGTCTTGCAGTTTTCCATCGCGATCGGCCAGCAAATCAAGAATGCGTTGCTCCAATTCTTTCTTGGTCTTGATGCGAGCTTCGACGTCCAGGTATTCCATTGTGACGTCTTGAGCCGTCTGGCCTTGTCGTTCAGCCACACCGATCTCGGCAAGTTCATCGAGACATTCCGAAAACTTTTTGACCGGAATCCGCGCAACCCAACGCCCCGTGCGATAGGCCCCTTGAGTGCGATCGACGGACGTTTCACCGAGATACCCCTCGTAGCGTTCGACCAGTTTTTGGATGCTCTTACTGGCTGCTTCGAAGTCGTCAACAACGAGGGAGATTCTTGCCTCATAGATGATTTTCCGCTCGGCCGATTCGACATCCACACCGCCGTTGTTCTCAGCAACGGCCGCTCTCTCAGCACCCGCTGGGGCATCGAAATCGGCGTTAGCCTCGCCCCCCTCGGCTGCGGTGTATTTCGCGGCACCGTCCGACTGGTAACTGGCTCCACAACCGACAAGCAAAAAGATCAAACATCCAATAGCGCGAGTTTTCATTGCGGCCTCTGGTTTATACATTTGATGGAAGAGAAGTTCGGAAAGTCAGAAAAGTCAGGCGATTGCCGACTTCACTTTTGATCGAGTTCTATTTCTAAGAGTTCCAGACGCTTGTTCTATTCCGCAAGTTTCCGACATTTTTTCGCGGATCGTACACTTTGACAGCCTTGCCGGGCCATGGTGTAATAATCGTTTCGACCCATTAACCAGACCATATTTCATCATGGCCAAAACTTGGCGATTCTTTCCGTACGACGAAGCCCGCGTGCGTGCATTCTGTCAGGCGTTGCAAGTGTCGCCGTTGACGGCTCAGGTTCTAATTGCGCGGGGGATGGACTCACCCGGAGACGGCAAGAAGTTCCTTGAAACGAAACTAACCGACCTGCATGACCCAAGTTTGCTACCCGGCATCAGCGAGGCGACCGAGCGGGTTGTCTCTGCGATCAAAGCCGAGCGTAAGGTGACGATCTACGGGGACTACGACGTCGATGGCGTGACGGCGACGGCCTTGCTCTGGAACTGCCTGAAATTGGCCGGTGCGGAAGTCGATTACTATATTCCTTGCCGACTGGAAGAGGGTTACGGGCTCAATTGTGACGCAATTCGACAACTAGCCGAAAGCGATCCCAAGCAGCTTGTCATCTCCGTGGATTGTGGGATTTCTTCGGTTGAGGAGGCGGCACTCGCAAAGGAATTGGGATTGGAGTTGATCATCACCGATCACCACCAATTCGAGGAGGAGCTACCTGACGCCGCGTGTTTGGTCCATCCCCGTTTACCGGGCACAAGTTATCCGTTTGGCGACCTCTGTGGTGTCGGAGTGGCGTTTAAATTGGCGTGGTCGATCTGCGTTCAATTGGGTGATGGCGAACGTGCGAACGATCAACTTCGCGAGTTTCTGAAAAGTGCCGTCGGACTCACCGCCATCGGAACCGTTGCCGACGTAGTGCCGTTGCTAGCGGAGAATCGGACAATCGTTCGTTACGGGTTGGGAAGTCTTGCCCAGCGATCTTCGATTGGGTTACGCAGCCTGATGACACTCGCTGGGATCGAAATCGGTCAGACTCTAGACGCGGAAGATATCGGTTTCGGAATCGCACCACGTTTGAATGCCGCCGGTCGACTTGGGCAAGCTCGGTTGGCGGTCGAACTCCTCACAACAACCAATCGAGATCGTGCCACACAACTGGCACAGTATTTGGAAGAATTGAATCGGAACCGACGAACCGTGGAACGTCGGATTTTCAAGTCGGCCAAGGAAATGGTCGAGGCCAAACCGGAGTGGGAAGACCATCACGCCCTGGTCTTGGCCGACGCCAGTTGGCACGCCGGGGTGATTGGAATTGTTGCCAGTCGAATCGCGGAGACATTCCAAAAGCCGGCAATTCTCATGACGATCGACCGTAATGAGGGAGTGGCCCACGGGTCCGGACGAAGCTTCGGCGGTTACAATTTGTACGACGGGTTGGTTGCGTGTGCGGACACCTTGGTGCGGTTCGGCGGTCACCACGCCGCCTGTGGTGTGCATGTTTCGGAAGACCGACTTGACGATTTCCGCCAGCAACTTTCACAACACGCGTCTACACACCAAGTACCGCGTGAAGTCGGTGAAATCCGCATCGACGCCGAAGTGCGTTTGGCGGACGTGACTCGTCATGGTGTGAAGGAGCTGGACCGACTCGGACCGTTCGGCGAACAGAACCCGCGACCGGTCTTTGCCGCCAACCGTGTCGAACTGGCGGCCCCTCCCAAGACAATGGGCGAGGGCGGAAGGCATCTCGATATCCGTGTGAAACAGCACGGAACAAGTCTGCGTGCGATTGCATTTGGTCGTGGTGAATGGGCCGAGGAAATTGCCGCAGTCGACGGAACGATCGACATCGGATTCACAGCCGGCATCAACCGATTTCGCGGCCGCGAAAATGTCGAACTTCGGCTCGAAGATTGGCAACCGAGCACGGCGACACCATCTGAGTGACATGGACAGCATGTTGTCGAAATGCAACACACCCTGGTAAACGGATGCCAAGGCCAACGGCCTATCGATATGCGGAACGCGTGTCCGAATTCTGCACAAAGGTCACTCGCTTACGTGCTAGATTTGGAAAAAACCGCCGATCAATGGACCGAGGTTCTTTCGTGCCCATCAGCCACAACACCAACCCGATTTGCGACCGCCGCGTCTCCGTAGCCTGTCCGAGTTGCGGACGCATTGGACTCCGGGAATTCTACGACGCCGGTTTGCTGCCGGTGCATAACGTTCTCGTCATGGAAACCTACGAGGAAGCCATCTCTCACCCGATGGGTGAGGTTCGCCTCGGCCTCTGTGAGGGTTGCGGGTTTATCACGAACACGCGTTTTGATCCATCTTTGCTCAACTATTCGTCGAAATGCGAAGACACGCAACACTTCTCGGCTCACTTCAATCGGTATGCGGATTCGTTGGCCAATCGTCTCGTCAACGATTTGGGAATCCGAGAGAAAACGGTGGTGGAAATTGGCTCCGGTGGTGGGGATTTCCTCGAATTGATCTGTCGCGTCGGTGAAAACTTCGGTATCGGCATTGATCCCGCGAGCGATCCCAAACGACTGGCCCACTCCGATTCAAGCCGAATTCGATTCCTTCCCGAATACTACAGCGAGCGACATTCGAAACTTGCCGCCGATGCCATTCTTTGTCGGCACTCCTTGGAACACATCCCAAAGACCAAAGAACTTCTGACAACCGTTCGCAAGTCCATCGGCAATCGACTCGAAACCCAAGTTTTCTTCGAGCTTCCCGATACCGGACGCGTATTGCGAGAGGCTGCGTTTTGGGACATTTACTACGAACATTGTTCATATTTCACAATGGGTTCCTTAGCTCGGCTGTTTCGTGAGACTGATTTCGACGTGACTCACTTGTGGACCGAATACGGTGATCAATACATCTGCTTGGTTGCCACGCCCGCAGTGGCTCCGACGCTGCCACACCTGCCGGACGAATTCGATCTCGATTCGATTCACGATGATGTCGAGCGGTTCCAAACCGAACTCGGAAAAACCGTTCGCTTATGGCACGACCGATTCAACGAGTTCGCCGCGTCTGGGAAGAAAGTGGTGATTTGGGGCGGAAGCTCCAAAACGGTCGGTTTCGTGAACACGCTCGGTCTGTCGGACATCATCGAGTGCGTGGTCGATGTCAATCCGCGAAAATGGAATCGCTATCTTCCCGGCAGTGGACATCAAATCGTTTCTCCGGAATCGCTCTGCCAAAGCCAGCCGGATGTCGTGATTGTCATGAATCCCGTGTACCTCACGGAAATTTCCAATCAACTCCAAGAACTCGGACTATCCCCCGAAATCATTGCTGCTTAGTAATCAGCAGGGACTCGAAGTGACATGTCAGAATCTCCGCGAGTGACCATTGGACTCCCCGTTTACAACGCTGCGGACTACTTGCGTCCGACGATTGATTCGATTCTCGCCCAGACCGATCCGGATTGGGAGTTGATCATCGCTGACAACGCCTCGACAGATGAGACGCTTGCCATCTGCGAGGAGTACATGAAGTCCGATTCCCGAATTCGACTGCTCACATCTGAGCAAAACAACGGATCGGCGTGGAATCATAACCGGTGCGTGGCGGAAGCTCGGGGGGAATTCTTCCGGTGGGCCGGATACGACGACCCGATTGCTCCGGACTTCAATCGGCGATGCATTGCGGCGTTGGAAGCCGACGAATCGATTGCCATCGTGGTCCCCCGGATGAATGAGATCGATTCGAACGGCACGTTTCTTCGTCTTCGGGAGCCACTCGACGCGGTTGATGGCGACACGCCATCCGAGCGATTTCGGCAAGTCATCTACGGCTACACCGGCGAGGCACTACTCGGGATGATCCGATTGGACATCCTTCGCACCACACGATTAGAGGGCCTGTACGCTTTCAACGACTATATTCTCGTCGTGGAATTAGCACTTCGGGGCAAGATCCGACCAATCCCAGAAACACTGCTCGATCGCCGAATTCACGCCCAGGCGATCAATCAACTTCACGCGACGAACCGAAGTCGTGCAGTCGCACACAATCCTAAACTCGCCGGGAAGATCCTCTTTCCACATTGGCGTGAGGGACGTGAACTTTGGAGAACAACCACGTTAGCAAAATTACCATTTCCACAACGTTGGCGTAGTCGGGTATCGATGCTGCGTTGGCTCAGGCGACGTGCGGGCGACCTCAGTCATGATGTGCTGTTCGCCGCGAGACAAGTTCTCCATCGTGTGTTGCCAGGCCGCAAATTGACCAGTTCGCCCCAATCCGTGAAATCGGCCTCGGTGTAGATGCTTTCTGCCTTTCTCAACGATGGTGGTGGACGCGAAGAAACCTTCGGTTCTTGTTGTTTAGTTCGACGAAACGGGACTCCGACTTTCCTCCGCCGCGACTTTGTACTCCATCAGCCTGCGATTGTAAGCGGCAATGACTTCCTTTCGCCGCAACATGCCCGTTAGACGGTCGTCGTTTGCGGGGTCGAGGATCGGAATTTCGTCGATGTTTAGGGCCGTGAACCGTCGAAGGGCAGTGTTCAAATCGTCGTCCGGGGTGACAGAAACGATATTCGTCACCATCACATCCCGAGCATTCGCCAGCTTCCAAATGGAGTCGTCGTACAACCAACTGCGAACATCGTCTGCGGAGAAAATTCCGACGACTTTCTCATCCGCGTCCACAACGGGGAAGTAGTGCTGATGAGTCGTCGCCAACTTGTGAACGATATCATCGAGAGACGTCCCTTCAGGCACAAGTCGAATTTTTCGATCTTTGCGGTAGACGTCTTTGACGAGGATGCCTTCCAACACATCCACGATAAAATCACCACGGTGGGCTGGCGATTCCAAGCGTGTGGGGACTTGCTTGGTGTAGAGACTCCAACGTCGACACAATAGGAAACAAAGCGTGCTCGTCCACATCGTGGGCAGCAGCAAATTGTAGTCGCCTGTCATCTCGCTCACCATAATGATCGTCGAGATCGGCGCATGAGCACACGCGGCGAAAAAACCGGCCATCCCCACTATCCCGTACATTTGCGGATTCTTGACGAGTTCGGGAAATAGTGTCTGTTGGAAGAACATCCCGGTCGCCGTGCCGATGCATCCCCCGATCACCATCGACGGACCGAAAACCCCACCCGAACCACCGGAACTAATGGTGAGTGATGTTGTAAGAATCTTGACGACCGCCACGATCAGCAGCACAGCCATGCTCACAGTGACGCCCGGGGTAATGGCATCCTGTAGGGTCCCGTAACCGGTCGCCAGCACCGCGAGCGCTTGAGGATTCTGCCCACACCAGAAGAACGTCCCAATCCCCAGCAAACCGGCAATCGCCGCCCCGATCGCAGGTTTGATGTGCGGCGGAACGGGAATCTTTTTGAAAAGGTGGTGAACGCCGTAGAACGTCTTGATGTAGACAATCGCAAAGAGGACCAACACGATTGCCATCAGGCCAAATGGAATGAGTTCCAACAGCGAACTTGGTCGGTAAGTCAGTCCCTGACCAAACAAGTGTGTGAACCACATCTCTTGCGGCATCGACAGTGCAAACACGCTGTAAGCGACAATCGAGGAAATCGCAGTGGGCACGATGACATCGGATTCCAGGTCCGCATCGCGGTACATGATTTCGCCGGCGAATAGTGCACCGGCCAGCGGGGCCCGGAAAATCGCACCAACTCCCGCCCCCATCCCAGCGGCCATCAGAATACGTGTATCACGAGCGGAGAGGTTCAACTTCTGGGAGAGAAACGAACCAAACGATGCACCAATCTGAGCAATTGGCCCTTCACGTCCTCCAGACCCGCCTGTTCCCAATGTGATCGCCGATGCCAACGTCTTCACAACCCCGATTCGACCCCGAATTTGGCCCCGTTTGTTGTGAAATGCATCGATGGCGGCATCAGTTCCGTGACCTTCGGCTTCCGGCGCGAACGTGTAAACCAGCAACCCGGAAACAACGCCGCCCCCGGTCATCACGACAACAATCAACCAGGGTTGGAATGGCGTCTCTTCGGGTTCAAAGACCGCGTGTTCTCCCGCCGCTTCACGAGGGTGAAACCCAGTCACCGAACTCAACGCATAATGCAGGACGAGATGGCTGAGAAACTGGAACGCAATCGCCCCCAGACCGGCCACAACGCCGATCGCGCTTGCCAACAAAAACCATTTCCCAGAGGCGTGTAGGTCGAAAATCCGCAGAAATTCGGAGAAGTAGCGTTTCAAGGTTTTCGATGGGGTTTGGAGGACTATCGGGCCGGAGGATGCTGCGCAGCGTAATCGGCGGCGGCTTGGCTCGCAAGGCTTGACTCGCAAGGCTTGACTCGCAAGGCTTGACTCACTTGCAATCCCAGGGGCGGTAACCGACCTCGCCACAAGGACCGACAATGGACACATTTTCGTTGGGACCAAAGATCGAATGTGAAAACGCAGCGCGTGTTTCAACATGAATCGACAGCGTTCACGTTCTAAGACGCAACTGAGGATCGGCAGTGTCTACCGACTTCCGACATCCTCGGACTTCTGACGTTCGTTCACGACGGACTCGAATTGACGCAGCGTTTCCGGACTCACATGGTGCTCGATTCCCTCGGCATCCACTGCGGCCGTCGCCTCGTCAACACCGATCGCAACGAGAAATCGATACACAATCTCGTGTCGTTGGCGACAGCGTTCGGCCAAACTGCTTCCAGCTGCGGTCAGCGTAAGTGGCTGGTAAGGTTCCGTCGAGATGAGCCCCTCGTTCGTCAACCGCTCCACGATGCGGTGCACGGTGACATGACTGACCGCAAACCGCTCCGCCAAATCTTTCAGTCGGCAGACGCCTCGCTGACCGAGAATTTCAGCGATCGCCTCGACGTAGTCTTCTGCGGTTTCCGTCGCATGAGCCTTCCGAGTTCTCCGATGCGGCTCCGAACTGGGGAGTTCCTTTGTCACACCTCATTCCAATCTGCGAAAATTCCGAACGCCATACCAGTCGTAGTCTAGCGGCTTGACAGTGCTCCCGCCATGGATAGAATCGGGCAAACGCAGATTTAGCATTTGCTAAAAACCAAGTAAAGAATGGATCACTACGTGTCAAAGACAGCATGGATCACTGGTCTGATTGCCATCGTGTCATTTACCGGCTGTAACGGGGGCAACTCAACTTCCGATCCCGCAGAAGCCCCCAGCACGTTCGCCGGAGAATACCCTATCGAAATTGTTGCGACGGTCGGTATGGTCGCAGATATTGTTCGCGAAGTTGGTGGCGATCATGTTCAGGTCACGCAGTTGATGGGATCACAAATCGATCCCCATACGCACAACGCCACACGGGACGACGTGCAAAAGTTGATGCGGGCCGACATGATTTTCTACAACGGTCTGCATCTCGAAGGAAAAATGACCGACACACTCACCAAACTGTCTAAACGACAACGAATCGTTGCGGTGGCCGACCGTCTTGACAAGTCAGATTTGCTCACGCCAAACGGTGCCCAAGGCCAAAGTGACCCGCATGTCTGGATGAATGTCTCTCTCTGGTCGAAAGCGGTTGACGTCGTCGCGACAGCGCTGATCGAGTTCGACCCGAACCACAAGGACGATTACCAAGCCAACGCGAAAAACTATCAAACACAATTGGCGTCGCTTCACGAGTACGGACTCAAGGTGATAGCAACGATCCCCGAGCAAAGTCGCATCTTGATCACCTCGCACGATGCATTCAACTATTTCGGGCGAGCGTATAATCTCCAAGTTGAAGGTGTCCAAGGGTTGTCGACGGAGTCGGAAGCTGGCTTGCGACGGGTCAATGAGTTAGTCAAATTGATCGTCGACAGACAAATCCCAGCGGTCTTTGTCGAGAGCAGTGTGTCTCCGAAGAACATCGAAGCATTAATCGAGGGTGCTCAATCAAAGGGTCATGAAGTCCGCATTGGCGGCGAGTTGTTCTCTGATGCAATGGGGGAAGCTGGCACCTATGAAGGTACTTACATCGGCATGCTGGATGCAAATCTCACACGAATCGCCCGAGCGCTCGGGGGAGAGGCAGCTCCGAGGGGAATGCAAGATCGGCTTCAAGTCGAAACTCAGAACACGCCATGACACTAAGCGATCCATCGAACACGAAAACATCAGCTAGTGACGGGAATTCGTCAGACGATATCCCGTTATCCGTATACGACCTCACCGTTGCCTATCATCGAAAACCCGTTATTTGGGACGTGGGCTTCGAGGTGCCGGCCGGTTCGCTTGTGGGAATCGTCGGCCCGAACGGTGCTGGAAAAAGCACGCTACTGAAAGCGATCATGGACCTCATCCCGAGGGCGTCAGGAATCGTCGAAGTTTTCGGTGCCGACTACGCAACGAATCGTCATCGAGTCGGATATGTTCCCCAGCGTGAGTCCGTTGACTGGGATTTTCCCATCGACGTGCTCGATGTTGTCACAATGGGGCTATACCGGGAAGTTGGCTGGTGTTGGCCTGTACGAAAGAAGCATCGTAATGCGGCTATGGAAGCGCTCAGTCGAGTGGGGATGGCCGACCTCGCGAAACGCCAGATTAGTCAGCTCTCCGGCGGTCAGCAACAACGAACGTTCTTGGCACGGGCATTAGTCCAAGACGCCGATCTCTATCTTATGGACGAGCCGTTTGCCGCCGTTGACGCATCGACCGAACGGGCGATCGTCGATGTCCTCCGTGAACTGCGATCGCGAGGAAAAACGGCACTAGTCATTCATCATGACTTGCAAACCGTCGCGGAGTATTTCGACTATGTGGTTTTACTCAACATGCGAGTCGTCGCGTATGGAGCTGTCGAAGACGCTTTCACGACTGAGAATCTTCAGAAGACGTACGGCGGACGCCTAACGCTACTTGAAGAAGTTTCGGAAGCCATGCGACATCGAGAGCGGTCACTATGATTGGCCGACGTCTAAAAACGCTCTATATTCTCTTGGCTCTGTCTTTCTGCCTCAGCGTAAGTATGGCGCAACCATTGGAGGCCGGAAACCAAGAGCCCATGAGTCCTGAAATGTCGGAGGAAGTCACGCACGCGGTTTGGCAACCGCTTGTGCTATTGGAAGACTATAATACAAGAGTAGTCTTGCTCGGAGTCACGCTACTCTGTTGTGCGGCAGGTGTGGTGGGTAGCTTGACACTGTTGCGAAAACGGGCACTCATGGGTGACGCTTTGAGTCACTCCACTTGGCCTGGGATCACACTCGCATTCATTATCGCCAAGAACTTTGGTCAGGATGAAAAGTCACTTGCAACACTCTTGCTAGGAGCCACGCTCAGTGGGTTGTTAGGACTATGTTTCATACTTGTAATCCGTAATGCCACGCGTCTCAAAGAAGATGCCGCATTGGGAGCAGTTCTAAGTATCTTCTTTGGGATTGGCGTTGCACTTTTTGGTGTCATTCAGCAGATGAAAGGAAATGCCGCGGGTCTTGAGTCGTTTATTTATGGCAAGACCGCGTCAATGGGAATCCAAGATATCAAGACTATCGCCGTCGCAGCGACGATTTGCCTAATCGTCTGCGGACTCTTATTCAAGGAGTTCAAACTACTCTGTTTTGATGAGGGTTTCACGGATTCCCAGGGTTTCCCATCGAAATGGCTCGACCTCACACTAATGGGCCTAGTCACTGTCATTTGCATCGTAGGACTCCAAGCGGTCGGGCTTGTTCTAGTCATTGCAATCCTGATTATCCCAGCGGCTGCTGCTCGATTTTGGACCAAGACCTTATCGAGAATGACTCTCATCTCAAGCATCATCGGTGCCTGTTCGGGTTTCGTCGGAGCAGCAGTCAGTGCTGTTTTTTATCGTCTGCCGTCTGGTGCCATGATTGTCCTCGTGTGCTCGACCATGTTCGCGATTAGCCTGTTGTTTGGAACCGAACGTGGAATGCTAGTCCGGTGGCTTCGGCGACGACACTTCAACTTAACAATCGATCGGCAGCACTTCCTCCGTGGCATGTTCGAGCTCGCTGAAGAAGGTTTCGGGGAGAACCCAACAAGCGGGCTCCCACAATGCCCTCCAATTCCCTTTTGTCAGCTTCTCGCGAAACGCAGTTGGTCTGCTAAACGACTTCACCAAGCGATAGCAAGGGCAAAGAACGACCGCATTGTCGTGGAGACGAATGATGGACTGCATCTCACCCCACGCGGTATGAGCGAAGCAATTCGATTGACTCGGCAACACCGTTTGTGGGAACTTTACTTGATGACACATGCCGATGTCGCCGCCAGCCGAGTTGACCAAGAGGCAGACGCGATCGAACATGTTCTCGAACCGGAGGTCATCATCGAACTTGAAGCATTGCTCGAAAAAAACTACCCCCAAGTCCCAACGAGTCCGCACTAGAAAACTAAGCTTCTCTAACGATATTCAATAGCCGTACGCGAGGAGAACTAATAATGGGTTTGACAAGTTGGGATTGGTTCCTTGATGGCTGGATCATCCTGACTGGAATCCTATCCGCCGTATCTGCGGCTTTGCTCGGTAATTTCTTGGTCTTGCGGCGAATGTGCATGCTTGGCGATGCGATCTCGCACGCAATACTGCCAGGATTGGCGGGTGCGTTTTTTCTTAGTGGTTCGCGAAACAGCGGCGTCATGTTTATCGGTGCCGTGTTAGTTGGTGTGTTGACGGCATTCTTCACAGAATGGATTCGAAAATCTGGCCGGGTGGATGAAGGTGCTTCAATGGGAGTGGTGTTTACATCGCTTTTCGCAATCGGCCTCATCATGATTGTCCAAGCCGCTGACCAAGTTGATTTGGATGCCCACTGTGTCTTGTATGGTGCTCTCGAACTGACGCCTCTCGACACAGTTCAAATATTCAATCTCGACGTGCCACGCGCTGCTTTGATTCTTGGTTTTATCGCACTTGTTGACACCTTGTTTGTCACTCTATTTTACAAAGAACTCAAACTCAGTTCCTTTGATCCAAGTCTAGCGACAACAGCTGGATTCAGCGCGAGTTTGATGCACTACCTACTAATGACGCTTGTCGCGGTCACCGCTGTTGCGAGTTTTGAAAGCGTTGGGAATATCTTAGTTGTCGCAATGTTCGTTGTCCCACCCGCGACTGCTTATCTGCTGACCGATCGCCTCCAGATCATGATCTTTCTGAGCGTGATACTCGCAATCGCCTCGGCTAGCTTCGGGCATTTGCTTGCCATCATCGTGCCGGCTTGGTTCGGCTATGCCAGTACAACCACAGCAGGAATGATGGCGACAACGTCAGGGCTATTCTTGGGGTTGGCGGTGCTCTTTGCTCCCCGTCATGGCGTTCTCGTGAAAGTGTTCCGACATCAGTTGCTGTCGTTCCAAATTCTTGCTGATGACATCGTCGGTGTGTTGTATCGCCTTCATGAGAAGGAACCGTGCGAATGGGTCCACCGGGATGATTTGGTCAATATGCTGTTTGCTAAGAATCTTCAACTGCAAGTCGCGTTGAAGTGGTTAAGCATTCGTCAGCAGATCAAAGTCAACGATCAGGAATATCGGTTGACACCAGCAGGCGAGACACGTGCCAGAGAACTCGTTCGCTCTCACCGATTGTGGGAGCAGTATCTTGTCTCACATGCGGGTCTAGAGCATGAGAAGATCCACGACAAGGCCGAGCAGTTCGAGCACTTCACAAGCCGCCAACTTCGTGCACAACTAGACGAGGCGACCGGTTTGCCCGATGTCGACCCGCATGGACGCCCCATTCCCATCGAAGACCAAAACCAAGAAACGCACGACTAGCACTCTCCGCTAGAGCAACGCGATGCGCCGTTTGCCGATGATCAAAGTTTCGCTTGGCTAGAGGACTCTATCGGGCCGTTCTTCTTCACGCCGGGTAAAGCCGAAACCCTAATGTAGCGGATCGGCCCGTCGTTCCTGTTCCCAACGCCGACCGAACCCAGGCATGGGGAACAGGTGTGACGACGGTTGCTTAGTTCTCCAAAACGTCAATCCTTGATGTCGTATTGCTACATCAAATTTGGAGTTGGGTGGAAGGCCCGGAATGGCAACGGCGTTTCCAAACAACCTTGCTATCCCCAGTGAGGCTCACCGCTTCTTCTTGGCTTTGGCCCATGTGTCTTTGAGAGTCACAGTCCGGTTGTAAACGAGGTTCTCGGGTTTTGTGTCTTTGTCGACACAGAAGTAGCCAAGTCGCTCAAATTGAACTCGCTCACCGATACCCAGTTCTTTCAAACTCGGCTCGAGTTTCGCCCCCGTGACCTTGACCAAGCTGTTTGGATTGAGGAAATCTTTCCAGTCTTTTCCTTCAGGCACATCGGCGGGGTTCTCAATTTCGAAGAGGTGATCGTATAGCCGCACTTCCGCATCGACAGCATGAGCGGCAGAAACCCAGTGCAAAGTGGCTTTGACTTTCCGTCCATCCGGAGCATTTCCGCCACGGGTTTCGGGATCGTAAGTGCAATGAATCTCGGTGATCTCGCCGTCATCATTCTTGATGACTTCCTCGCACTTGATGAAAAACGCGTACCGCAGACGCACTTCCCGACCGGGTCCGAGCCGGAAGAACTTCTTCGGCGGATTCTCCATGAAGTCGTCCTGCTCAATGTAGAGCACCCGCGAGAAGGGGATTTCCCGTGAGCCAGCCGACTCATCTTCGGGATTGTTGACCGCTTGCAGCATCTCCGACTTGTCATCGGGGTAATTCGTGATGACGACTTTCAGCGGATTGAGGACCGCCATTCGACGTTCGCAGCGTTTGTTCAAGTCCGCACGAACGGCGTTTTCGAGGACTGCAAGGTCCGTCAGGCTATTGTATTTGGTGACACCAATTTCATCGCAGAACGCTCGCATGGCTTCCGGTGTGTAACCACGACGCCGAATACCCCGAATCGTGGGCATTCGCGGATCGTCCCAACCACTTACTAGTCCGCCTTTGACCAATTCCAAGAGCTTGCGTTTGCTCATGACGGTGTAGGTCAGATTCAAACGAGCAAACTCGATTTGCTGCGGATGATGGATGCCGAGTTGCTCGATGTACCAATCATACAGCGGGCGATGATTCTCGAATTCCAACGTGCAGATGGAATGCGTGATGCCTTCAATGGAGTCGCTTTGCCCGTGAGTCCAATCGTAAATCGGATAGATGCACCACTTATCACCGGTGCGGTGGTGGTGAGCATGTCGAATCCGGTACATGATCGGATCGCGAAGATTCATATTCGGCGAATTCATATCGATCTTCGCGCGTAGGACGTGCTCTCCGTCCTGGAATTCACCGGCTTTCATCCGTCGAAACAGATCGAGGTTTTCCTCTGGAGTGCGGTTTCGATAGGGGCTCTCCTGACCGGCTTTGTCCCAACCGGCGCGACCGGCGCGAATATCTTCGAGAGACGAACTATCGACGTATGCCTTCCCGTCCTGAATCAGTTTTTCGGCCCACTCGTAGAGCTGATCGAAATAGTCACTGGCGAAAAACTCGCGATCGTCCCAGTCAAAACCAAGCCAACGAACATCGTCGCGAATGGAATCGACATATTCCACATCCTCGGCTTCCGGATTGGTATCGTCGAATCGCAAGTTGCACTTGCCGCTGTATTTCTCAGCCGTGCCGAAATTCAAGCAGATGCTTTTTGCGTGCCCGATGTGCAAATATCCGTTCGGTTCCGGCGGAAACCGGGTATGGACCCGACCGTCGTGTTTGCCGGCGGCCTGATCTTGCTCGATAATCTTATGAACGAAGTGAGTAGCTGTCTTTTCGGGCGTTGGCGTTTCAGACATCGTCGCGGTTCCATTCGCGTGTTTTTCGTTTGGCTCCGGTCGTATTGACCAGTTATCCCGCGAATTGTGGCAACTCACTCGCTTTCCGACAAGGGCGTTGGGTTGGGAAACGGCCATTGAATCGTTATGCTCACTCGCACAAACACGTGCCGATCCATTGGATAATTGCGAGGAATGCATTGATGTCGACAAGTTCCGACTCGTCCAATCCGGACCGAACAATCTTCGAGAAGATTATCGCGCGGGAAATTCCGGCGGAGATTCTCCACGAGGATGATGACTGCATTGCCTTCAAGGATGTCAGCCCGCAAGCCCCGACCCACTTTCTCGTCGTTCCCAAGCGAGTCATTGTTTCGGTCAAAGAATCGTGTGATGATGACGCGGCGGTGATGGGGCACTTGCTCTGTGTGGCCCGACGGGTCGCCGAACAGGAAGGTCTGAAGGACGGGTTCCGCGTGGTGGCGAACTCCGGCCCCGATGGTGGGCAGTCCGTCGATCATTTGCATCTGCATGTTTTGGGTGGCCGCAAGCTGACGTGGCCACCAGGGTAATTCAAAAAACACGGAATGCGCCGCACTGAGATCAATCTCAGCTTCAGATTCGTAATTCAACTAAGGGATTCCTGATGGCTCGTAAAAAGCTTCTGCTTTCGTTTTTGGTTATCGGCTGTTTCGGTGTGCTGTTGACAGTGACAGCCCAGAACCAGAAGAAACCCGATCCTGCCGGCAAAAAAATGATCGCCGCCGCAGACAATTTCTTGGAAACACTCAGCGAAGAGCAGAAAGAACAGGCCACCTTCGCGTATGACAGCGACGAACGAGTCAATTGGCACTTCATTCCACGCGAGCGGAAAGGTCTGCCGCTGAAAGACCTGGAAGGCGATGCTCGCAAAGCGGCTGAGCAACTTCTCCAAGCTGGTTTGTCGGAAGCTGGCTACGACCAAGCTGTGAACGTCATGAGTTTGGAAGAAATTCTCTTTCTTCTCGAAGGTGGCGAACGCGAGTACCGACGAGACCGCCGTGATCCGCAGAAGTATTACTTCAGCGTGTTCGGCGAACCAAACGCTCAGGGCACTTGGGGATGGCGAGTGGAAGGCCATCACCTTTCGCTGAACTACACGATCGAGAACGGACATGTCGTTGCATCGACTCCGGAATTCTTCGGAGCGAACCCCGCCTTGGTGGATTCCGGTCCGAAACGAAAAATTCGCGTCCTTGGCCCGGAAGAGGATTTGGCCCGCCAACTCCTCAATGCAACGGATCCAGAAGAGATGAAGACGATTTGGATCAGCAAAGAAGCTCCTGACGACATTCGTGGTGGTGGCGAAGTGCAGCCCGTGGTCACAGAAGCCGTGGGGCTTGCGGCTGGCGATATGAACGACCAGCAGAAGAAACTTCTGCGGGCGTTATTGGCGGAGTACCTCAAGAACATGCCAGGAGACGTTGAAGCCGACCGTCGCAAACGCATTAACGATGCCGGCTGGGAAGGCATTCACTTCGCTTGGTGGGGTAGTGATAAACCGAACGAACGACATCACTATGTCGTGCAGGGCGACACCTTCATCATCGAGTACAACAACACCCAGAACGACGCCAATCACCTGCACACGATCTGGCGAAACATCGATGGCGATTTCAATTTGCCACGCGAATAACCCCGATTGGTGATGAGACTGCATGCCTTGCGTGGCGTCTGTTCGGCTCTCCGTTCCGTCCTTCCAGCGTTGACGGAAGACCCGAATGGAAGCTACGCACCTTTTGAATGACGAATCTCATCATCCGTTTCGAGAATCGAGTTCCACGAATGCCCACAGCGAGCACAACATTAGAAACCGAGTTCCGCAACACATTCGCTCAGTCGGCGAAGCTTTACGAACGCGGGTCCGCATGTTTTCCGAGTGGCGTCACGCACGATAGCCGGTTTCTCACCCCAAATCCGGTTTATGTCGAGCGGTCTGCCGGGCCGCTCAAATGGACGCCGGAAGGGCATGAGTTAATCGACTACTGGATGGGACACGGCTCGCTAATTCTCGGGCATGGCAATCCGGCGGTCGTGGCGGCAGTTCAGGAACAAGTCGGGAAGGGCACGCACTGGGGAGCGTGTCACGAATTGGAAATCAAATGGGCGGAGTTGGTCAAGCGACTCGTGCCATCGGCAGAGAAGGTTCGCTTCACCAGCAGTGGTACGGAAGCAACGCTGATGGCCTTGCGTGTCGCTCGCATTACTACGGGTCGCCCGAAGATCATCAAATTCGCCGGTCATTTTCATGGTTGGCATGATCAGCTCATCATCGCCAGCGATGGGCCGCATTCAGAGTCATTGGAATACACCACTCCTGGTGTCCCCAATGGTTTGGCGGGAGACATTGTCATCGTTCCGCCGAATGACGTCGAAGCGGTTCAACATTCCATTGAAACACATCAACCGGCGGCGGTTATTGTGGAAGCAACCGGCGGGCATTGGGGACAAGTTCCGATTGATGTGCCGTTTCTGCGTCAACTGCGAAACCTCACTCAACAACACGATTCACTGCTGATTATGGACGAAGTCATCAGCGGTTTTCGTGTTCATCCCGGTGGCATGCAGGCGGCAACGGGGATTACGCCGGACTTGACCACCATGGCGAAGATTCTCGCCGGTGGATTGCCCGGTGGATGCTTGGCTGGGCGAGCAGACCTGATGGAAACGCTGGCCTTCGACAACCCCTTCGGACAGAAAATGAAACACCCTGGCACGTACAATGGAAATCCGTTGTCCGCCGCAGCTGGGATCGCGGCATTGGAGCAAGTCGCAACCGGCATTCCCTGTGAGAAAGCCTGTCAATACGCGATTGAACTCCGCCGAAACTTGAATGAATTGTTCAAACGCAAGACGGTCGATTGGGTCGCGTATGGCGTGCCATCACTCACTCGAATCTGCCCGAATTACGACGGACCAGCATGGGATGGAACCGATGAATTCCGCCCCTATCACAACGACTTCCGCCGTTTGGACTCACCGATCGACCGCAAGTTGACTCACGCATTTCGAGCAGCGTTGTTACTCGGCGGCGTGGATTGGATGGGCTGGGGCGGTATGAGCAGTTCGACACACGACTCATCGCATCTTGAGAAAACGATTCTGGCATTTGATCAAGCAATTGACCGCTTGCGAGCCGATGGTTACGTCGAATGAGTGACGAGCAACCGGTGGAATCGTCTTTGATGACGGGTTCCATTCGCGCGACGGTGTTTCATTTGGCGTTGCCGGTTTTGTGTGAACAGGCTTTGAGTTTCGGTGTGAGCCTGACGGACACCTATCTTTCAGGACGGCTCAGTAAGGAAGCAACCGCCGCCGTCGGACTCGGCGCGTACGTCGGCTGGTTGGCTTCGCTCATCTTCAGTCTTGTGGCAGTCGGCACGACGGCATTAGTTTCTCGAAGTTGGGGAGCACAGGACTTCAAGACCGCCAATCGTGTGCTCAATCGGTCTCTGGCGATGGCCGTCGTGTTGGGGCTTTTGTTTTCCGTCTTCGTCTGGTTGTTGGCTCCCGTTGCCGCGACACTTCTGCAAATGAACGGCGAGACGTTCACGTACGCGGTCAGATACCTGCGGATCGACGCTCTTGCATTCGCGTTCACAAGTCTCACCTTAGCTGGATCCGCTGCGCTGCGTGGGTCCGGCGACATGCGTACGCCGATGGTCGTCCTAGGATTGGTCAACGTCCTCAACATGGTTGTTTCGACGCTGCTGGTCTTCGGAGTGCCGGTTTTCCAGGGCGGAGTCATCTCATGGCCGGCGGACGGGGGAATCGGCATCGACGGAATCATTTTCGGTACGGTGACAGCTCGTGTATGTGGTTGCCTATTGATTCTGGGAATCCTCGCGCGGGGACGAGGTGACTTCCGCCTGAGTTGGCGTGAATGGAAACTCCGTGGCGAAACCACCGGGCGAATTCTCCGAATTGGCGGTCCAGCGGCGGGCGACGGGGTCATCATGTGGGGAGGACAATTTTTGTTCCTGATGGTGGTGTCGAACTTGGGCGAAGGTGCGATGGACAAGGCTGCGTTTGCCGCACACATTATTTGCGTTCGCGTGGAAGCAATGACGTATCTTCCGGCTGTTGCCTGGGGAGCCGCCGCGGCAACATTGGTCGGGCAATCGCTCGGAGCTCAGCGACCAGAACGTGCCATCCAAGCCGGACACGAAGCCACACGACAGTGCGTATTATTGGGAGTTTTCGTCACGGCCAGTTTCTTCTTCGGTGCGGAGATGATTTACGGCATCATGCATGACGATCCAGCGGTCAGAGAAGTTGGAGCCGCACCGTTTCGGATGGTCGCACTATTCCAAATCCCGCTGATCATCTCAATTGTCTACGGGGCGGCACTCCGCGGGGCAGGGGATACATTTTCGCCGCTGCTCTTCACTTTGATCTGTGTGTTCGTGGTTCGCGTCCCGGTTGCCTACGTGTTCGGTGTGCTGCTCGGTGGCGGTTTGTGGGGAGCTTGGTTCGGGATGTGCGGCGACATGGCCGTGCGAGCGATTCTCGCATCGACTTGGTTTTCGCTCGGACGTTGGGTTCGCACGCAAGTGTAAACCCAATCGTTGCCGCACCGCGCACGAAAACACCTCGGTCGATCGAAAGACCCACCGAGGTGTTTGCGGAATGTTTTTCTAACTTATGGAACTTCGATCAACTTGAGCGGACGACTCGAGGCGATCGTTGCGAATGTTTCTTTGAGTTGCTCGGTGTACTGAGCCACCCCTTGTCCACCGGGAACGTTGAAATGTTTGCCTCCGGTGATGTCGGCGATTTGTTGCATCAATCCCGTGTCAGCCCCGGCTCCCAAGCTAATCGTCATGATTTTGATTCCAGAAGCGGCGGCATATTGGGCTTCGTCGATGGCATAATCCCTTGGGCTGGCTCCCGTCGACGACATGTTGGCCAAACCGTCCGTCATCAAAACCATCATTCGATAGGCTTTCGGACGGGCGTTGTTTTCCAGTTCGATGCGTCCCTTGTTCATCCCCGCACCGATGTTGGTATTCGTGTGGTAGTGTCCCGCCTGTCGTTGCCTGGAGATGGTTTTCAGCAATCCATAGTCACGAGTCAATCCGGATTCCAAAAGCCCATGAGAGTCCGCCGCCGTATAGATCGACAACCCCACCTGATCTTCCGCCGCAACGGCAACGAGGTAATCCAGCAGAATATCGCAAGCGTCTTTCAGAGCCGTAATCGGCTGTTGGCTGGCTCGCCACAGGTCAGGTGTTTGACTGTGCTTCGGTTTGTTCTTATTCCAGAAGTTGATCAGCGTGAGCATACCGAACTTGCGACGATACCCGGCGGAGTAAACATCACCGTCGTACCACGGCATATTGTTGCTGTGTGATCGACAATACTCGATGAAGTCGTCCCAATCGCCGGAGGACGGGTAGTTCACGCCGTTAAGACCTAGGCCGCGACGGATGGTGCTGTTTCGATAGAAATCGAATTCTTCCCACTCGTTCCCATCGTTGACCCACGCCGATGTGATGCGTTGGCCATTATTGCTTCCGCTGCCTTTCCAAGTACCGCTATTTCGGTTCATGGTCCAATAGTCATAGCGACCGTTGGCGTATTCCAGATAAATTGCTCGAATTTTTCGGGAACCGGTCTTCTGGACGTACACTTCGTCCGATTTCCAAGTGACGTCGAAATCGACATCCTGGCCAGGAACAGTCACCCAATCTGGCCAAAAACCCATGTTGCCATAGGTTGGCGAGCCTAGGTCTTGCCACATTTGATAGATGTTGTCTTCAATGGCGTCTTGCCCGAGTGTGCCGATTGAACGAAGCTCGCTGTCGTCGTTCATGGATGCCGAATAGTCCAGCACAAGGACGATGTCCCGAGGTTGGAACGTGGCGATCGCATGAGCTTCCAGCGGAGCTTTTGGCTGTCCGATGACCGGTCCGAAAAACAAAGGCAATCGCCGATCGTCGGTCGTCACGCCGGTCTCGATTTTTCGTTTTTCCGCAGTGACCTTGACCATGTTGTACGGTCTTGCGTCTGGCCCCCAGTCGAAGATCGTCTCTCCCGTATCGGGGTCGTAGGTCTGCCGACCGAATTCGACGTTTCCGTTTCCGGCGGTTAAGCTCACACTTCGCTTATCGCCAGCTCGGTGCAACGCCGCAATCTCGCCCGCTGCTTGCCGAGCGGCAGCTTCGACGTCCTCCTGGTTGGCATACGGATTCAACTCCATTGCGGCAGCGAGCGCACCAGCATCGACAGCGTTTTGCATCTGCGCCTTGGTGAGCGAAATCCAACCGACATCCAGCGAGAACGCCGCCATGGCCAAAATCATGACCATCATCGCGGCTGACATGACAATGATGACTCCACCACGCCGATTCCCCAGTTGGTTCGAGGAACACACAAGATCATCAGGCGGGTTTCGGAAACTCAACGTCTTCATCAATCAGTGCTCCGAAAAACAAGTAGGCAAGGGTTCGCTGATGTCGTTGAAACATACGAACCGACCGAGTTCTGGAATGGCGGGGAATGTCTTCCCAACCGTAGGTCACAAAACTCGGACTGCCAAACGATTTTTCGAGCAAATCCGATTTCTCGTTATTCGCCGTCTGAACCAGACGATCGGCGACGAAATGGATAAAACCACACGCCATACGGAAGAAAACGTGGAGTGAGTGGTTCCTCCAACCGACTCGCATCCTGCAAGCGCCAACCGAACTTTCCATCGAGCAGCGTCGGTGGCAAACAGGCTTGATCTTCGTCCTGCGGTCTTGTCGCCACGGAATCCACGATTTGAACCGTGCCAACGATCACGCCACGCGGGAGTTCGTCGAGATCCAAACCGTGTTCTTCAACCATAAGGTCCGCGGCGGCATTGTTCGAGATTTTTTTCGAAGCGTACACATAGATCGTACCCCGCTGCCGGGTGTGGCTTGAACGCACCTCGATCGTCTTGATCCCTCGCAGGATCAATTCCGCCCATGGTTGGCGAATTCCCAACGCGATGCGTTCGAAGTCTGGTTCCACGGGTCACCCTCGAATTTTCAAGAACCCGGCGATGAGCACAATGATGGTTCCTAGAACAACCGTGACTGTGGTCCACAGCCGAGAATTGTCACGAATCTTTTGCAAGCCTGCGGACTTTCCTGTCAGTGCGGAAACCAGGAAGAACACGACGAACGCCAGGATCATTTTGCCGCCCATCAAACCGTGATAGAGGCCGTCCCCTTTGTGCTTCGGAATCATGACGACGATGTAATTGTAGAAACCGCTGAGCAGTAGCAGTCCAATGGTGATCATCACGAGCCGCTTCCATCGAGCCATCACTCGAGAATGGAGAGCCGCGTGTTGGTCCTCAGGAAGTTCGGAAGCAGCCGGTTGCAATACGAAGCGGATGAAGATGCCACCGCCCAGCAGGACAATGGCGAAGAACACATGCAGCCATCGTGAGAGTACGTCAAAGACAATGCGATCCACGGATTTTTCCTTGTTCGATTTGATGTGGCATCTGGGACCAAGTCGAGTCGTGATGTCGAGGCTGGCACTGTGATTTCGTTGGAACACATTCCTCGAACAAAACACAAAGTCGAAACACGCCCTGGGCTTTTGCGAATCATAGTCCGCAATGGCCAGCGATTGTAGCCCGTCGGTTCCCACGACGAGAGTCACTCAAAGAATTTGCCGCCCTTACTGCTCGTCTTCGGAGATATAACGAATGACGCGGCAAGGATTTCCCGCGGCAAAAACTCCGGCAGGCACATCCTTGGTGACGATACTTCCGGCACCGATGACCGATCTTTCACCGATGCTTACCCCCGGGCAAATGATCGCGCCCCCACCGACCCAGACATCGGAACCGATTTCAATAGGCTTCCCGAATTCCCGACCGCGACGACTCATGGCGTTCATCGGATGACTGGCAGTCAAAATCTGAACCGCTGGACCAAACTGGCAAAAATCGCCAATGCGAACGGGGCAAACATCGAGCACGACACAGTTGAAATTGAAAAAGACACGCTGCCCAAGATGAATGTTTTGACCGTAGTCACAGTAGAATGGAGGCTGCATCCAAACGGTGTCGCCGCCCGTTCCAAACAAGTCAATCATGACCTGACGCATGCGGTTGGTGTCACTGGCATCGGCTTGATTTAATTGCGTACACAGGTCCCGTGCTCGTTCGCGATCCCGAACCAACTCCCCGTCCAATGCATCATAGAACTCGCCGGCGAGCATCTTCTCTTTTTCGGTTGGCATCGATTCCTCAACAAAATTGCCAATGCGTTTGATTCAGTTCGTCGGTGTGTGTTCTGCATCGACCTGAGGTTGGCTTTCAGGTCGCGGAACGGCTCCCGGCAATGTCAGCGGGCTTTCCGCTCCAATCCAAATACGTCGGCGTCCCTGCACCGCCGGGTCGAGAATGGTCATTTCGCGATCGGCTAGATTTTCTTCGATCGTCTGCCAGAAGATCTCGAATGAGGTTTCTTCGGGATGCTGTTGATAGGCTTGCAGCAAGCTGCGAAACCGATCCGACTCACCGTCGGCTTTCGAGCGTGTCCGGATTGCATCGGCATGGGCTTCCAAGATTGATCGAGCTGCCTGCCCCGCCAACTCATAACTTTGGTTGTCTTGCGGAATCTCTGGATGGGCGGTTAGCGACTTCGTGACCGCATCCCACGCCGCCGGATCAATCGTGCGAGAACCGCCAGCGAGCCCGGAGCGTAAGCGGTCAAAAGCCGTCTCGCCGGCGACCGTCAGCAGCTTCTGTGACTCATACTCCAATGCCAGGTTAATCAGTTGCTCGCGATTCTCCATCGCATCCGCCACATCCCGATACGCCGCCACAACGGATGTCGGCGGATGCACGTCCAACAACCGAACCGCGGCAACGGTGAGTCCCAGATCCATTTGGTTGAATCGCCGTTCGATCCGGTCCCGGCAACGTCGTTCGAGTTGGCTGCGTTCGGTGGTGAGAATCTCGTCCAGCGTCAAGCCCGCCGCGAGTTGCCGAATCTCTGTTTCTGAAACTGCCCGGAGTAGTCCATCTGCACCGGACATGCCAAACGCGAACTTTTGCAAATCGTGAATCTGGTAAAGCACTTCGGCCGTGAGTTCGATCGGAACTTCGTCGCCGGTCAAAATGAGTGATTCCTGCGTGTCCGAACGAATTCGATCCGTGTGATGTTCGCTGACCCATTCAACGGTGGAAGCGTCGAAGTCAACGTCTGGAGTTTGTTCCGACTGAGTTTCATCGACTGGTCGAAATCCGATCGGAATTTGATGGATTTCATCCGTCCGACTGCGATAAACATTCTCGAACGGTGGTGGCCAACGCCAATACAAACCTGCCGCGAGTTGCTGCTCAACTCGGCCAAAACGAGTCACGAAGGCCGATTCATCACTGCGAATCTGCACAATGTTCCAAGAAAGCCAAACCATCGCCACTGCGGCCATTGCAAGTCGCGTCAGCAAACTCGCACGATCGAGGAACCAAAACGTGATCCGAGTCGGCGACAAAAACTGGGCGACGGAGTCCGCAGCTTGCCCCAAACGAGTTGTCCAGCGTGCGAGTGAGCTTGTTGGTGCGGGTTCAAACCACAGCAAACGCATTGCGTTGAGCATGACGGCGAGGGAACCGATTTCGTGAAGTATCGCTGCGGCAACAGGATCCAGCCATCCCGTTGCACTAAGCAACACTCCAAGAATGTTCAGCCCGAACGCGAACACCAAAATGTTCTGGCGAATGTTCGCGACCATCGCTCGTGACAACCGGACCAACCCCGAGAGCGGCCGAAGCGGATCACCGAGCAGAAGCAGATCTCCCGCCTGCCGAACAAGTTCATTGCGAGTATTCCCAACTGAGATCCCCACCGACGCAACCGCCAGGGCAGGGGCGTCGTTGATCCCATCGCCGACCATGGCGACATGACGACCATCCGATTGACGATTGGCGATCCAGCGTGCTTTGTCTTCGGGCTGCAACCCTGAGTGCACTTCGTCGAATCGACCAAGGTGGCTCGCGAGTGAATCCGCCGCTTTTTGGTGATCGCCAGTGAGCAACACCATTTCCGTCACCCCAAGGGCACGAAGTTCGGTCAAGGTCTGCCGAGCCGAATTTCGTTCGCGGCTCGTCAAGGTAATCCATCCATAAAAGTCGCCGTCGACAGCGACACCGAATATCGTTTCGTCACTCTGATTCCCTTCGGTGATCGCGACATCGCGAGACCGAAGAAACGCTTCACTCCCGACAACAATCTGCCGACCGTCTGTGACGGTCTCCCCAGTCACCCCGAAGCCGGGATGAATCCGGACGCTTTGGACTTCAGGGATAATCAATCCGCGTTCCCGCACTACATCACAGACGGCATCGGCCAGCGGATGCTCGCAGTGCTGTTCCAGTGCGGCTGCAAAAGTCAGCACATCGGTTTCATCGAACTTTTCCGAAGATTCGACTCTCGCAATGGCAAACCGTGATTCGGTCAATGTGCCGGTCTTGTCGAATGCGAAGGTGTCGACTTCGGCTAATCGCTCAAGTACCGAAGTCCCCCGGGGTACGACGCCATGCTTGGACGTCCAAGCCAGAGCCGCCATCGCAGCGGTCGGTGTCGCCAAGACCAATGCACACGGACACGAGACCACCAGCACGGCCAA
The DNA here is from genome assembly GCF_011634775.1 of Thalassoroseus pseudoceratinae. Lineage (NCBI taxonomy): Bacteria > Pseudomonadati > Planctomycetota > Planctomycetia > Planctomycetales > Planctomycetaceae > Thalassoroseus > Thalassoroseus pseudoceratinae. The sequence continues at coordinate 309,467 of NZ_JAALXT010000001.1, forward strand.
AGCCGGCTCGAATCCGCGGCTCCACTCACCACTGGCAAGACGCCAACCGATCAAGGTGAGTACTGCCGCCAACAGCAGAATTGGGAGAAACAATTGTGCCCATCGGTCGGCCGTCCGCATTGTCGCTGTGCGTTCGGCGGCTGCTTCACGCGTGAACTGGGCAATTCTAGCGGATGTCGTTTCCTCTCCGGTTCGCTCGGCTGAAACCTTCAACAGACCGAGTTGATTAATGGTTCCGGCGAAAACCCGTGCGCCTTCCGTTTTTGCGACTGGCAGAGATTCGCCGCTGAGCGAACTTTCATCGACTTCGGAGCTCCCGTCCGTCACATGACCATCAACCGGAATGACGTCCCCCGGTCGCACGACAACGGTGTCTTCGGTTGCGACTTCGCTCGCGGAGACTTCGATTTCCTGTCCGTTTCTCACGACGAGCGCTGTCGCCGGACACGTCATGAGGCTTTCACGGATCGCCGCTTGTGCCCGGTCAATCGTGTAACCTTCCAAGCACTCACCGAGAAGCGTAATCGCGACAACCAACGCTGCGGTGATGTACTCCCCCAGCAAAATGGCCGACGCCAACGCGATCACCAACGCCAATCCTGCCCCGACTTTGCCTTCCCACAAGTCATCGAGCGTGTGGTAGAGCAGCCGACTACCGCCGACGAGTGCAGCCCACATCGCCAGACGAAATCCGAACACGGTCTGCGTTTCCCATCCCGGTGGTGGAGCAACGCCGAACAGCAAATCGAACCCGATCAATGCCAGCACGATCCCCGTTAACAAATACAGCGGTGCAGACCGGTAATGGATACTGCGCTCCCGCTTGGAATCGGAATCGGTTGGGAGGAATTCACGGAAGGAGTCGGGGACGTAGTGCATACGGTTTATAGGATTCGATTTTCAAACGGCCACAGGAAGACGACGCTAAGATCACCACCAGCTCGGTCTGTTCGACTTTGCGACGAAAGCGGCGGGTCATTCACCGGTGAAACTCGTTGGCGACTTCGTCAAGCCACAGTGGTCCTTCGATTTGGCCAGTTTCTTTGGAACGGTAGATCTCATTCGTGCCGGTCTCCAAGGCGGTCAGCCAGCCGCTCCCACTGGCGAATGTATCAATGCAGACCCAGCCCTCCATAACCACAGGACGACCGTCTTTCTGGCTGGTATGGCCACAGACCACACGACGACCGTCCGGCAGGGCGGCTTCGACCCCGCTCAGGTGTTCCCATCTCATTGCTTCCCAATGTTGGCTTTGCAGGGGAATTTCGGGCCGCAAGTTCCCATGAATGAACACGTCGGTCTCCGTTTCCCAATAGTCCACGCTGGTCTTCAAAAAGTTGATATGGGCTTCCGGAACCAAACCAAGAGTCTGTCCGCCATACGATTCCAAAGCCTCCAAACCTCCGACTTGCAGCCACATGGCGGACATGTAGGAATCGGTGCCTTCGTAAGCTTTGATCATCATTTCATCGTGATTGCCACGAATTAGCACGAAATTGCATTCGTCGTGAAGCGTCATCAACCGTTCGATGACTTGCCGACTTCCTGGTCCGCGATCGACGATATCACCCAAAACAACGACCGTGTCCGTCGGTGTCAGTTTGAGTCGATCCAGCAGGGCGTTCAATGCGGTATCGCAGCCGTGAATATCACCAATGGCGAACACGCGGTCGGACATACAAAAAGCTCCTCTTCTGATATGGGGCGGTGAATCGCCAACCCGGAGGGTGACGTATTCCGATCAGCGAAGCAAGGGTTCATCTGGTGTTAAAATTCCTACAATCCGCCGATATCGCCACAGATCATATTGAACTCGCCGCACACATGCGGATCCATCAGGTCCCATTTGACGAGGTCCGTTTTTTATCCCACGAATAATTGCGGCGGGATGCGTTCCGTAAACACTTCACGTGGTCGGTGAAGAACTCCGAGGAACTGCCCCCGCAAATTGCAATTCCCTGCGCAACGATGTGCAATCACATACGACTCATTATTGGATAAAACCATGCGTGTGGACGCGCCCCAAGCAAGCTGGACGGCTTCGGCCTCTCGAATCCTGTTCGGAATGTTTTTTGTTTCTGGTGTGTGCGGGTTGATGTACGAGGTTGTGTGGGTGCGAATGCTCACTCGGATCCTTGGTAGCACTTCGTACGCCACATCGACCGTGCTCGCTGTCTTCATGGGTGGCTTGGCACTCGGAAGTTTTCTCTCCGGACGATTTGTGGATCGCGTCCGCCGACCACTCCTATGGTACGCCATGCTGGAACTGGCAGTCGCGGCGGCAGCCTTGATGACGTTGATCTTGCCGCAGCAATTGTTGCCACTGTATCGAACTTTGTACCACGCGGCCGATGGCTCTCGTACGATCCTCACCACATGGCAGGTCTGTATTTCTACGGTGGTCTTGCTGCTTCCGACACTTCTTATGGGGGCAACCTTGCCCACACTGTGCAGCTTCGGTGGCCGATGGTTCCCAGATTTCCGACGCGGTGTAGCGAACCTCTACGCCGTGAACACCTTCGGAGCGTTCGTCGGCTGTTTAACCGCGGGCTTCGTGCTGCTTGGAACTATTGGGGAAACTGCCACCATCGTTTGTGGGGCTATGCTCAATGCAATCGTCGCAATGGTCGCGGTCGGGTTGTCTCGAAAATATGAGTCGGCAACACGCATTGAACGAATCAAGGTCGCCGAGGAGCCGTCAGTTCAACAACCAACGGACCGCAAATTGCGATGGGCTATTCTTCTCGCGTTCGCCATTAACGGATTCATCGCCTTGGCAACCGAGGTCATTTGGGGACGGATGTTGGTGCTGTATCAAGGCACGAGCATTTACGCTTTCAGTTCGATGTTGGGTGTCGTCCTCGCGGGAATTGGACTCGGCAGTTATTGGATGGGACGATCGCTGGACGAGTTGACCAACCCGCTCCGAACGTATGCCCGAGTGCAAATTTTGTCCGCTGTGGCTGCGTTGTTCGCGTTGCATCTTTTCGGCTGGATGGGCGGAATGGCTCGGCCGTCGTTCCTTACAGGCACAAACCTCCGAGTTCTACTGACGGCTCCCATCTTACTTTTGGGACCGCTCTCGTTCTTATGGGGCATGGGTTTTCCATTGGCCGCCCATTGTTACACCCGAGTGGCTGGAAGAGCCGGTCGCGATGTGTCCGACTTATACGCCTGGAACACGTTCGGCAGCATTTTGGGTGCCCTTGCTGGCGGGTTCTTGTTCATTTCGACATTCGGCGTGAGTCGATCCGGGATCGTGTTGGCCATCGCGAGTGCCCTTGTCGGGGGATGGTTGTTAAAACTTGATGCTCGTCGGCAAGTCCTCGGACAGTCAACTCCATCGAAGAGCAAACACGTCTCTTGGGGGCTGCTGGTCGCGTGCTGCGTACTCGCGGTGACCGTGGGCGATCCGTACTTGAGAGTCATCGAAAGCCGCATGCAGGCACGGATGGCGACGAAAAGCGCCGATTCGCTGCAAGTCTTTCGACATACCGAGTCCGCAACCGGCACAACGACCGCGTTTGGTCCGTACAAACAACTGTGGGTCAATGGCGAAGGGATGACGCACCTCTGCGTCGAGACAAAACTCATGGCTCATTTGCCATTAGCATTGGCCGACGATCCCCAAGCCACGCCAGACCAACCCGCTCGCGATCGACGCGTTTGCGTGATTTGTTGCGGAATGGGAACCTCGCTGAAATCTGCGATGGTCTATGATGATGTGGAATCGTGGGTGGTCGAACTGTTGCCAGACGTGTTCGATTGCTTCGGATTCTTCCATCCCGACCAGAAAGACCTGCTACGTCGACCGGATGTGCATGCCATCGCGGACGATGGACGCAACTACCTCCAAATGAACGACCGGCGTTACGACGTCATCACTGTCGATCCTGCACCACCATTTTACAGTGCGGGCACCGTCAATCTTTACACGCAGGAATTCTTCGAACTCGCGAAGAGTCGCATCACAGACGGCGGAGTTTTTTGCCTGTGGATTCCGCCTTGGGAAGAACACGAAATTCGCTATGTGATGAAAACTTATCTGAATGTTTTCGAGCATACACGAATTTGGTCCGGCCCTGGGTCCGATGGTTTTCCGCAAGGCTTCTATATGCTGGGACGACGTCAACCGTTTAAAGATGTCGATCAGCGAATCACCGAAATGTATCGCGATGCAAACGTCGTCCGCGACCTGCAAGAGTGGGACGACATTGTGGACTCCGCTGCCGAACTCCAAGCCTTGTACCTGGGTGACGGAAACGAAGTTCGTAAACTACTTACCAATGTTCCCGTGATGACCGACGATACCCCGGTCACGGAGTTCCCGCTGTTCCGGTCGTTGTTTGTGCAGAAGCCGAACATCTTCACAGGTGATGTCCTGCGGCGACAAATCGCGGGTATTCGCAAGGCCCCCGTTCGCAAAGAGCCGAAACGAAATCGAATCGCGAGTTCTCAACGGTAGAGACTATTCGTCCCAGGGAATGCCTTTCTCGTCGTAGATCTTTTTCTTCATGGCTTTGTCTTCGATGATGGCGATCTCACCGGTTTTCGAGTCGTAACCGAACATGCGATAGGGCGGCAACTTGTTGAATTGAATGTTCAACTGCTTGACCAAATCTTTGAACTCATTGAAATTGAGTGGCCGCCCTTTTTCCGCTTGCATGAGTTTCAGCTGATGCTGCATATTCAACGCCTGGACTCGCGAAGTTTGCGTGACATAGGCCGAACCAATGGCGGAGATGGGATCGCTGGCGTTGATCTTGTTATCGATGATGACCAACTCCGGGTTCTTCGCCTGCTCGGCCTGCAAGTCGACGAGACGTCCATCTTCTTTGGCAATGGTCGGACGGGGCGGTGCCGACGGGGCTTGTTCGTGACTACTTGGTGCCTGTGATTCCGTTCCCGGTTCCGTCGGAGCCTGGCTGGTCTGCTGTTGCGGTGCGGGATCTGGCTGATTGATGTCCACGCAACCGCAGACAAGGAAAACGCTTAACGGGAAAACGAAAGACCGAACGCTCATAAAACACCTTTACGATTTTCAAAAACGTTTTTTGTGTCGTGGTGAAAATGCTCTCGGAAGCGAATCACAAAGCGATGGAATCTTAAGTTTCCGAATCAATCGACCACGAAATCTTCGCCGCTTGTTCCATCAGTGTGGTCTCACTGAGATCAAAGTGCAACGGCGTCAGAGTTACGAAACCCTTCGAGACTTCGTAATTATCGGTTTCTGGGATCTGAGCATGATTGCGAGCCGGGTCTAAGCCACTCCAGTAGTAGGGACGGCCACGTGGATCAAGACGCTTTTCAATGGTGTCGTCAATGCGTTTGACCCCCATCCGAACGACTTTCACGCCCTTCGGCCCCTCGGGTGTCGTCTTCGGCAGATTTAAGTTCCATAGCGATCCGGTCGGCGGGTCAGTCGCAAGTAGGTCGCGGATCAAATTCCCAGCAATCTTGGCCGCCCTGGGATAGTCAGGGAGCGTCTCCATCGAGAGCGAAACCGCCACCGACGTCACACCGAAAAACGCGCCTTCAATTGCTCCCGCGACGGTTCCGGAATACAGAACATTGATTCCCACGTTCGATCCGGAATTGATTCCACTAACGACCAAATCCGGTGGGTTTTCGCAGAACTCCAGCATGCCGAGCTTCACACAATCCGCTGGGCTCCCGTGGACCGCCCAGCCAAAATGCTCGCCGTCACGTTGCTCCTTGTGAACCATCAATGGATGAAGATACGTAATCGACAAGCCAACTCCACTCTGTTCCAACGCGGGCGCGACGACCGTGACTTCGCCCAGTTCGCACAATGCATCGTGCAAAGCGTGTAGACCCGGAGCATGGATTCCATCATCATTCACAAGTAAGATTTTCATCGAAAGTCCATCGACCTAGAGTGTTCGGCTTGCGAGGTTGTCACAGTAACTCGGGCGAATTTTGGGTTCGGTTGAGAGCCTTTGAACCGCTATTTTCCGCGAATAAACACCGTCAGTGGCAACACGATGTAGCGTAGGGTGTGACCTAGCAGCGAACAAGGGGTTTAAGAACGACGTTGTCGAGGAGACGAATCCATGCCGAGCGGCCGCGTGTTTGTCATCATTCCCGCAGCGGGACACAGCCGTCGAATGGGACAACCCAAACTGCTGTTGCCGATCGGTCAGCAGACGGTGATCGAGCGTTTGTTGAACGCATTGGATTCGTCGCGAGTCACGGAGCGTCTTGTTGTCATGCGAAAAGACGACGTGTATTTGGCAGACGCTGTGAGGGCCGCCAATGCAACGGTCATTCAACCCGATCACGCCCCGCCAGACATGCGGTCGAGTGTCGAAGTTGCCCTCACGGAAATCGCGTGCCGGTTCTCTCCGAACACAAACGATGCGTGGATGCTGACCCCAGCCGACTATCCACTGATCAGTCGCGACACTGTTGAATCATTGCTCGCCACTTGGATGAGTTCCAACGCAAAGATCTTGATTCCCACGCATGAAGGTCGACGAGGTCACCCCGTAATTTTCCGTTGGACACTTGCAGATCACGTGGCAGCAATTCCTGCGGATCAAGGTTTGAACACCTTGGTTCGCGAGTTCGCCTCCGAGGTGGAAGAAGTCGCCGTCAATGATCCGGCGATTCGACTCGATATGGATACCCCCACCGACTACGAACGGCTCCGGCAACTCGCCTTCAAAGATCCGGCGTAGGGGCGGTCGATCGCCGAACCATTCCAAGCCCGTCTAGGTGAAGTCGGGCGGTTGGTCTTCGTCTTCACAATGCGGACAGATGATCTGCCGATTGCAACGTGGGCAGCGGGCCAAGCCTTGTCCATTTCGACGCACCAGCAACACGGCAAGCAACACCGCATTGACTGTGAATGCCAAGAAACACAGCAAGCCCAGAAATACGGTCAATCCTTCTTGCACGGAAGTACACCCGAAGAGTGAACGATGGAATCGGCGATGACCTTAAAGCATTCCTAGTTCGGATGCAATCGTTTCGTGACTGACCGCAGGTATTTGACCATGCTCAGCGTTGATAGATTGGCAAATATCCTCGTTGCAATTGAAGGATGGTGAGGTTGATCGCCGTCACGTAGACCGGTCCGACGTGGCCTTCTTTCCAGGCCCCATCGTGCGATTGTTTACGGATGAGTTCTTGGCTGATCTCTTTGAAGTACTTTGGCCATTCGTCTTTGAAACGGTACATCACCTGGGCGTAGTAGAAGTGCATGTAATGCCAATGGCCACTATACATGTTGCCTTGCCCCGGCCAGACATTTTTCTTGCAGAAGTCCAGCATCAACGCCGCTCGTTCGGATTCGTAATCGCCGAAGTTGAACATGGCAGCGACACCAGCGGCGGTAATCGGCGGACGAGCCCCACCACCGCGAATACTATATTGGACGCCACCCGCTTGCGGACCTTTTTTGATCGTGCACTCCCAAACGTACTCCTTACCCTTATCGATAATTTCTCGCGAGACGGGAATCCCCGCGTCTCGGCAGGCACGCAGTCCTTGGACTTGGGTGATACACGTCGAACCTTCGTCGAAACCATTTCCATCTTTCGCGGAGACGTACCCCCAACCGCCGGCAGTTGTTTGGGCATTCGCACAGAACTCGACAGCTTTCGTCAGCACCTTCCGCAGTTTCTCACGACGCTCGGCGTCTTCCTCCTCACCATAGACCTGCGAGAGAAACAGCATCGAGTAACCATGACCGTAGGTGTAGTGGTAATCGTTCTCGTAACCGATCAATCCGTTCGGGCGAGCGACAGAGACGAGGTAATCCACCGCCGAGCGAATATTCTTATAATACTTTCCGCGGGTCGTGGTTGATCCTTCGCACAGAAACGCATTTCCGGCGAGCGCCGTCATCGCAACGCGGTACTGGTTGCTATTGGCTTCCCAATAGCCCTGCCGACGTTGACGACTGGCGAGCCACTCCAAACCTTTGTTCACTGCCGTTTCGATTTTCGGATCTAACTTTTCGGCAGAAGCTGGAGCGACGAATGTCGAAGACAAAACTACGACGGCCAGCAGTCCAACGGTTCGACGAATTTGCATCGATCGCTCCCTGATTGATCCACAGCATCGACTTCACAGATCGTTTTCCCCAAAAACGGTTGGGGCACCACTATTGAAGACGATTTCGTGTGGTCAAACCAACAGATTGTTTCGCCGGGTTTGGAGAAACCATCCCCTTACCACAACACTACACAGCCCAAGCACATCCGACAAGAGGCGTTTCCCGATGCCACTGACCGGTCCCAAGCGAATGCGTCGTTTTCCGGTCAACAGTCCGAGGAAACCGTGCTCGTCAAGAAATCCCGCAGCATCTCCGCCGGGTAGAGCACAAACGGAAATTCTCGACTTTTCAGAATCTTGTTCGCCGAGAGTTCGGCTTCGGTGGCTTCAATATCGGAAGCAATTCGCTCATTCTGCAATTGCGTCCACTGCTTCAATTTGTCGGAGACGGAACGCAACTCTCGATGACGCTCACGGTTTTCCCGGCGAATCAGTTGTCGATCCGAACCAACCGCGGCTTGGCGGTGATTGTGCTCTTGGATGAGCTGACGTTTGCGAGTGATGAGTTGACCAACTTCGGGGTCCACGGAACCGTCCAGCCAACGCTCGGGGTTCCACTGCAAATCGCGTTGGGTTTCTCGTAACTGTGTCAGTTCGGATTCCGTCACATCGAACGGTTCTCCCAACGGCAGATGAAGCGTGCAGGACAGTGTCATGAACTTGGGTGCGGTGATCCCGAGTAAGCGGGCAATGAGACAATCGGTCACTTCGTCGTATTTCGCGCCGCCAATTCCGTGCACGAAGAGATCGGAAAGACACAAACGAGCAAACAGAGTCGTTGTCAGTGCTCGCGTTCGCAGGCGGATTCCTTGCTTTGGCAGTTCGCGGAGGGCTTCGACGGCACAACACGCATCCATCGAGCGGTCGAGCGGAAACCGAGCGAACTCTGTGTCGCCATCGGACAAAATTGTTTCACGGCCTTCCTGCCGAGCAAACACTCGCGAACGCTGAGCATCTCCGGCACGCCACACCCAAAACGGCGATTCAATCCAATCTCCATTCTGGACGAGATCTGGCACTGGTCGAGTACCGCTACGAACGCGGTTCACTTTGCGGAACTCTTGCAACGCCTGGTTGTGAATCTGTCGAAATCGTTCCGGATCGGCCAACACCCACCCCGTGAACCACAAGAACGGATCCGTCTCACAAACAGTACTCAGCGGCAATTCCAGGTTGCCCGCTCCCCAATTGCGTTCCAGTTGCATTCGAGACGCTGTCAAAACATCTCGGAGGCCCTGGCCAGACCGAATCGGCTCCGTTGGCCAAAACTCGTTGAGAAGTGGATCGACATTCCAAGCATCCATCACCTCAGAGACGCGTTTCAGGAACCGCTGGAAATCGTCCGCATCCGCCAGATGAGCTTCCTCCCACGGACAACTTGGGACATCCTGATCGAATGCAATGTTCGTGACTTCGGGGTGAGACCGCCGCCCCGTCGGCACGCTAATCTCACGTTGTCCAAGCGTGTCATTGTCGATGACAATGTTCAGCCCCAATCCATTCGATCGCTTCGCCCATTCCGAAACTGCAAAATTCTTGATCCAAACACCGGGGTGGTACAGCTCCGGTTGATGTCCCGTCGCGAACAGCAGGGCGGAATCGTTGAAGTCATCACAAGCACGGCCCGTGAGTTTCTCCGTATAGTCGCGAGCCGATTTGAGAATCTCACGGCGAGACCATTCCCGCAATTGTCGCAACGTGCGTCCTTGGAGAGAAATCCGGGTGGAATCGAGTGCTTTCTGATTTGCCTCGGCCAAGAACAACGCCTCGGATAACGCCGGCTGCGCAAACACGGTGCGATTGTCCCTTGGGACACGCAAGCTTTGTGGAACCAAGGTCGAATCGGACATCGAAGCTGGATCAGCAGCCGAGGCGGAACAATTCACGGAGGCGGGACTTTCAACAGCGGTTTTCGGGGCAGGCAGCCGAGACGCAGGCGTTATGGAGCATCTGGAACCGCACCACATGGTTGCGGAGCGGCCAACTCCCGACTGAGCACACTTTGATAGTATGCCATCCGACGCTGGGCGTCGTCCAACGATCCGCCAAAAGATCGTTCTTCATCGAGATAAATCAACGGAACAGGAAACTCGACAATCCGCATTCCCGCCGCAACCGCTTGAACCCAAACCTGCAACGGCATCGCGTAGCCGTAGTCCGTGACATCCAAACAATTCAGAGTATCCACACGATACGCTTTGAAACCGCAAAACGCGTCCGTCAGATTCAAACCCAGACGTCGGTTGAGTTCTCGGGTGATTTGTAGGTTGATGTAACGACGTTCTTCCGGCGGAGTGCTATCGCCTTCAAATGATGTCAAGTAACGGCTACCGGAAACGATATCGTTCGGTTGATCGAGATTGGGGTCAAACACCTGCCGGGCGATTTCCGGAATCAACTTGGGCTCGTGCTGACCGTCACAATCAATCGTGACGAGCACATCGAATCGATGATCCAGGGCATATTGAAATGCCGTATTCAACGCGGCTCCGTAGCCACTGTTCTCTTCATGCCGGACAACCGCCAGCACATCCTCACCCCACTCCACTTGCAATTGCCGAAGAATTTCTGGCGTGGCGTCGGACGATCCATCATCAATGACCACCATCCGGTCGGCATACCGACGCACCTCCGCGAGCACGTCAGCGACATGATCAGCTTCGTTGTAGACAGGCAGGGCAGTGAGAATGGAAATCATCAGGGCCTCAATGTTGGCATAACTTCGTTCGATCAGCAACGGCCTATTCTAGAGCGTGTGGGATTCGGGTCAACTTGACCGCGACCATCCGAAGATCAACTCCGCCCAACGTAAAGCAGCGGGTCCAGTTTCGGAAAGCAATTTGTTTTTTTGGCGGACGCCAGAAGTGTTCTGCCTATAAGTTCACAGGTCGCCCAGCGGAGGGCTGACACACACGAACCTCAAAACGACATGATTGGAGCCCCAATGACAAACGAAACCCAAAACTGGCCGGATCTCGCCATTGGATTGTACGAACGATTGACCGGACATAACGCCGAGATCACATACGAGTTCGACAACTTCGACCTCTGTGTTCCCAGTGCCGCCAACGAAAACGCCGACGCACCCCAAGCCAAGTGGCGATTTAATGGTGCTCTGAAAATCCGAACCCGTAACGTCGGAGTCGGCGAAAATGCCAACTGAACCGGACACTTCGGTCTACCGGCCAGTCGATGTTGAAGGTGAAATCAGTCTTCAACATGGATCGGACACATTGACGATCGTCGGTCATGGGCCGACGATCGTTGTTCGAGCCAACAGCCTTGGTGTCGCCATCCAACCGATTTCTTGGTTGAAACGACAGCAACCAGGACTTCGCGTTCCGCTGAGACAAATCGGCAGCGTATTGAACACGATGGGTCTAACGATCGAACTCCGCGTCGGCGAAAAACTGCACGCTCGTTTGGGAGCCGACGCACATAGCTCACTTCTGTCATGGTTCGGATTCCGGAACGTTGAATGCCACACGTTTCAGATCGCACGGCGGTTCTGGCAGGGACATTTCTGACATCGAATGAAACCAAGGATGGGACATCGAACATCGGTCTGAATTTGACCAATGGTCAGAATCGAATCACACCGAAGTCCGTAGCAAATCCTCAAATGTTCCTTGAAACATCTCGCAAGTCCCTACTGCAAAGCAGGTTGAGGTGCAAGACGCTCGGGAATTCCAAATTATTCCGGTGGACTGGCAAGGCATTTGCCTTCCCGTGCAATCACGTATGAGACACCTGGATTCCACCTCTACCCGAGAGACTCGATGACCAACCTTCGCGCGACACTCCACCAAGAGTTTGGGTACGACCGTTTTCGTCCGGGTCAACTCGCTGCGTGCAAATCTGCAGTAGCCGGTCAGGATACGATTGTCCTCATGCCGACCGGCTCCGGAAAAAGTCTCTGCTATCAACTGCCGGGACACGAGTTGCCGGGAGTCACGGTGATCGTGAATCCACTCATCTCGCTCGCGGAAGACCAGGCGCGACATCTCCGAGACCTCGAACTCTCAGCGGTGGTCTTGAACAGCTCGCGGACCAAAAAGCAGATTCGTGAAGCTGAAGAGCAGCTACGGAATGGTGAAGTCGAATTTTTGTTCACAACTCCCGAACGACTCCAGAACACCGGACTTTGTGAGACGATCGCAAAAATCGGTGTTGATATCTTTGTCATCGATGAAGCCCACTGCGTTTGCCAGTGGGGCCACGACTTTCGCCCCGACTACTTAAGCTTGGGACACGTTCGGAAGCGACTTGGCAATCCTCCGGTGCTCGCCATGACCGCAACGGCCACTCCTCGCATGATTGAGGAAATCAAGACGATCTTGAAGCTCAGCGATCCCAAGATTGTTTCGACCGGAGTGTTTCGCGAGAACATCGAGTTGCGAGTGGAACGCCGAACTGGTGACTCAATCAAGAAAGACCGACTTCGAGAGTTACTGACAGATCAGCACGGTCTTCATTGCGGCAAACCGGCCATCGTTTATTCGGCAACGACGAAGGGTGTCGATGAAATTGCAGACTTCCTTCAAGGCATGGGCCTAAATACGTTTCGGTATCACGGACGAATGCGAAAAAAGGATCGGTTTGAGAACCAACACGATTTCCTCAACCATGAATCCGGCGTTATGGTCGCGACAAACGCATTCGGTCTAGGCATCGACATGCCGAACATTCGCCAAGTGATTCACTATCACCTTCCCGGTTCCATTGAGTCTTATTACCAAGAAGTGGGACGTGCAGGTCGCGATGGTGAGCCAGCACTCTGCACATTGCTATACGACCCCGACGATTTGAGCATCCAGAAGTTATTCGCCAGCGGGGGCTCGGACTCTTGTCAACTCGCGAGCGGACATCACACACTTGTCTTGGGTTTAAAGAACACGAATAGCTTCCCCGATGGCAGTGTGCGAATCAAAGATCTCGTCGATATTAGTCCGTATGGGCGAACAGCTTTGAAACGCTGTTTTCATCAACTCGCGGCCCACGGTGTGGTTGCACCGGCAGGGCGAGGGAAGTGGCGGTGTGTGCTTCCGGAAGTTCGGCACACTCTGTTCGATCACATTGCAAGAGCTGGGGAAGAAAGGATCGAACGGGCAAAATGGAGTGTCAAAGACATGCAAGAGTTTGCGGAATCGAACGATTGTCGTTGGTCGAGAATTCTACGAACGTTCAATTCCACAGAAGATACGGTTTCCACTGAATCGTGTTGTGACCGCTGTAATCCTATCGAAGCCGGACTAGACAATCGGCCAGTTGCACTGTCATCCTAAGTCACGACCAGCGCATGTTGAGTTGATATATAGCGTCAGCTGCTCCACTAAAACTAGACAGGCGCTAACGAAACTCAGGCTCAGCCTAGTTCTTCACGTGGTCTGGGAGAGAACCAAGTGCCGCTTCGAGCTCGGCTCGCGACCGGAAATAGTCGGCTCGTGCAGCGACGACTCCCGCACGGGCGTCGGCTGTGGCTTGTTCGCGAATGTTGACGAGAATGATTGTGCTCTCGCCTTCCCGGAAGCGATCTTCTTCCGCGGTCTGGAGTTCTTCCGCGAGTTCTAGGTTCGTTTGTGATTGCTCGATCAACGCAAGATCTGCTTGGAGCGACACAAGTGCCATTTGTACTTGCGTGGCGATCTTGTTTCGCGTGAACTCTTCTTTAGCCCGAACTTGTGCGATTTTCGCTTCGAGCGAAGTTTGCTTACCAAGTGCTTTGCGTCGTTGGAGCGGAACACTCAACAAAAGTTGTGTATCGAGTTCGAGTGGTTGCTTGTTCTCTTTCCCCTTATCCTTCCGAGGATCACCCACGTCTTGCGAGACACTGGTGTACCAGTCTAGTTCCGGCAACGCCATGTTTCGCGCTTGGTTCAACTCGACGTCCAAACTTTGTTGTTTCAGGATGAGCGAAGCTAATTCCGGACGTTGAGCCCATGCGGTCTGAATTAATTCATGCCCCAACGAAGGGTCGATGGACTCGACAGCTGGGAAGTCCTTTGGCAATGCAGATTCACTAGGTAGGATTGGTTCCCCCTGTGGAGTTCGCAAGAACAATGAGAGTTTGACAGCGGCCAATTGGTACTTCTGTTGAGCAGCAATCAATTTTGAGCGACGTGATGCAATCAACCGTTGATTGTCCGTCATGGTGATCTCTGCCAAGTCACCTTCATCGACTCGTTCCTGAATCGCCACTTTTCTTTCGTTGGCAAGATCCAACAGCCCCCTCGCGATTCGCACACCTTGTCCAGCCGCGACCCAATCCCAATAGGCAACGGATCCGGCAAGGAGATAGTCGATCAGCTCGGCTTGGATCATCGGCTGCGCGGCCGCTTGTTCGATGTTTGCCACGCCGAGATTTGCACGACGCTCGTCGATGATTTTGTCTTGCATTAGCGGCAAGTTGATCGTCGCTTTGAATTCACCACCTTCGTCTGTCTCACGACCTTTGTACCAAGGCTTGAAGAAGCCTCGGCCGATCCGGTAGCCCGCGAAAACATCCATCCCGTTATAAAGCGGTTGTTCAAACCCAACGTAATGGCGGTAGGTTTCATAAAATCCAAGCGGGGCTTCCAACGCGCCGGCCTTGGCTTTCGTATCGAATGAACCACTCGCCGAGATCACGTTACCGTAGGCGATCCATTGCTCTTGTCGAGCAGCCTCAAGAAGTGGATACGCCCGCACGATGGAGTTCAACACCTCGTCGAGCGACAACGGCTGACCGGCTGTTTGGTCTGCGGAATCATTAGGAGATTCTTCCGGCCCCAACAATTCCGGTAACGGTGCAGTGACTGTCGGTTCGCTTTCGTCCGCTGGTTCTTCGAACGCCGCAAGTTCAACCGATGCGTGTGGCTTTTGCGGTGAACCCGCGTCTTGAGGCAGTTCCGATACCGTACCACGGTGTCCCAGCCGAGCATTGCTGACAGCACGATCGCTCAGCTCTACTGACGTACAACCGCCCCAAGAAAGCGAAAGTACGCATGCCCATGCGAACACTTTTTTGCGTACCATCGGATATCTCATGCAAGTCATGACGGAATACGAATACTAGTTCTCTGATCGTCATAACCGGAAATGCTTCTCCAGATGTTATCAGCGATGTCGCATCGAAATTGAAATCTTTGCGTGGGTGACGTATCGGGATACAGCCAGGTTGATAGCGAGAAACGAAAACAGGGCTTACGACTTCAATAGTCGTAAGCCCTGTGAGAGTCGTGGATTTCCGCAAGTCCGGCTATTTGCCGACCTTGACGGGAATCTTCTTGGGCTTGTCCTCACTACCGCTTTTCACGCTTTGGGGGAAGCCGTTCAACTGACGCCAGACCTCATAGCCGAGAGCCACACGGTCAAGCAGAATCCACCCGTTCGCTCGAACACCTTGGCGAAGGTAACGATCATCTGGCCACTCCTGATCTTCTGAGTCCGCCAACACGATGACTCGAAATCGGCCTTTGTTGTCGTCGGTATTGTCGACAGACGCGACTGTTCCGCCAAAGGTCCCAACAGCAACCGAGGGCCACCCCGTAAATTGAACAGCCGGCCAGCCTTCGAATTGCAGTCGCACATGCCGACCCGCTTCCACTAGCGGGGCATCATTGCCATCGACCCAAATTTGCACCGCCCGCTCACCGCCTCTTGGGACGAGTGTACAGAGTTTATCGCCTTCCTTGAGGATCTTTCCTTCCGTCGCCACCAAGTCTTGGATGTACCCCGACCGTGGCGCGGTGACAATTTGATTCTGTTGTCGATTCACTGAGATTTGCGCCTTCGCTAACTCCTGCTTCGCCTTGCTAAGTTCGCTTTGGCTTTTTGCAATCTTGCTCTGCGATTGAGCGACCTTTGCGTTCACGTCTTGAAGCTTTGAATCGGCAGCGGCGATTTCTGCATCCCATTTTTGAGACTTCGATTCCCGCTCTTTCTTTTTGCCTTCGACTTCCTTCTGACTGGCCTCTAACTGTGACTCTGCCACGCCCAATGTTGCGACGGCCCCGAGATACTTGGCTTCGACTTCCTGAAACTTCAGTTTTGACGTCAAACCTTTTTCGGAGAGACGTTTCTGTCGACCGTAGTCGATCTCAAGTTGGCTTTTCTCCGCTTCGGCTTTGCGGACTTTTTCGCGAGCCGCAACCACCTTTTGTTCCGCCGCCGATATCAAGGCGTCTGTGGCGGCTAAGTCAGCATCACGCGCGGATCGATATGCCTCGACCATGCCTTCTTGAATC
The DNA here is from genome assembly GCF_011634775.1 of Thalassoroseus pseudoceratinae. Taxonomy (NCBI): domain Bacteria; kingdom Pseudomonadati; phylum Planctomycetota; class Planctomycetia; order Planctomycetales; family Planctomycetaceae; genus Thalassoroseus; species Thalassoroseus pseudoceratinae. The sequence continues at coordinate 325,774 of NZ_JAALXT010000001.1, forward strand.
GGGATGATTGCTCGGTTCGTACGGAGATTCGACTGTTCCGCCTCTAACTGCTGTTCCAACGCATCAACCTGACTTTGGGAAAGGTCACGTTGTTGGACAAGCGTCGTGAGATAGTCGGGGTCAAGGTCCTGGATCTCCAAGATGACCTGGCCTTCCTCAACGAAAGCGTTTTCGTAGATGCCCTCGCCCCAACGCGTGACTCGCCCTTTCGCGGGTGCTTCGAGGATTTGCTGCCGATCGAGCGGTGCGTATGCAATCACGTTGCCGCTCCCGCTGACAGATTGCTGCCAGGGCGCGAACAGGAGCAGGATAATCGTGATGAACATAAGTGCGATCAGCAACCGCGCGATCCGACGGGCCAACCGCGACGACCGCGCCAACCGCAACGCAGGCAGTGCCTGATCGCAATAGGTGGTTTCGGTCATCACCATCGTCGATTGTGTTCGTTCATCGAGCATATCGTGACTGGCTTCGTGTAAAGGTCAAATTGAGTGCGAAATTGGCCATCACACACGCGACTGACAACAGCCGCCATGGTGCGACCGGCTAATCGTGTTTCGGCTCTTCGAGGTAAGTCACGTTCTGACAGCGGTCGGCAATTTCACGGCGTGCGGTCAGGATGATTAAGGTCCACGGGAGTGTCTTCTGAGAGAGCCGTTCGAAGAATTGCTCGATCTCTTTGGACGAAAGTGTGTCGAGAATCCCATCAATTACCAATAGTTTCGGACGTCCGGCGATGGCACGGGCCAACGCCAACAGACATGACTGGCGTTGCGTCAATGGCAAACCATTAGGCGTTAGTTTGGTCTCAAGGCTGTCGGGCAGGCTGAGGACTTCTTCATAAATCCCCACCAGCCGCAACGCATCTTTGACATCCGTCGTCGTCACACCGGTACGTTCCAAATGCACGTTCTCGGTGACGGGGCCCGTGAAGATTTCCGGGTCCCTTACCAACGCGACGTGATGTCGAAAAACATCCGGGCGGATATCTCGTGGGTTGAAACCATCGATTTCCAACCGACCACTAGTCGCGGCTCGAAGTCCGAATAGGAGGTCGCCGAGGGTCGATTTCCCCGAACCCCGCTCCCCGAAAATGGCCATCGACTCTCCAGGACGGACGTCCGCACTGAAGGGTTTGAGTCCACGACCGGTCGAGGCATATTTATGAGAAACGTCAGAGAAATGCACGGATGCCAGTTGAGAATGCGGAATCAACAGTAAACCATCGCGACGTTCGAGCGGCAGATCGAGCAAGATTCCAATTTTGTCGACGGCCGCCAACAGGTCGTAAAACGATTCCAGGTGTTTCCCTAATTTTGCGAAGGCACCGACAATCACGGCCACAATCAATTCCGCGGCCACCAACTGCCCCAGCGTGAGTTGGCCTTGAATCACCAGCCAACCGCCCAATCCAAGCAACGCGGTGCTGGTGATGGCCTGAAGCGTGAGCGCGAATGCGATTTGTCGGAACAGCACCTTAAAGTGTTTGCGTCGATCCTCAAGGTATTCCGAAACGAGCAAGTCCGACCGTTCGATGGCGAACTGCCGTCCACCGCCATAACGGAACGTATGACGACAACTCACCACGGACTCAAACCACTCGGCAATGTAGTATTTCCGCTTCGACTCTTTCACCGCACTTTTGACGGCTCCGCGTCCCAGACCAAACACGATGACACCGATCATCGCCAGCAATACGACGTCAAAGCCGAGCAACCACGGGTGATAAAAGGCCAGCACGGCCATCCCGACGAATGTTCCCAGCACGATCACCACAGCATCGAGCAGCAGACCTGCGACTGCCTTCTGCACGGTGACAACATCGAAAAATCGGTTCACCAATTCTGGCCCGTCATGGTCGTCGAACGCGGAGACTTGCACGCGTGGAAGTCTCCGAGCCAGTTCACCGGCAATCCGCACAAACAATCGCCGCTGAATGATTTCGACCACGAACGTCTGTAGCACACGAATGGCGGCTGAAAACGCCAGAAACGCGAACAGCATCAGTGCCAAAACGAGAACCGGCTGTAAGAACCGACCGAAGGCGACCGTGTTGACCAACGCTTCCACCGCCACCGGAGTTGCGAGGGTCAGCAGACCGACAATCATTGCGAAGACCAGCACCACCCAAATATCGGGCCATTCCGGTCGAACAAGTTGAACCAAACGATCGAGTGGCGAAAGCCCGGCATGTTCGGGATGCTGGACCGGCTTGACCGGATCGGAAACGACACATCGGACCGAAGACGGATGGTCAGAATGCCGAATGGTGCGTTCAAATTGCTTCGCGGACAGAAGCTCTCTTTTTGGCGATACAACAGTTTTTTCGGTGAATCGAACTGTATCAACGCGTCGGCGTTTCAACTGTGCGATCAACCAAGGAGCTTCCTGCTGGGGAAGATAGGTGGCCACGCATTCGCGATTCAGGACGAGGTTGGTCATTTCCAACGGTTCCACGTCCAGCACCGTGAGTTCCATGTCGAGGCTGCGTGCCGCCTCCACCAACCACCGCCACCAGGTAGTTGAAACATCACCAGGCCAAGCGGTAATAGCTTCACTAACGGCGCGACGAACCGCTGCACGGTCCATGGTCCGTTTCTGAGATTCTAGAAGTCGCGTTAGGATCTCGACACATGGCGTCGACTGTCTCGCGCAGACTTCCTGTTCGTTTCGCCCCTGCAAGTCCCGTTGCGTATCCATCGATCATCCAGATTGAGATTCGGTCTGTTGCCGTTCGCTGACGCCCCCCATGAGAGAATCTCACAGATTATTGGAAGGGTGGGCAAACTTAACAACAGCAATTTTTCAAGGACCGGTCATGATCCCGCAACTTCAACAGCTATCCCAGTCCGAAGATTTTACCTAGCCCGCTACGAGTCTTCACCTGAAAAACGCCATTTCATAATGTCATTTGCCAATTTGTCGAACACTAGAACCGGGAATCCCCCGTCTCCGCAATTGTCTTCTGTAAATAGACTTACACCCAAGACTGCCTTGCAGACACACTTCGACTGACGGAATTGCGATCGACCATGATTCGGGTTCACAAAGCGAAATACGTGTTCATAATGAATCTCATCAAGCATCCTCTTCCCAATCAACATGGCCAAATAATCACTCACACGACAACAGTTTAGCCGAGAAAAATTGTACTCAGTAGATACGATGATCCAGGAAATTTAGGCTATCACCGAACGGTCATGGCGACGACCCCATTTCAACAGTGTGCGCGGGATTAGTGACAGAGAATCACTTTCTGGATAAAATGCGTCGATGAGCAAACAATCGGAACCATCGGACCGTCTCTCTGCATTACATACAGAGGTCGAAAAACGCTTTGGCGTCTTGCCAAACTTTTTTCGTTTGGCTCCCGATACGCCGGAAGTCATGGAGAATCTTTGGGGATTCGCCAAGTTCGGTTATCTCGATAATCCGCTTCCGTCGCTGTTTAAGGAACGTTTGTTCGTTTATCTCTCCCAATTCTGCAAGGTTCGATACTGCATTTCTCGGCATGTCGGATTCCTGATTGGTCTCGGGCGGCCATCGGGGGACAAAGAATCCCCGCAGGCGACGATTGAAGAGACCGTGCGTCTCATCCAGCGTCCGGTCCCGAAAGGTGAAGCTCTCGTCCCGCACATTGAGTTTTGCCAGACGCGCGAGACCCCACTTCCTGAAATGCCCGAAACGGGATCATTTGCCGAGGAAACGATCTTTGCATGTGCGGCTCATGTGTTCCTTCAAACTGCGGACGCGTCTCGATGCTTGGAAGGCTTGCAGCGTGTCTTAGGAAGCATCAAGCTGCAACACCTCCTGGTGTTCATTACATTTGTCCGTACTGCTCATTTTTGGACACAATTACATCCAGAACTTCAACAAGAGTCTGACATTGACCAGTTGCTGAGCACACAGGAGGCATTGGCTCAATGCGTTCTTCATTCTCCTGACGAGGTCGATAGCAAGACGACTCAGGCACTTCTCGATGAACTGGTCGAACTTCGCCAGGAGCGTGACCAGGCCGAGTTACTGCGAGTCACGCTCGGTAGTATCGGTGATGCGGTAATTGCCACCGATTCCTTAGGGCAGATCACAACCTTAAACGACGCTGCGGAAAAACTCACGGGTTGGACAAGCGGAGACGCTCACGGAAAACCCTTGGACAAGGTTTTTCGAATCGTCCACGAGGAAACTCGTGTGCCGGTCGAAAACCCGGCAATCCGCGTGTTGCAGGAAGGGGTCGTTGTGGGGGTCAAGAACCACACGATCCTGATTGCCAAAGACGGTACGGAAAGATTTATCGACGACAATGCGGCTCCGATCCGGAACGCCGATGGGCACATTATCGGGAGTGTCTTAGTCTTTCGGGACGTTTCGGAACGAAAGCGAGGCGAAGAGGGGTTACGGCGATTGGCCGCCGTCGTTGAGACGTCAAACGATGCGATCATCACGAAGTCATTGGACGGGATCATTCAAACCTGGAATGCCGCGGCCGAGAATATCTTTGGATACTCTGCCGAAGAGGCCGTGGGCTCCTCGATTACAATGTTGATCCCCGCCGAGCGAGCAGGCGAAGAAGAACACATCCTCGGCCAAATTCGGGCTGGCAAGCGGGTGGCACACTACGACACGGTGCGACAGCGGAAGGATGGCGAACGTGTCCACGTTTCGCTAACGATTTCCCCCCTCTATGATGCGACCGGTCGAGTGATTGGTGCGTCCAAGATTGCCAGAAATGTCACCGACCGCAAGTTGGCGGAGGCTGCCGCGGCCGAGCAAGCCCGACTCACCAACTTGCGTGCCGATGTCAGTATGGCTTTGGCGACGGGAGATGATGTTCAAAGCGTCCTTCAAAGGTGTTGCGAGGCTTTCGTCGAACATCTCGACATGGCCTTCGCCCGTATCTGGAACGTGAATACAGATGAAGAGGTCTTGGAGCTCCAAGCCAGTGCCGGGATGTACACTCATCTGGACGGCCCGCATAGCCGAATCGGCCTGGGCAAATACAAGATTGGCCGAATCGCCCAGAATCGGCAACCTCATTTGACGAACGATGTCCTCAATGATCCCCAGATCAGCGACTCAACCTGGGCCAAGCGAGAAAGGATGGTCGGTTTCGCCGGATATCCACTGCTGGTCGATGGCCAATCTGTCGGCGTGCTGGCGATGTTCTCTCATCAACCGATTTCCGCCGAAGTGCTGACGGACCTTGACCCGCTATCCCACCAAGTGGCTCAATACATCAAACGCAAGCAAAACGAACAGCGATTGCGAGAAAGCGAGCAACGTTACCGCTTGATTGGTCAGGCGGCCAATGACGCCATTTGGGATTGGAACTTGGTCACCAATCAAGTTGTCTGGAACGAGGGACTTCAAACCCGATTCGGTTACCTGCCCGATCAAGTTCGAGACGACATCACATGGTGGTATGAGCAGATTCATCCGGAAGACGGCGAGCGAATCGTCCACGACATTCACGAGGCCATCGACAACGGCGAGGAACTGTGGCAAGACGAATACCGCTATCGACGAGCGGACGGATCGTATGCGTCAGTGTTCGATCGGGGCCGGATCGTTCATGATGGAAATGGCAAGCCCGTCCGGATGGTGGGGTCTATGTTCGACCTCACCGAGCGTAAGGAAGCCGAGGAACGAGTCCGGGCACAAGCTGAATTACTACGACTCACGCTCAGCAGTATCGGCGACGGTGTGATCGCGACCGATGTTGAAGGACGGGTGACATTCCTCAACGGAGCTGCCCAAACTTTGACGGGATGGACGCAATCCGAGGCCGAGGGCCAGCCGCTGACGACCGTGTTTCACATCATTAACCAAACCACTCGCGAGCGTGTCGAGAACCCAGCGTTACGGGCTTTACGTGAGGGCCACATCGTCGGCTTGGCGAATCACACGGTGTTGATCGCCCGGGATGGCACGGAACGCAATATCGACGACAGTGCTGCTCCCATCAAGGGTGAAGCGGGAGCAGTAACGGGAGCCGTGCTGGTTTTCCGCGACATCACCGAACAATATCGATCCGACGAGGCGTTGCGATACCAGTTCCGTCTCACCAAAACGATCACCGACAATGCCACCACAGCCATCTTTATGATGGACAACCAGAGTCGCTGCACCTTTATGAATCCGGCAGCGGAAAGGATGACAGGATTCTCTTTCGAAGAGGTTGACGGTCAGATTCTCCATGATCTGATTCATCACACTCGTCCGGATGGCTCGCATTATCCGATGCCGGAATGCCCACTCGACCGGGCACTCCCGGAGAAGTTCGTGGTTCGCGCTCACGAAGATTTATTCTTCCGGAAAAATGGCGAGGCTTTTCCCGTCGAGTGCAACGCCCGTCCCATCAACGAAGGTGATGAGCAAATCGGCACCGTCATTGAAGTTCGCGACTTGACCGAAGAAAAAGCGGCAGCGGAAAAATTACAAGAGGTCGAAACTCGCTTCGAGCACCTGGCAGATGCGATTCCGCAGTTGGCATGGATGGCGAAACCCGATGGGCATCTCGACTGGTATAATAGTCGCTGGTATGAATACACCGGCACCACGTTCGAAGAAATGGAAGGCTGGGGATGGCAGAAGGTGCTTGCCCCCGAAAACCTACCCGAAGTCCTTGAACTCTGGCAAAACTCTCTCGATACCGGTGAACCATTCGACGAGGTGTTCCCGATTCGAGGGAGCGATGGACAGTTTCGCCCGTTCCTCACACGAATTGTTCCCTTCCGTGATGACAATGGGAAGATCGTTCGTTGGTTTGGAACGAACACAGACATCAGCGAGCAAAAGCAAATCCAGAAGGAACTTCGCATCATCGCTGCGAAACTCTCAGAGGCCGACCGTCGCAAGAACGAGTTCCTAGCGACATTGGCTCACGAACTGAGAAACCCCCTCGCTCCCATTCGCACAGGGTTAGAAGCTCTGAAGTTGGCGGAAGACGACCCGAAAATGCGACAGGAAGTTCGCGAAACGATGGAACGTCAGGCCGAACAAATGGTTCACCTCATTGACGATCTACTCGACGTGTCCCGCATCACTCAAGGGAAGTTGAAACTGCGTTTACGCCGAGTTGAACTGGCTGATGTCATGCGAAGTGCAGTCGAGGCGACTCGACCATTTATCGACGAAGTGGGTCACGATTTGTCTGTGAACATTCCCGAACAACCGGTACTTCTGCAAGCCGATCCAACCCGGTTGGCTCAGGTTTTATCTAATCTGCTGAACAATGCAGCCAAGTACACGATCGAGAAGGGGCAAATTAGCCTTTCAGCTGAGCCTCATGAAAAAGATGTGGTTGTAGCTGTGAAGGACACCGGCCTTGGCATTCCAGCCGAAATGCGGGAACGCATCTTCGAGATGTTCGGACAGATCGAGCATACGACCGAAGGCGGATACGCAGGGCTGGGAATCGGATTGACGTTGGTCAAGACCCTTGTGGAATTACACGGTGGGTCCATTGAGGTTCATAGTGAAGGAGCCAATCAAGGAAGCGAGTTCACAGTCCGACTTCCAAGATTGCTTGACACGACGGCCCCGAAAACGGATACGAAAGAGACTTCCGAAAAAGTCGAGGGAAAGACCTGCCACCGCATCCTGGTGGTGGATGACAATACGGCCGCGGCGACGATGCTCAAAATGGTCGTCAAGATGTTAGGACATGACGTCCGTATGGCCCACGATGGTCAAGAAGCCGTCGAAGTTGCCGGAAAGTTCTTACCCGATGTGGTGCTCATGGATCTTGGTATGCCGAAAATGAACGGCTACGAAGCGGCTCGGTACATCCGCGAGCAACCTTGGGGCAAGAAAATGATGCTGGTCGCTCTGACCGGCTGGGGTCAGGAGGAAGACAAACGGCAGACCAAAAACGCAGGGTTCGATCACCACTTGGTCAAACCCGCGGAGCCGGCAGATTTGCAACAAATCCTTTCCCGGCTTAGAAAATCATCCAATCAATAGCCATTCAGACAGAAACTATCCAATGACATGGGAATCAGAAACGACACAACTTTCGACTCAAGAACGTCGTAAGCAACTTCGGCAACTCGAACACGACCTCAGAAACTACCTAGGGGTTGTATCAACTGGAATGGAGGCGTTAACAGGTGCTAGGGACGAGCCGGAAATGTTTTCCGAGCTTCATCAAATGATCGAGCAGCAAGGCATCGAGCCGTTGAAAAAAGTCATCGCTGATATGATTACAGTTGCTTGCGCAACAGAAAACGGATGAGGAAAGAATCCCCCTGTCACAAGCCGCAGGGGAATGGGAATTCTGGCATAGACGGGCTTCGAAAACACAGTCCATCATGGACCAGTCGCATTGCCGGTTACGCCGAAGTTTCACTACAGCCAAAACAGCTCGATACTGCCACTTTCCCGATATTCGATGCTCTCATGCGATAGAGCAGTCCCAGCGAAACGGTGCCTACGGATTCGCAGACCAGAAAGCCACCGAGAAAACAGCCCCTCATAAACTCTAAAGACCGCGAATCCCGTTACACAAGGCGAGTGAAGCGCATGAAAAAAGCCGCCCAAAGGCGGCTAAAGTGGAGGATAGGGGACTTGAACCCCTGACCTTCTGGCTGCCAGCCAGACGCTCTCCCAACTGAGCTAATCCCCCGGTTGGATGTGGATTGAATCCCGTTCCAGGTGATGCGAAACGTATCAGGGGGGCGGGATGATGTCAAGTTCGAGTGGCTCGTTTCGTCACGTTCGGCGAATTTTTTAGCTGTTCCCGGATTTGTGAACAGAGTTCCTCGTCGGTGCGATTTGGTTTCGTGCGGTGACGAATGCTTTCCTCGTAGTCGGCCAGTGCTCGCTGCGGTTGGTCGCTGAGGCGATACAAATCCGCACGTGCGGCCAGAAGATTTGCGGTCCAGGAGCGACTCTGTTGCGACGACTGGGTTTGCTCGAGAATCGAATTGAGATAGGGAATGGCTTCCTTCACTACAGCCTCGGAATCGATCTTCGCGATGGCTTCGCTCGCGGCATACGAGACGGACCGATCTTCGCTTTCCAAAACTCCTAGGAGAATGGGAATGGCTTGGCTGGCATCTTCTCGGAGGCTACCAATCGCCTGAGCACTTCTCCGTCGGGCCGACGGCGGTGAACTCGAATCCCGGAGGATTTGCAAGAGCGTTGGAAACGCAGACCGGACACAGTTCGGACAGGTTTCCGACATTAGCTCGACGATCATATCGTACTTTTCGTCGTCGTGGCCGACGGTCGCAGCGAGGACCGCATTGTTGGACTCACGATTTCCCCACACTAGATTCTCGTCGCTGGTCCCACGGATCTGGTCCAGCACGGCCCGAACTGTCGGAAGGTCGCCGACTTGCGAGGCGGGCATCAATACGGACAGCAAATCGTGGCCATCCGGTTCCTCGCCATCGGGCATTGCGGTCGCTGGCGGGGTCGCATCGTCTGATGAGACCGAGCGGCCGGAAGCGGACGGTTCGGCTTGATCGGCCTGTTCGCGTTCAAGTTCCCAGGCTCTTCTCTCACGCTCCAGGTTAGCTCGCTCCAGCGACAGTCGATCCCGTTCGAGGGCCAGTTCCTCCCGATCTTTCCAAAGAGCCGCTCGCTCCTCGTCGAGTGACGTATTCGGCGATTGGACGGTTTCCGATTTCGGCTGAGGTTTTTCCTCGATCTGTTGCCGACGCATCTCGAATGCCGACTGATCAATCGTCAAGCGTTCCCGGTCAGCTTGGACTTGTCGTTGCAGTTCGGAAAGTTTCTCGCGTTCTCGTGCGAGTTCATCTTGGAGTTGTCCGAGTCGCGTTTCACGATTGTGGAGATCGGCGAGACGACGTTGCAAATCCGACCGAAGGGTGGTTAATTCGTTTTGTTGATGATTGAGATTCTTTTGCCAACTCAGCAAGCGTTGGCGATCGTTGTCCAATTCGCGGGACGCACTCGACGACATCCGATTCCGATCGGCGGAATGATCGCTGAGATCGTCCCGAATATCCTCACAGCTGTCGAGCAAGAATTCCTCCAACGAGCCAATGGCCGGTGAATGGCGTCTCGTCAGACCGATTTCGTCCAAAAATTCGATGACGGTACTCACGAGCTGCTCGTACGCATCCACAACACTGCCATCACGGGTTTGCAGAGCCACGTTGCGACAGATTTGCAGTCCGCTCCAATGCGTAATCGGTGACTCCGCCGTGAATGGCAAACGCGAGGTTCGATAGAAATCGAAAAACGACTCGATAGATTCGCGTTGGAGATCCGTATACGGCTGATAATGATCGAGCCCTTTGGTCGCGAACGTTTTTGCGACCGACTGACAGAACGGAAGAATCGCATCGAGCGTGCGGGAAGGAATCTCTGGATGAGACTCCAAGGCGATTTGGTTCATCCGGAGAACGTCATTCATCACCGCCAACAACACGATGGATCGCCCGGTCCCGTCTCCTCGGAGTTGGTCCAGGTCTTCGCCAAGTGCGTCTGCAAGCGGGCAATCCGACATCTGTGCCACCAATGTCTCGTGCAATTCGAGGATGGCGGGCTGAATCCGATACTTGAATGTCTCAATCATGAGCCGTCCGAGGCAGGAAGAATGATCGTGGGGGTGTGGATGAAATTCTGAGGGGCAAATGGCAAGAAGGCAACTTCGGGCGCGAATTTTCTGGTCATCATAAATGCTTAACACGTCAAGTCTTCAGTCAATCCGGTGTGAAAGAGTGAAAAAATCCGATTTTTCCGGCCGGACCATTAAAGTTCACCCAGCTTCCAGGACGATTCTTTCTGTAGCGAGGAAAAAATACTCAAGTGATGCCGTTCGATTGGAATGGCATCGCAAACTTCCGCACTTCGTGCGTTCGTCAGGGATGAACAATGAAACGCATCTTTCAATTGCAACTCGGATTGTTGCTGATCGCGACCTCGGCAGGCTGTTCTTGTCTGCACACCGGAGAATTGGGCTGTCTTCAAGCCTATTACGGTGGGGGAGTCACATGCCGGAAAGACTGTGACGACGACGATTGTCTCATCGAGAGACTGTTCTCCTGTGGGGACGGTGCTTGCGTGGTTACCCCAGCGGGACTGCCACCGATGCAATGCGTCCAACCGTATCCGGTTGCTCCTCCATGCGGGCCAATGCCACCGGCTGTTGGTGGACCGCTGTCGCCCATTACGTTACCTGCAAGGTGCACACCGGGAACGGTCTGCCCACCAACGCCTTGTCCGCCAACGTCGTGCGGAACCGGAGCCTGCCCACCACCGGCAATTCCGACCGGTATGGGCACGAATTTGCAACCTGGTGTGTTCCGGGGCACAATTCCGACCGGATTTGTCCAGGGGCAAGTTGTTTCGTCGCAACCAGTTGCCAGTGCCGGAGTCGGGCAACCGATGCTGAGTTCGAACGTGACGAACTACGGTCCGATGCCGTCGCAGACCGCGATGATGCCTCAAACCACGATGGCACCGCAAATGCTCCACACTCCGCCAGCAACGAATTTCGGTGGCTGCCCCACTGGGACGTGTGGTGAAACGGAAATCCCAAATGCCCCGGTTCCGTCTTACCCGGAAATCTTTCAGCCACAAACCACCGAGTACTACGACGCCCCCACTCCGATGACGCCTGACCAGTTCCAAATGCCTCAGAATTCGGGACAACCGGGACCGGCGATGGCTCCGCATCCCGTTCCAATGGCCCCCCATTCGGCACCGGGTCAGCCCATGCCAAATCCGATGAACAATGGCCAGCCCATGGGACCATCGACTCAGCCGATGCCGATGAATCCGCAGCCGATGCCAATGGACGGCGGACAAACGCAACCGACTGCAACCCATCATGGCCCACAAGGTCAGAACTGGATTCCCGTCGGGTTCTGATCGGTTGACGGGCATTATCTGCCCGCAGATGTCGAACAGAAACGATTTTTGGTTAGGTCAAAACGGAATCTTCAGCGGTCCATGGCGGAGGAACTTCCTCCTCTGCCAGGATTTGTCTGAGATCAATTTCAATGGTTCGAGAAATGGCATTCAGCGAAAGATCATTCGCATCCATACCGAATGGTTCTTCGATTTCCTCGCCAATTGCATCGAGCCCAAAGAACGAGTAACTGATCAGCAGCGTCACCACCGGCGTCATCAATTGGACATTGTCGTAAATGCCGAACGGCAGTGCCACGCAATAGGCAGCCACAAGTCTGTGGATCAGTACGGTATAGGCAAACGGGATCGGCGTGGCTTTGATCCGTTCGCACCCGCCCTGGACCGATGTCATTTCGGTCAGACTCGCCTCAAGCACCGGCAAATGGTACTCGCTGACCCAACGCTGACGGTAAGCCTCTCTCAGCCGTCCACCAATGTTCTGCAAGATCCCGATGGGGACGTTGGTATGTCGACGCAACTCGGAGATTTCCGCCGGTTCCAGATATGCTTCCAACTCTGGGTAGGGATCGGTATCGCGAAGTCGATGACGAAACGCATGGACATAGGCGATTGTTCGGAGAATCACATCTTGGCGGAATGTCTCCACATCTGTTTCGTCATGCTCTCGGAGCGGATCGACCAACATCGTGACTTGGCGAGCGAATGTCCGCGAGACATTCACCATGCGTCCCCATAACTGTCGACCTTCCCAAAACCGGTCATAAGCTTCGTTATTGCGGAAACCCAGGAAAATCCCCAACGCCACCGCAATCAATTGAAAGGGCAGTGGCGTCAGGCTGGGTTCGGTCTCCGGTGTGCTCCAATACCAGTAGGTGACTAAGCTCGAAACAATTATTACGAAGAGGATTCGCTTCCAAGTTTTGACCAGAATGCTTCCTTGCAGAGAAAACAGCAGGCGAATCCAGCTTGTCTTGGGTCGGATGATCACAATAAAAAACCGTTCTGCGGGGGACGCGAATCAATCGAGTACTGAAAGACATTGAGTAGCCAGCCCCACTTTAGTCGGTTCCGCACTGCGTTGCATCCGTTTCATTCGCGATGTTGCGTTGGGGAAAAACGCCATGTCGTGTTAGGGGAAAAGTCGCGGTCGATTGGAAATCGCATCGGCAATGTCTAAGATGAGGACGGAAATGCGTCCGACCGTGCTGGACTCCTGCAAATGTTCCGAATTTGCGACACACCAGCCACCGGAATCAACCTTCCTAGCCTCACAAGACTTTGCCTGCCTGGAGCCGACCGTGTCCGACACTCTTGATCAACGCGCAGCTGCCGCTCGTGAACAACTTGATGCTCACACCGTGGATATCGTCCGCAAACACTTTCACCCGGAAAACGGCGCTCCGTTCTGGTTGGAGAAAGCAAAGACGTACGATTTCGATCCGATGACCGACGTCAACTGTTTCGACGACCTCAAGAAGTTTCCACTCTTCGAGGACGATTGGCTCCGCGGCGGTCCGGTCACGCGATTCCTTCCCAAATCACTGCACAACGAACCCCGTTACGTCTTCGAAACCGGCGGAACCACGGGGATTCCGAAGAGTCGCTGTGTCGTGCGAGATCACTTCATCGACTACGAAGTTTTCAGCGATACGCTCCCGGATGAGTACTTCCCCAAAGGATCGAACTGGCTAATGTTGGGGCCATCAGGTCCACGACGGTTGCGACTGGCAGTTGAACACCTCGCCCAGCACCGCGGCGGAATTTGTTTCTGCGTCGACTTGGACCCGCGGTATGTGGTCAAGCTTTTGAAGAAGAACAAAGTCGAAGAAGCGAAGGCCTATCAAGAACACGTGATCGATCAGGCGATGACGGTGCTCTCGGCCGGTCATGACATCAAATGTATGTTCACCACGCCAAAGCTATTGGAGTCTTTGGCGATGCGTCTGTTCGACAACGATTCCAGCATCGCCGATGAGGGAATCACTGGGATTTTCGGGGGTGGAACCGAATTCAAACCCGATTGGTACAAGTTCTGTATGGAGGAGTTGTTGGGACCGGATGTGTATATCACACCGACCTACGGCAACACTCTAATGGGGTTGGCTTGCGGCAAACCGTTTGACCCGGCCGACAACTACAAGATCACCTACTATGCTCCGCAACCGCGAGCCGTTGTCGAAGTGGTGGATTTCGATGACTACAATAAGGTCGTGGAAATCGGTGGTACGGGTCGAGCCAAGCTCTACACACTCACCGATGAACTGTTCATCCCCGGCTTTATGGAACGTGACGAAGGCGAACGCGAACCCGCTTGCGAAAAATTCCCCTGGGAAGGCATCAGTGGCACACGCCCGTTCCACGTCTTCGCGAAAACGACGACCGTGGGTGTGTATTAGAGTCGATGATTCAGGCTTCGGTACCGAGAAGCAAACGGCGGAGACATCGCCAAACGACACGACTTCCATTAAGCGAGGTCGAGTCGTTTGGCAGGTTGGCCACAAATCAGATTGAGGTCGTTGTCGCCCGATAGACCAATCTTCTCCGCCGAATTCTGTCAGCCGTCATCGCCAACGCAGCGGATCGCAAGACAATGAACACAGACGATTCGTGTTGCAGCGTTGACGCACACGGAACCACCGCCGCAGATCAATCCCCGAATATTTCAAATCCTAACCCCTAGAAAATCATGCTAGAAATTCCAGTCATCCGTTGGGGTCAACCGCACGAGTCGACCGAGAAAGCCCCCGTCGTCCATTTTGAAACGGGCGAGGAATTGGCCCAAATGAATCAGGCCGTGGGTGGCCAGATCAAAATGGACAATCGGAAAGCGAAGAAGGCCCGCGAACGGCTGCGTGAGTTTTCCATCGAGGAGTTGTGCAAACTCTGCGAGAAAGCCGCGGAACTCTACATGGAAGCGACGTTGCCTCTCGGCAATGGCACGCAAACGCCGGAAGAGTTTTGCCGAATTCAATCCGCTACGACCGGGTTGCCGGAGCACATGTGTGCGTTCAACATGCGAAAGAATGCTTTCGTACTTGGCAAGATGCGGGAAGTGTTGGATGCACTGACTCGCGGTCTTCCTCTCGACATTCTCTCACGCGGATACGGGGAAGAAGATCGTGGCGTGACCGTCAGTTACCAAGCCACGGCACCAGTCTTGGGGGCCGTTCTCCCGAACAACTCGCCGGGTGTCCACACGCTGTGGCTGCCAGTGATCCCCCTGCAAATGGGGTTGGTTCTGAAACCGGGCTCCCAAGAGCCCTGGACTCCGTACCGTATGTTCGCCGCCATGACTCAAGCCGGAATCCCGGCCGAGGTTTGGGGACTCTACCCCGGTGCCCGTGATTGCGGTCAAGCCGTGATGGAATGCTGCGATCGGGCGATGATCTTCGGAAGTGCACAGACCGTCGAGCAGTACCACGGTGACCCACGCGTGCAAGCGCATGGTCCGGGTTTCTCGAAAATCCTGATCGGTGAAGATGTCGTCGATCAGTGGGAAGACTTCATTGATATTCTCGCTGACAGCGTCTTTGCGAACTCGGGACGAAGTTGCATCAACGCCTCGGGGATTTGGACTCCGCGTCACGGCCGTGAGATCGCGGAAGCTCTGGCCGAACGACTGGGTCCGATTGCTCCCAAACCAATGACCGATCCCGATGCCCAACTCGCCGCCTTCACAACCAAAGGTGTCGCGGAGGCAATGCACAATCAGATCGAAGAAAAGCTTGGTGAGTCGGGAGTGACGGAAGTCACAGCGAAATACCGGGAAGGCAGCCGCCTCGTCGAAAACGAACGTTACGATTTCTTGCGACCAACGATCGTGCACTGTGAAAGCCCCGACGCATTCTTGGCGAACACGGAATACATGTTCCCATATGCGTCGGTCGTTGATTGTCCGCAAAAAGACATGCTCAAGAAGATTAAGACGACACTCATTTGCACGGCGATCACCGACGACGAAAAGTGGAAGCAAGAACTGCTCGACGCCACGAACATCGATCGGCTGAATCTCGGGCGGATCAAGACGATGCAAATCAACTGGATGCAACCGCACGAAGGAAACCTCACGGAATTCCTGTTCCGCAATCGTGCCGTGCAAACCAGCCCGCCGCCAGCACACTAGAGTGCAATGCAACACGTCAACGATGACTAATATGTCCAAGATTGCTGCTAGAAAATTGCGATCTTCTCTGGACAAATTCGATCGTCTCATGGTCTAGTACGAACATGTCGTACCGGACCGTGAAACGATTGCTTGGCGAGACCAGCCTCGAACGGAAGTGCCGCTTCTTGTTCGGAGGTGGTCTCATGCTGCTTATCACAGGCAGTTTCTACGTCTATGCACGTCTCAATGCGAATCTGATCTACGAGCAGAACCAGTTCACCGGCCGAATGCTCATTACGCCGATGATTCTGGAAACGCATTGGAAGCACTTCGAGCAACGCGACGAAATCAAACCGTTGATCGATGAGTTGGCGACTTCACTGAAACCCGAAGACTTGCGTGGCTACCAGTGGAATTTCTATTTCACGAGACGCAAGCCGGATGAATCGACGAAGCCTGGCAACTCGACGACGGCACGGGCAGAAGATGTCCGTCGCCCAGGAAGTTCTGCCGGCTGGGATGCTTGGGAACTGATCAGCCGCGGCCAAAACGAAGTCATCGACATCGACCGCGACGCCGGCAAATACACGTATTACCGAGAGGTTCGTGCGGAACAATCGTGCGTCACCTGCCATCGGGATTGGTCACCGAATCTGCAACGGGGCGATCTGATGGGCATGGCGGAAGTCATGTTCCCTCTCAACAGCACCGAAGAGGCTTTGGCTTGGAACAATGCGGTCTTGTTGGCCACCGCGATCGTGACCGCATTCCTGGCCATGCTCGCGGCTTATGTCATCGTGCGGTATGTCATCGTCAAACCAGTGCTGCACCTTAAGGATGTCAGCGATGAGATTGCTCGGGGCACGCTCGACTTGCGGGCAGACATCCGCACGGGTGATGAGTTCGAGGAACTCAGCCACGCATTCAACCGGATGTTGCGACACCTTACCACCGTGCAGGACGAACTCCGCGACGCCAACGACAACCTCGGGCAGAAGGCCGACGAGTTGGCCCAAGCGAACCTGTCACTTTACGAAACGAACAAACTGAAAGACGAGTTCTTGGCCACAATGAGCCATGAACTTCGAACACCACTCAACAGCATTCTCGGTTTTTCCGATGTGCTTGCTGGTGCCAAGAACCTGACCGACAAACAAGACCGGTTCGTTGGCAACATTCAGAAATCCGGTCATGATCTCATGACGTTGATTAACGATTTACTTGATCTCGCTAAGATCGAAAGTGGCAAGATGGACGTGCAACCGTCCGAGTTCATCATCGGTGACGTCATCGAACGCCAAGTCGCCGCCTTGGCTGTAGTCGCCGAGAAAAAGAACATCGCCCTGACAACCGCAGTCGCGGACGATCTCCCGAAGATCTGGCAGGACTCGGGCAAGATTCAGCAAGTCCTCAACAACTTGATGTCGAACGCCATTAAGTTCACGCCTGAAGGCGGCCGTGTGCGTGTGACGGCTCGACTTGCGGACGACATTGGCGTGCTTGAGGAGTCCCCACCGAGTTTCGAGGTGGTGGTCGAGGATACGGGTGTTGGAATCCCACTCGAGGATCAAGAAACGATTTTCGAGAAGTTCCGACAAGGGCGATCGGCCCCCGGTCAACGTGACACAATGACGCGGGAGTACGGCGGGACAGGGCTAGGGCTTTCAATCGTCATGGAATTGACGAAGTTACTCGGTGGCGAAGTCACACTTGA
Organism: Thalassoroseus pseudoceratinae; assembly: GCF_011634775.1. Lineage (NCBI taxonomy): Bacteria > Pseudomonadati > Planctomycetota > Planctomycetia > Planctomycetales > Planctomycetaceae > Thalassoroseus > Thalassoroseus pseudoceratinae. The sequence continues at coordinate 343,443 of NZ_JAALXT010000001.1, forward strand.
AAGCGAGTTCGGAAAAGGCTCAGCGTTCACGGTAAAACTTCCTATTCGGTATCAGGCAGACAACACGCTCTCCACGCACGATCCGCTGCAAGACAGTGGCCTCAATCTCAACCGACGGCTGAGCAATCCCCCCGCCGAAGACACATCCCAAGACGAAGACGCGGCGTAACCGTTCATTCGGCATCAGTGTCGGCAGCCTGTCGATTGCGGAGTTCGGTCGAGGAGATATCGATCCGAAAATCGGATTCCGAGATCTCCCGAAAGATCGAACGGAATTCCATAGGAATGTCGAGAGTCTGAAGGGTCCCAAACCCTCCTCGATGATGTCTTCCCGCAACCAAGAACGAGCAACCAGCGTTGTGGATTCGACGCATCGCCGACTCCATTTGCGGTATCGAGTCGCCGTAAAACCGTGGCTCGAGGATACGGATCGCGGTGTCAAAACCAACGACAAAAACCGTGTTCGGAAACTCGCTCGCTTTCTCCACGAATGTTGCGGCATTGGTCAGTAATGCGTTGTGTCCTCGGAACTGTCTGCTCCGTGAAGAAACAGTGGGCACGTCCAAAGGCGGCTTGTCAGCATTGACAACCGTCAGCTCGAACCAAACCGGTCCACCAAGCAACTGTTCCGCGATCTTCCGCAACCGCAGATGCCCTTCGTGCAACGGGTTGAACGAGCCACACAGGATTCCCGTCGGACGTTCCATGAACTCCGCGTGAAAACTGCCAGCCCCGCGGCGAATCAACCAACGCCGCTGCCCCTGGCAAAGTTGCTCCAATAACGATCGAGCATCGATGTTATCCATGCCCTCGTGAACTCCCGAGAATCAACGTTTTTCAGAACCATGCGAGATTTCGTCACCAACGGTACGCCTTTAATACTGACGGAACGAACGAACGGGGTCATCCGTCTGGTGAATTGGTTCCCAAAAGGTTTCGGCTTCGCTGGTGCAATCTCGTCCCAAAGAATCCGTGCCGCAGACTCGCCGCATCAATCCAATTGGTGTGACGACGAGAAAGTAAATCGCAGCCATCACCAAGTGCGAAACGAGCCAACCAATCGGCGTCACAAGCAGCATCCAACCCCGATAGACCATACGAATCCTATCTGGGCGAAGCAAACCCAGCAGGCCCAATCCAGTCAAAGTGCCTGCCGATACGACAGACAGTGTCTCAGGTCGTTGTATCGAAGCCGTCAGCCAAACGATCCCGCCAAGAATCAGCAATCCGCCCGCAAAGAAGCGAAGTTCCACGATCGTCGGAGACTTCTTCATCAACATCAGTCCTCTGAATGACTTGGCTTGGTCACAAGGAATCGATCGATCGCCAAAGCGTCGATACCTGTCATTTGGAAGCAACGGATGGCATCGTCTGGTGTGCAGACTATCGGCTCACCACGGACGTTGAAACTCGTGTTAACCAGTACCGACTGCCCGGTTCGGCTATGGAATGTGCGTAGCAACTGACCCAGTTGCGGATTCTGCGAATCGCGGACGGTTTGCAGACGTGCGGAACCGTCGACATGCGTGATCGTTGGAAATCGCTCCCCACGGACCGGCACCACAACAAGCATATAGGGGAACTCCGCTCCCGGAGGAATCTCAAAGTTCTCTTGGGTGAATTCGTGCAATGTCACCGGTGCGAACGGGCGAAAATCTTCGCGTCTCTTCACGCATTGATTCAGCGTGGTCTGCATCTCCTTCCGATTCGCCGCCGCCAACAGACTCCGATTCCCCAGCGATCGCGGACCGAACTCCATACGACCTTGGAACCATCCGACGACACGCTGCTCCTCAAGCAACGCCGCCACCCGATCGCACAAATCTTGGTGACTGGCAAACTCCTCATAGCAAAGTTGGCTTCGATCGAGTGCGTCCCGAACTTCCGATGACGAAAACTCAGGACCAAACAAAGAACCGGCCTGCCGATCCTCATTGGACTCGCAACGCGGCTTGTTCAATCGTTGATGCCAAACCCAGAAAGCGGCGCCTAATGCACCGCCAGCATCACCCGCGGCGGGTTGGATCCAAACATGTTCGAACGGGCCCTCTCGCAGAATTCGACCATTGGCGACGGCATTCAACGCAACTCCACCCGCCAAACACAGTGACTTCAAACCCGTTTCTTCATGAATCCCGTGAACCATCCGGAGCAGAATGTCTTCCAAGACCGCCTGAATCGACGCCGCGACATTCATGAACCGTTTTGTCAATTCGCTCTCTGGCTTCCTCGGCGGACCATCGAACAAACGATGAAACTTTCGTGACGTCATTTGCAGCCCATGGATAAATCGAAAGTACGATAGATCCAACCGGAAGGAACCGTCCGCCCGAACGTTCACGAGGTGCTGGCGAATACGATCGGCATAGACCGGTTTTCCATACGGTGCCAAGCCCATCAGCTTGTATTCGCCCGAGTTCACGCGGAAGCCACAATACGCGGTGAACGCGGAATACAACAACCCGAGCGAATGCGGAAACCGGAGACGTCGTTGCAACTCGATTCGATTTCCTTGGCCCACTCCCCAAGTCGCGGTTTCCCACTCTCCGACACCGTCAACCGTTAGAATCGCGGCTGTCTCAAACGGCGATGGAAAGAACGCGCTTGCTGCATGGGACTCATGATGCCGACAAAACACCACCGCATTGCCGGTCGTTCGACTCGCGACCCGAGTCAATTGTCGACGAACCCAGAGTTTTTCCCGAAGCCAACCCGGCATCGCCCGAGCAAACGAAACAAAGCCTCGTGGTGCGACATCCAAGTACGTTTCCAAGATTCGGTCAAACCGAAGCAATGGTTTCTCGTAGTAGCACACCCAATCCAATTCCGACTGTGAAATCCCCGCGTGGTTCAAGCAGAATTCGATCGCATGAACAGGGAACGATGAGTCGTGCTTGATTCGCGAAAACCGCTCTTCCTGGGCAGCCGCGACGATCTCCCCATCGATCATCAAAGCCGCTGCGGAATCGTGGTACAACGCCGAGAGACCAAGAATTGCAACCATTCCAACTCCATAATCTCCGCAGTCCAAGACAATCGCTGACCCGTCGCAGCGAAGTCCCATCAGATCACGCCATTCCCTCAATTGCGAGCATAACATCACGCCTTGGCAAAGTGATCGAAGGTGATCGAATTCGAAACCGATAGAATCAAAGTTCCCCACCGACCTGTTCGTTGCCCATCCGCCTTGTTAATTTAGGTAAACCAAGAAGTATTCTCAGCCACCGTTCAGCTCCCGTGAAAACAGAGAAGACCTCGATTCGGTCTAGGATGAACTAACGTCATGCAAAATTTGATCACCTCACCAAAGACGAGGATATTGTTCAGTCTGGTTGTCGGTTGTTTTGTTCAAGTCTCCCTGGCCCAAGACGAGCCCGGCGAAAACGCGAAATCCCCAGTTCAGCTTGAACAAGTCATTGAGGTCAGTGCCGATCCACAGTCGAAACCTCGAGACTCCGGACACAGCATCACGCAACACACCGCCAAAATCGGTGACAAAACCATTGCCTACGAAGCCACCGCCGGCACGCTGCCACTCGTTAACGACGAGGGGAAGAAAACAGCCGAAGTTTTCTTCGTTGCGTACGTTGTCAATCGTTCTGAAAACGCGAAGAAAAGACCGTTGACATTTTGCTTCAATGGCGGCCCGGGGTCGTCTTCCGTCTGGTTGCATTTGGGCATGTTAGGTCCGAAACGTGTGAAACTCAATGATAATGCCAAGCCCGAACCGGTACTCGGCAAACTCGTCAACAACCCACACTCATTGCTCGACGTTACCGACCTAGTGTTCATCGACCCGGTCAGTACCGGTTATAGTCGTCCCGAGAAAGATGAGAAGAAATCGCAATTCCACGGCTATCGTGAGGACTTGAATTCTGTCGGTCAGTTCATTCATCACTACGTGACAAAGTATAACCGCTGGCAGTCTCCGAAGTATCTTTGCGGTGAGAGTTACGGCACACTGCGAGCCGCCGGATTAGCTGACCGTCTACGCAGCCGATACTATTTGGAACTCAACGGGATCGTGTTGATTTCGTCAGTCCTCGATTTCCAGACGATTCGCTTTGGCGAAAACAACGATCTCCCTTACATCGCATTTCTCCCCAGCTATGCCGCTACGGCCTGGTATCACAAGCAACTCGCGGACGAATACCAATCACAGCCACTCACAAAGTTCCTGAGGGAAGTTGAAGAGTTCACTCTCAACGATTACGCGACAGCACTCCTCAAAGGCGACGACTTGCCTAACAAGACGAAACGAGAAATCGCTGACAAAATTGCTGCGTACACAGGTCTTTCCCGTCGCTATGTCCTGCAATCGAACCTCCGAATTCGGATGTCGCGTTTCGCAAAGGAGCTGATGCGTCGCGAAGACGAAACAGTCGGTCGTCTCGATAGCCGATACAAGGGAGCCGACCGCGACTCAACCGGTGATTCGTACTCCTACGACCCCAGCAGTGCAGCGTTATCGGGGGCCTACACCTCGGCAATGTATCACTACCTTCGAACCGAGCTGAAGACGACAAAGACTGAACCCTATGAAATCCTCAGTAGCCAAGTGCATCCTTGGAGCTACAAACCATTTGAGAATCGATATGTTTCTTCGACGGAGTCTTTACGCTCCGCCATGACTGAGAACCCGTTTCTCAAGGTCTTTGTTGCAAGCGGATACTACGATCTCGCCACACCGTACTACGGGACCGTCCACACCTTCCGGCATCTCATGCTCAGAAAACCGCAGCAAGAGAATGTCACATTGAAGTACTATCGTGGCGGACACATGATGTATGTCCACGAGCCAAGCCTTAAAACCCTAAAGTCAGACCTCGTGGAGTTCTATCGAGAGTAACTGACGACTAGCACTAGGAATGGTACTTACACAAACACGGCAGGACGAGTAGCTATCGGTTCGGCATTTGTGATTTCATTACTTGAAGGAACGTAGTGATGAGAATAGGCATTTATGGAGGGACCTTCGACCCGATTCACTTCGGGCACCTCGTACTAGCCGAACAATGCCGCGACAGTCTGGATCTCGACGAAATCTGGTTCGTTCTTGCTGGCGATCCTCCCCACAAGACGGACCTCTTGATCACAGAATCGACGCATCGAGAAGCCATGCTTCGCCTTGCTATCGCGGGGAATGAAACCTTTCGGCTCGACCGCAGAGAGTTGACACGCAGCGGTCGAAGCTATTCGGTGGATACGCTCCAAGAAATCACAGATGAAAACCCGCGTGACGAAATCTTCTTCCTCATTGGTTCCGACTCGCTCCGCGATTTCCCGACTTGGCGTCATCCCCAACGGATCGCTGAACTGGCAACGATTGTTGCAGTCAATCGCGGGGATGACATAATCAGCGACGTGGAAAACATCGTCGGCGAACAGATCGCAAAAGCGGTCCAAACCGTGCAGATCCCCGGAATCGAAATCTCTTCGTCAAACATTCGTCGACGTGTGCAGCTGCAAAAAAGTGTTCGCTATCTACTTCCACCAAGCGTGGAAATCTATATTAGCGAACACAATCTCTACACCGCAAAACCAGATCAATCCTAGTCTCACCTTCACGGCCACCTCTGAATACCCGTTGGCAAGCACGAATGATGAGACTTTGAACGAGAGCAAGTTGCGACCAGAACCGCTGCGATGAACTTACTCGTACTTCCATTTTGATTTCCAAGGGTCACGCGTTTGTTCCTGATAGTCCTGCAGTTTTTCCTGTAACTCCTTGAGGAGGGGTTGAAACTGTGGATCGGTCGCTAGGTTCTTCGTTTCGTGAGGATCGGACTTAACATCATAAAGTTCATGCCGCTGACGATTGATGTAGTTGTAGACAGATCTCTGCCCATAAATTTCGGCGTTTGACTCCAAGACCTCTTGCCACGTGGGGCAAGACTGAAGGTCAGACGCAAATGGATAGGGCAGGGGGCTTGCGATGTTGAAGATGTATTTGTAATCACCTTTCATGATCATCCGCATCGGAAAGTACATGGTAATTTCATGGAATGTGTGGGACGCATAATTCTCGTTCCACCCTTCAGGATTCTCCTCATCGAGCACAGGTAGAAACGATCGACCATGAAACCGATAGGGTCGTTTGGGCCCGTTGGTGCTCAATTTGCCGACATTCTCCCGCGGGCGAAGAATCGGAGCCTTGAAGTCGCCAACACCGCAGAGATCCGCAATCGTTGGTGCGATGTCGGTCCACATTACCAACGCATTGTTCTTTGAGCCGGGCTTTTTCAAGTTTGGATGTCGAACAATCAATGGTAGCCGGGAACCAGGTTCATAGAGATTCGTCTTTGCACCTGGCCAAGGCGGACCGTTATCAGATAGAAACATCACAACGGTATCGTCAGTGTGATTTAGCTCTGCAAGTGCATCGAACAGAACACCCAGCCCTTGATCGAGTCGACTAATCGCCTGATAGTATTCCGCAAGTTCTTTCCGAGCGACTAATGTGTCATTCATCCACTTAGGAACAATGACATCCTCGGGCAGATACCGAACTGGCGTGATACCGGGATAGTGCTCAGGGTCTTCGTTGTGGTTTGCGAACCCGTCGGGACCGCCACCGCGGTGCGGATCACTTGAACAGAAATATAGAAAGAATGGCCGCTCATCATCTTCGGCAATCCATTCCTTGGCATTCAAGGCCATGCGAACAGAGTTCCGATTCCCTTGCACACCAGAGTTTCGATAGGTGTCGAAGTGATAGACGTACTCCGGGGCCAAGTGATACTTGCCAATTGAGCACGTGCGATAGCCATTTTCCGCTAGCAAAACCGGCAACGACTTGACAGATTCGTAAGTGCTAAAGTGGTTGGAGCCGTGGGCATGGCCGTAATGCCCGATGGAATGATTCTGCATCCCTGTCATCAAAACACTACGAGAAGCACTACAACTCGCAGTCGTGCAGTGTGCTCGCGGAAACCAAACCCCTTCCTTCGCCAACCGATCGAGATTCGGCGTTTTGATGACGGGATTCCCAAAACAGCCGGCTTGGAACCCCAGATCGTCGGCAACAATGAGTACGACGTTCATTCGGGATTCCGCAGCATTCGCTGTATTAACACCGAACATGCTAGCAGCAGCAAGCATCAATTGAAAAAACAGCCTCATATTGAACCCTTTGAAAAAAGACAGACAATAATACGACATGCAACATCCTAGTTATGGAATACGATTCGGGAATCGTTGCTCGGCCGGTAGACCGTCCGATCGACCTTGCGTCCACCCCTGAAGTGCGTCGAGGGTCCGCTGACCTTTCAGAAAGTAGAAATCCTCGAGCGAATCCATGTGGCTTCGAAAACACTGATCGACTCGCTCATTCCAACCGGAGTCCAATTGACACCAATCGTGTTCCGCCAAGACCTCAGCAAGTTGTTTCGCGATCTTCTGATGAGCATCGAAGTCGGGATGGACATGATCCACGAGCGAATGACCATCTCGCATCTGCACACTCAAGTCCACAACAGGGACATCACATTCATCTGCCACACGACGCAAGGCATCTTCCATGACACTCAACATCCGTAATGGGCAAGTATCTTCGTCCCTAGCGGTCACAAAAGCTTCCTCGGCTTGAGCCTGTAAGCCAAGCGTCTGGTAGCATTTCGCAAGCTCATACCACGTCGCGGCATGCCGACCGTCAATTGCAATAGCATCCTTGAAGATCGCAATTGCCCCCTGCGGATCTGCCCGCATGGTTTCTTGGGCTTGTCTTAATAGTTCTCGCCAAGCCGCATGTGCTTCAGGATCAAGACCACTCGCAACTTCAGATTTGAACGGAGGACAGTCATAAAGATTCGAGGGCGGAATCACAAGGATAATCGGCACACCCGCGACTTCTGCAGTCCCAATGAGGCGGCGTACGTTAAACTCAAAATGTGCAACCACATTGGTTCGCCACTGATCATCGCGATAATAGGCTGCGAGTCCGTTCTTGTAGTCAAGCATTGGGTCAGTCTCGGCTGACATGACAAGCCCACTAGCATCAGTATGTACCCAACGATTAATTACATTGAATAGTCGCGACTTCGAGCTTACTCTGAGAGCCCGCTTCAAGACGGGTGATGCGTCTCTGAGATGCTGATAACTGCGATCCTCTAAGAATTCGTTGTGCCCTGTGCAGAGAATGATGAAATCCGGATCATAGTTTAGGACTTCCTCCAGAATAGGTACGAGCCGATAACTCGCATAGGAGATTCCGCCGCAGTTAACCACAGTCCAGTCGTTCGACTGGTCAACTTCGTCCAATGCCATCTCGAGGAAAGTGGGGAACGAGGTTGGCGTTGAGTACGGTCGGCCTTGCACGGTTGACCCACCCAAGCAAAATATGCGTTTCGCTCGGGACGGCTTGCTTTGTGCGAATGATTCCGGCGCGAAGAAGTTGTATCGAGACTCTGGGATTCGGTACTCGTGCTTCGCTTCGTCGAGTATGAAGAGCGGTCGAACTTCGTGAAAACCTGCAAAAGGATCCGGCCCAAGACTTGGGTGACCGAGCCCGAATAGCCGGCAGGCGAACTCCGCTATGAGAAAGACCATCAAAGCCAATCCGACGGTTAGCAATCGGAAAATCCAAAGTCGATAGCGGTTGGGGGCGGGAGGACTCGACGCCTCTTTATTGTAACTATCCGCTGCTTGACTCATGGTCCATTCGACCTATTCGTGAATGCTCGTCTTGCGGGTCATCAGAAGCGACAACGCCCCGGCCAGCGGTCCTCGGCAATCTCCAATAACTCCGCAGGTCGGGCTGCGTTGCCGACCCCCCAGTGCAAATGTGCCAAATCATGGAGTTGAGGAGAACTCGCCAATGCCAACAGACTTTTCTTCTGAAGCGGCTGACCACTCAAGTCAAGCTCTGCAAGACCTGAGACCGCATCAGATTTCCCAAGACACTTGAATTGTGTTTGATTCTGTCGAGGGATTCGACTGAGATACAAAGTCTTCAATTGCGGCATGAGTGCCGAGTCAACAATCTTTTGAATTGCCTCACGGCCGACTGGGTTACCTCCGATGAACAAACGCCGTAGACTCCTTAGACAGTCCGAGTTCATCAAACTTTCAAGTCCTGTCTCACGAATTTCACATTGATTGACCCGAAGTGTTTTAAGTTGCCCCAAGACTTTTGACTTCGCTAGTACTGCTGCGCCTGTATCTCTGAGTCGGTTAAAGCTGAGATCGAGTTCCTCTAGGTTGGTGAGGGTCGGATTCTTTAGCAACGTGCGAAGCTTGCCAGAGCCAACTTTCTGTGAGGAAACATCAAGAACCTTGAGTGACGAGAAATCCGCCGCAGCCAATGACTGCATGCCACGACCCGTAATTGCTCTCGCAGCGGGCTGAATAGCCGGTTGATTTTGCCCACCGAGCCGAAGCTCTGTCCACTGAGATGATGTTCCAAGTGATGTCAAAAATTCCATTCCGTCATCGTCGAAATCATGTCCTGACCAATCCCAACTCTTGACGGTTTCCTGCCAAGGTGTGCGGTTTAGTAGTCGTTTTAAGATTTCGGTCTCGGTTGCAAAACCTGTCATCGCTAAGTGCTCCAAACGAGGTATCTGGCACTTTGCGAATTGTTTGACCGCCTTAATTTGTAGAAGTGGACGTTCCCTCGGAATGTAGTACGAACGGGCATTGATGGTGAGTCGACGCAGGTGTGTTAGGTCGTTCGCCTTTTGCAATGGACCGACGACTTCTGCCAAACTCGTATTCCGCAATTCCAAGCTTTGGAGACTCTGGCTATGCGGATGAGCTAGGATTGCTCGCAGCTGCGGTTCCACACTGCCTTGCCAATCGAAGGTCAATTCTGTGAGTTTCTCAAGATACGGAGACTTCGCAAAACGCTGAAATTCCTTCTCCCCATGGTCGTCATAGAATAGGTGGAGTCGCCGCAACGGCATTTGCTCGAAGATCTTTGCCGCATGTTTTAGGAACACACGAGTGCGAACACGGACGGATTCCCGAAATCCGCGAACGAGTTGACAACTTCCTTTGCCCGCGAAAAATGGCTGATATTGGCAGTGCGAGAATCCATGCCGCACGCGACGCATTCCGTCGAACCACTCCGCGAGGTGCCGGTTCAGTAACTCGGTTTCGCGGTTCTTCAAGTCTCGCCAGGAATCATCGGCGGGAGTGAGGGCCGCTAACTCCACTTGGACACGGATGAACTCTCCACGTGGATCGCCTTGCTCGTCGAGCCAGTCCGCGTACACCAAGCGTGCCAGGTCATCTTCTGGCTCGTCGAGAACCGCCTGCAGAAATGGATTCGCGGACATTTCACGACCCGGTGTGTGCCTGAGTGAATGCCTGGAGCTTTTCGAGTGTCGCTTGTGCGGTTCCGGAGTCGATTGTTTCCGCAGCTTTCGCGACTCCCGCGCGAAGATCCGCAACGGCATTCACTGTGAGTAGCGCCGCGGCGGTGTTCGCTACGACGATGTCACGCGATGGTCCAGTGTCACCGGCGAAGATGGATCGAATACGTTCCGCACTTTTCTCCGGGGAATCGACCTTCAGTTCCGCCACGTCACAGGTGGGAAGACCGAAATCGTCTGGCGTCCATGTAAGTTTGCGGACCGAATCGCTTCCGACCTCGAATACGGTGGTTTCCCCCCACAATGCGACCTCATCAAGTTGATCCGCTCCACAGACGACGAACGCACGACGTCGCCCCAAACTCGCCAATGCGCCGGCGAGCAACTCCGCTGAACTTACGCGACTGGCGCCGAGCAATTGGAACTCAGCATTCGCGGGATTGGTCAGCGGTCCTAACAGGTTGAAGACTGTCCGTAGACCCAATTCGCGTCGGATGGGAGCGGCATGCTTCATGGCACCGTGCACGAGCGGAGCGTAGCAAAAACCGATGCCAACCTGCTGAATACACTCGGCGACCGCAACGGGTTTCAATTCGACGTTGACTCCTAATGCTTCCAGCACATCGGCCGATCCACTTCGACTCGATGCGCTTCGGTTGCCGTGCTTGGCGACCGGAACACCGGCGGCGGCAGCGACGATTGCGGTCGCGGTGCTGATGTTGAAGGTGTGAAGATGATCTCCGCCCGTTCCGCAAGTGTCGAGTAGCCCAGTTTGTGTCGTGGGAATGCGGATCGCACGGGAGTGCATTGCCCGCGCGGCCCCGACAACTTCATCCACGGTTTCCCCGCGAAATGCTAACGTGGCCAACAATGCGGCGAGTTGAGTCGACTTCGCGTTTCCATCCATCACTTCACCGATAGCCGCTTCGGTTTCGGCGACGGTCAATGCTTCTCGATTTATCACCCGATGAAGGGCGTTTTCAATGGCGGTTGTCATTCGATTTCCTTGTTTCGCGATACTCATGCGAGCATCGCCTCTCTAATGGGTTACGTCAACTCCATGGTCGTTTTCGGCCGTGCAGATTTTCGGAACTCGCCCCGCGCACGTTGACCGATCTTCTGTCGGACCTATAATCTGCACGATTGAACTCAGACATGAAAGAAATCGCGACCCGCCATCGTTCCCCGCCGAGAGAATCCATGACCGACCGACCGAAAACACTCAGTGAACTTCGTGAGAGCGGCTACCGTAGCTTGCCGGTCAAGCAGGAGATGCGTCGCAATCTGCTGGCGAAGCTTCGGCGGAACGAACCGGTGTTCCCGGGCATTCTCGGTTACGACGAAACCGTGTTCCCGCAAATCTACAACGCGATCCTCTCCCAGCACGACATGCTTCTTCTAGGACTGCGTGGACAAGGGAAGACGCGGATGCTGCGAATGCTTACCGCTCTGCTAGATGAATGGCAGCCGATCGTCGAGGGATCGGAAATCAATGACGATCCGCTCCATCCACTCTCAAAGTATTCACGGGATTTGGTGGCGGAGAAGGGCGATCAAACGCCGATTGCTTGGGTGCATCGTGAAGACCGTTACCATGAAAAGCTGGCAACGCCGGATGTGACGATCGCGGATTTGGTCGGTGAAGTGGATTTGATCAAACACGCGGAAGGTCGGCATCTCGCCAGCGAAGACGTCATGCACTTTGGGCTGATTCCGCGGAGTCATCGTGGCATCTTTTGCATGAACGAATTGCCGGACTTGTCACCGAAAATTCAGGTGGGTCTGTTCAATGTTCTCGAAGAACGTGATGTGCAAATCCGTGGGTTTTCCGTGCGGCTACCGTTGGATTTGTGCTTGGTGTTCAGTGCTAACCCTGAGGACTACACCAACCGCGGACGCATCGTGACGCCATTGAAAGACCGGATCGGTTCCGTGGTCCGGACGCACTATCCACTCAGTCGGGATCTCTCGGTGAAAATTACCGCCGAAAATGCCTGGACCGAACGTGAGGAAGAATCGGTTTCGGTCGCGGTTCCGCAGTTCATGAAGGAGATCGTCGAAGAAGCCAGCATGTTGGCTCGGACGAGTCCGCATGTGAATCACGCGAGCGGTGTCTCGGTGCGAATGAGCATCGCCAACTATGAAAATATGGTTTCCAACGCGGAACGTCGTGCGGTTGTGGCTGGGGAGGAAACGACCGTCGCGAGACTCAGCGACTTGGCGTACATTGCCGCCGGCGCTCGCGGAAAGATGGAACTCACGATGACGGAGGAAGCCGGTGAAGAAGACCGGTTGGTGATGCGTCTCGTCGAAGAAGCCACAAAGAACGTCTTTGATGCACACTTCAAGACGAAGCAGTTTCGCAACGTGGTCGAGTACTTTGAGACTGGGAAGACGCTCGAAGTCGGTGATTCTGTTTCGACGTCAACGTATCTCGAGTTGATTGATCAAATCCGAGGGTTCAGCCGCCAAGTCGAGGACATCGCGGCCGAACTTGCACCGGAACTCGAGAAAAGCTCGTACGCACCGGCACTGCGAGCTAGCATCGCCGAATTGATCCTCGAAGGCTTGCACACCAACAACCGCCTCAACAAGAAACAGTCGACCGGAACTTCGCGGTACGGGATGTAGTGCGATCAGCGATCCCAACCGGGAACACTCTCTTCATGCGTTCCCGGTTCCACGCGAATCACTTCCAGCCTTCCAGCGTGATTTCGAATTCCAACAATTGGTTATTCCGCAGTGCCGTTGCAGCGATTTTGTCGCCTGGATCGTGACGGCCGATCAATCGGACGAGTTGTTCGAAGTTGTCGACGTCCTGTCCATCGAATTTCAGCAGCAGATCATTCTTCCTAAGGCCGGCTTTCGCAGCCGCTTGGTTAGGACTGACGGTACTCAATTCACACCCTCGTCCCGGCAACGCGACTCCGCTGACCCCCAAAAACGCCGGTCCACGCCAACTGACATCGACTTGCGGCAACGCCTTTTGGATTTCGGCGACATCGTCTTCTGATATCGCATTGACGTACTCCATGTCGCCAACTTCCTTGCGGATCACATAGAGTTGCTGAAGTCGATCAAGCCGTTTGATGTACTGTAAATCCTCGGACTTGCCTTTCCATTTTTGGAGCGTCAAGATCACGATTTCCGGCGGCTGATTCCGAGTGACGTTTTGGAGATTGCCGTCCAGCCCTTCACGATACCGGACAATGCCCCCCAACCGGCGAATGGCGGCCAACGCTCGTTCTTCCCGAAGATGGTAATTCAACGCGAGAACGTCGTTCGCCTCTTTCTGAATGACAGTTCCGGAATGGAAACGTTTCGTGCGGTCGGCCAACTCCTCCAACGCGACCTGAGCTTCCATGGAGGTCTCGGGAATGCCGTAGAGGAACAGGAACTCCAGAATCTGAACGGCTCGGGTTGCGACTTCCAGTTCATGCGTTTTGGCCGCCTTCAAGACGGGATCAACAACGTTTGCACCGCCCGTTGCCAGCGTCTTGGTCGCGGCTTGCCGACGCGCAAATTTTGGAGATGACAAATCCTGGATGAGCGTCTCAATCTGCCGCTCGGTGAGCGAAGGTCGATCGGACTTCTCGGCAACCACCGGTGGTGGGTCTGCCCACAATTTCGACACTGGCGTCGTGTTGACGAGGAAACAGCTCGAAAAAACCACGGTGTTCAAGACGAATCGAATCATCTGGACCTCAATGTAAAAATGTTTTCATCGCTTGACGCTACCCATGACCATTGCAATATGATACAAATTTTGTGGAATCCTGAGCAAGTCGCGCGATTTTGCAACGGATCATTTTGCAACATCTGTATGAGGGTTCTACTCCCTTGCTGTTGCAATGTGCGGGCCAACTTGGTGTGGACGATTTTTGTCCCGATCTGCACAAACTCCTCACAACCCTGTGGGAATTTTGTGCAAAGCTCCGAATTTTACTTGGAAACCCCCTGAACTGCTCATTACGCTGAAAATTTGGATTTGCTGCTGTGCGATTTCGGACAGTAGTGATTCTCCGCTTCAAGCGTTCGTCAGTCTGTCGTTTCTCTCTCGGCAATGACTGGGCGGTTTGGCAAATTGGAATGATTGACCATTCTAACCTCCAAGCCTGAAATTCAAGCCCTTGATCGGATTAACAAACTTCCATATACCGTATTTGTTTCGGTGTCAAATTTCTTACTGACTCCACCGTCTTTAGGCCCACACAAGGACTCACACGATGGTACTCAAGCATTGGCTTGACGCTGTTTATTCACGCATGGCTGTTGGTAGCAAGAGCGTTCCTCGGGCGGGTCTACGTCGACGGCGTCCACAGTCTTTCTCGCACCGCAACATTCGGCCGTTGGAAACACTTGAAGAGCGAGTGCTGTTAGCCGCTCCTCAGCTGATCGGTATCGAGCCCAGTGTCGGCGAGCCCGTTTTCCCGGGGGAAGACACGCAACTGAACGAAGCGTTTCGCACGTTGACCTTCGATTTCAGTGAAGGCCAAGAGATTGACCCCGCGTCGCTCGATTCGATTCAGTTTGTCCGCAGCAACGATGGCGTCTTCGGCAACGGAGACGATATTACCATCACGCCCGGTGCAGCGTTGATCGGGGATGAGACCAATCAAGTTGTCGTGCGATTTGCGGAGAACCTTCCAGACGACCTTTACCAAATCATTTTGGTCGGAACGGGCAGCGACCCACTGCAAAACACGGATGGGGAAGCGTTCAACAACGGTGCCGATCAGACGATTAGCTTTGAGTTGGATCTCAGTCCGCAAGCCGTCGCGGTGGTTCCGCAGCCGATCCTTCGTGAGACACTGCTGCAGATCAACGATCCCAATCGTATCACTGACGGTGATACCTTCACCCTCACGGCGGGACAGCAGACGATTACGTTCGAGTTTGACACCAACAATACCGGCGTAGCTACCGGGAATGTTCGGATCAACATGAGCAACGCCGAACCGGCCACGCAGATCGCCACCCGCATCGCGAATACCATCCGGTTGGGTGTGGTCCCTGGAACCACCACGCCGATTTCCGAAGCCGTCGGTGGAGTGACTGCCACATCTGATGGTGCGTCCGTCGAAATTCGCACGTTCGACCCGGTCGGCATGTCACTGCTTCCAACCGGAGCACCGTTCACGCCACAACTGACCGTGAATGTCGCCGACGAGACCATGGGCGGGGCGGTTGGCACGGGAACAAGCACCAATCGGCTCCATTTACAAGATCGCGTGAACGTCTATTTCAACGCGAATGATCCGCTCGACGCCGCCCTCGCCGAGAACCCAACGTTCTACCAACTGATTCACGTCGACTCCGCGGATGCGAGCACAATCGGCGTATTCACTCCGGAATCCGTCACTTTCTTCACCGAATCCAATTCCGTTTCACTTCAATTTGAAGAAGACCTCCCAGTAGGGGTCTTCAAGTTGCGAGTGGGGACCTCGAGTGAAGCCGGTGACACCCTCGACACCGCCGAGAACGCAGGTCGACTGTTCTCCGGTGGAGATGTGGAAACCTCACTCGACATTGTTGGATTTATCGGCGACGGCAACGCGAGCACCACGTTCCAAGACGACGATTACGACCTCCATCAGATCGAGATCGGTAACGACGGCACTAATCTGAACATCACGCTCACCCCGTTCAATGTGACAATGGGTGATCAGCTCAATGGTGCCATTCGTGTGTTCGACGCCACCGGTGCGGAGATTGCTTCGCAGAACACGCAGGGGATTGGCGTTGCAGAAACCCTGAGCGTACTGAACCTCGACGCGGGAACGTACTACATCGGTGTTTCAAGCAACGGGAACACAACATACGATCCAACCGATGGCTCTGGGCGAAACGGTGGTACAACGATCGGCTCGTACCGTCTGACCGCCAATACGAACGACGCCTTCATTGTCGATGACGAGAATTCCAGTTTCGCCAATGCGACTGATCTCGGTTCGCTGGGCTCGTCGAGTGTTGTGATCGGTTCGCAAATCGAACCGCAAGGGCAGATTGCTTTGCCGATCGGTGTGGGATCGAACGACGAACCTGGTCACCGGGATATTCAAGATATTGTCGCGTTCCCTGGTTCGGTCATCAGTGGTGAAACGCACAACGGTGCCAACAGTGTGGGCTCGGTCACCCCATCGGGAATTCCGCAATACTTCTACAACTTCCGATCGGACTACGGCGTCGATCCAGTGACGGGCAGCCCGCTCTTCAACCAAATCACCGAGAACCAAAAGGAACGGACCCGAGAGATCTTCGAGTTGTACGGTCGGTACACCGGGATCCAGTTCATCGAAAACGACTCCAATATCGGCACGACAATCGTCACCGGGGACCCACGGACTGTGGCTCCAGTCGTGCCGCCAGAGGGCTTGGGGGGCATCGCGGGGACCACGAACACCGGTGTTCCGGTCGCGTTGATGAACGCAATTTCCGATTATGGAACCAGCCCTTACGGGGGAAGTTGGTTCGAGATTGCGGTACACGAGATTGGTCACACGTTGGGTCTCGGTCACGCTTCCGACATTGAAGCATATCTTGCCGGCACTGGGGCTGGTCCTGGTATTCCGGGTATCGCATCGGGCTTGGGCGAAACTTACCCCGGCGACAACGACATCGTTCACCTCTTGCGGCTCGCACCGGCAAATTCGACGGACATCGACCTCTACGAGTTCTCAATCGCGGAAGACGATTCGCAGTTCACCGCCGAAATCATCGCTCAACGGCAAGACAATGCGAGCTTGCTCGATAGCGTGCTGACGGTCTTCGATGACAGCGGAAATGTCATCGCTCAGAACAACGACTACAACGGTCGCGATGCGTTTCTTGATCTGGTGCTCGGTGCCGGGACGTACTACATCGGCGTCACAAGTGCTGGCAACTCGGACTACAACCCAAGTGTCGCAAACAGCGGGTCGGGTGGCCGCACCGATGGTGAGTACGAACTCAGTTTGAACGTCACGACGGCCGCAGCGAATGCGTTGACCGACGCCGACAACCCCGGTGCGATGTCCGGTCCCAACGCACTCGATGGCGATGCCGACGGCAAAGCCGGTGGAACCTTCGAATTCTCGTTTGAAGTGGCCGCTCCGACGTCCACGCTGTTCGTCGATAAGGTCGATGATGTCCCAGACCGCATCAACCCGACAACATTCGCTGCCGACGTCGGGACGCTCGAAAATCCGTTCAACAACATCGACGATGCGATCGAATTCGCCAATGCCAGTGCGACACCAATCGATGTCATTCGGATCCTGGGGAACAGCAGTGATGCCGCTTACCTCATCGGATTCGACAATTCGTTTGATCCACTCGAAGACGGACAGGAATTTGAAATCCCGGCGGGCGTGACCGTCATGATCGATGAAGGCGCGATCTTCAAATTGAGTGCCGCTAACATCGACGTGGGAACAACGTCGCAAGGGATCGACGAAAACGGGGCCGCTCTGCAAGTCCTCGGGACGCCGTTGCGGAACGTGTTCTTCACGTCGTTCCGTGACGATTCGGTCGGCGGAGACACCGCTGGTCCCACACCAGCACCGCAAGGTGGCGAATGGGGCGGTTTGGTCTTCCGGAACGATTCGGACTTCCTCTTCC
Source organism: Thalassoroseus pseudoceratinae (assembly GCF_011634775.1). Lineage (NCBI taxonomy): Bacteria > Pseudomonadati > Planctomycetota > Planctomycetia > Planctomycetales > Planctomycetaceae > Thalassoroseus > Thalassoroseus pseudoceratinae. Next base: position 361,355 of record NZ_JAALXT010000001.1, read on the forward strand.
GAGACGAGTTCGACGCGAATCTTCGCGACGAATTGTCGATGTCGGGTCCGCTTCGCCCCTCGGTTCAAGACGCCATCGAAAACCCCGTCTTCTTGAACTTCGTTAACCAAGCCGAGTTCCGGTATGCCGGTGGTCGCGTCTCCGTGAACTCCGTTGAGTCGCCATATGCACCGATTCACTTGATCGACGCGCGTCCTACCGTCACGTACAACACGATTACGCTGAGTTCCGGTGCCGCCATCTCCGCAAGTCCAGACAGCTTCCGGGACAGCCTCGACCGAATTGGGCCGGATATTTACGGCAACTCGGTGACCGAGAACTCGCTGAACGGGATGTTCATCCGCACGGAAACGGCTTCCGGGCAAGAGGTGGACCGACTCGAAGGTTTGGCACGGTTCGATGACACGGACATCGTCCACATCATTCAAGAGAACGTCCTGATCAACGGTGAACCAGGCGGTCCGTTCTTTGATGGCACGAACAACATCGCTCGGGTTGCCGGACGTTTGGTGATCGATCCGAATATTGTTGTGAAAGCCGATGGGGGTCGAATTGAAGCGGAACGCGGCGGTGCGATTCTGATCGCGGAAGGAACCGAATCGCAACCGGTGATCATCACCAGTCTCAGCGATAGTCGTTACGGGATCGGTGGCACATTCGACACCCGAGTTGAAAACCAAGGGATGGGCCCGTTCCAAGGGGCCGCGGCGGGTGACTGGGGCGGTCTGACGTTCAACGCCGCCACCGTCGGTTACATCGACAACGCTTTCATCGCCTTTGGTGGGGGAATCGTTCAAGATGCTGGTGGTTTCACGGGCTTCAACACCATCGAAATCCGACAAGCAGACGTTCGCGTCGCGAACAGCACGTTCGAGAACAACGCCAGTGGAACTGGGGGGACCGGCGGAAATCGCAATGGTCGTGGCACCAACCGAGCCTCGTTGATCTACGTCCAAGGCGCTCAGCCGGTGATTGTCGGTAACGAGTTCGTTGGCAATGCCGGTGACGTCATCAACATCAATGCCAACTCTCTCACGGCGGTTCTGAACACCGACCAAGGGCGAGCCACCGGCTTTTCCGATCGCTACACGGAATACAACGGCAACTTCGGTCCGCTGGCACGCAACAACCGGATGGAGCAAAACGACTTCAATGGGATGGCGATCCGTGGTCAGGTGCTCGCGACGGAAACCGTCTGGGACGATGTCGATATCGTGCACATTCTGCGGGACATGATCGGCTCGAACAACCATCACACGTTCGGTGGACTTCGGGTTCAGAGCAGCACCGAAGGCAGTTTGGTCGTCAAGCTGGATGGTTCGAGTGCTGGATTCCTCGCGACCGGGTTGGAACTCGACATCGACGACCGCATCGGTGGTCGCGTGCAGTTCATCGGTCAACCGGGTCGCCCGGTGATTCTCACGTCGTTGTCGGATGACACCGTCGGAGCCAGCTTCCAACTCGACGGCACACTCCAAACCGATACCAACAACGACGGATCGGCGACAACACCAAGTGCAGGTGATTGGCACAGCATTCGACTCGACGGACTCAGCAACGACCGCAACGTGGAAGTTGTCAACGAACGCGAGCAGGCCGTTGGAACGGAGTTTGTGAACAACACGCCGAGCGATGCTCAACTGCTGGGGTCCATCGCACCGGACCTCAAGAGTGGCGACGAGAATCGACGTCTTGGGTTCGAAGTCCGTGGGACGATCAACTTTGACGATCCGACGGATGTCGATGTTTACAGTTTCGAAGGCGTTCCCGGCACCGAAGTGTGGTTGGACATCGACCGCACCGGTGGTTCGCTCGATGCGATTGTGGAATTGATCCGTGTCAACGGTGACGTGCGTGCCATTTCACTCGATAACGGAGACATCTTCAGCTCGCTGAACACGGCTGGATTCTCGTTCGATACGCAAGCGTATTCGCTCGAAAAATTCTCCGAACTCGGTGGCGACTACTACACCAACAACCCATTCGATCCCGGCATGCGGCTGATCCTGCCGGGAACGGGAACGAACAAGCAAACGTACTTCGTCCGCGTGCGAAGTGCCTCCGTAACACGTGATTTCTTCGGCAATGCCGACATCAATAGCGAGCTGACAACCGTCGGCGGGCAGCCGCGAATGAGCACCACTGGTGGCGTCACCAGCGGCGAATATCAACTGCAAATTCGCTTGCAACAACGCGACGAGATTCCCGGCTCCACGGTGCAGTTCTCGGAAATCGCTTACGCTACCACGGCAATCGACATTACCGGTCTGCCAGGGCATTCGCCGTTGATGGCCGAAACCGCGGACAACAATAACAACAACTCGCGGGGCAATGCCCAAGACCTGGGCAACTTGCTCGCCTCCGACCGAGCTGCGTTGGGTGTCAGTGGAAACATTGATAACCCCAACCAAGTGGACTGGTACCAATTCGAGCTCGATATCGAATTGATTCAATCCATCGGCGGGTTGAGTGCCGGCGGGAAAAACTTCGCAACGGTCTTTGATATCGACTATGCCAACGGTCTCACACGACCGGATACAACGATTTCGGTCTTCAACTCCGCCGGTAACCTGATCTTCGTCGGTCGCGATTCCGACATCGAAGACGATCAAGCCGGTGGTGGTCAGATGGACGACCAAGACGATCTCTCACGGGGTTCGTTCGGAAACCTGGATCCGTTCATCGGGACCACGCAACTTCCGACCAGCGGATCGGCAACGTACTACGTGGCGATCTCCGCGAACTCGCAGTTGCCAACCGCGTTGAACGCTCAGTTCAATGCCGGGTCGAGCAACCCCACGGTTCGCTTGGAGCCGATCAGTTCGGTGCAACGAATCGTCGAAGACCACATCGGTTTCGTCGGTCATACCACGGGTGCCAACTCGCTCGGCATTACCTCGTCCGTCACACCGACAACCGGACCGCTGTTGCCCATCGAAACAACCTTGGATCTGCAAACGCACATCGTCCCACACACGTTTGAAGATGTGCTCCTCTTCGGTAACAGCGGACGCAGCCTGTTCGCGTACAATCCGTTTACAGGCCAACAAATTGACTCCCTCGGTCTGCTGCCAAACCATGCCCCGAACGATCTCGAATTCCGACAAGACGGCACTCTGTACGCGATCGGTAACAGTGGGAGTCGAGGACGCTTGATCGAAGTCAATCTGGTAAGCCCCGGTAGTAGCGGCGTGCAAACAGAAAATACAGGTGGGAGCCAAAGTCAATTTTGGGGTGGTATCGCTCATTGGCGACGAGGCGATGGTAACTTCCAACGGTTCGGTGCTCAAAACAACACATTTGATCGAGACAATAGCCCGACCGTCACGCTTAATTTTGAGCGTGGTATCTATGCCATGGGCGACGATGGCGATGCCGACGATAACGACTCGTCCAACCCGAATCCGAACACCGAAGAACCAGATCGAATCGGCGACTTGCCAAATGCCGCTGATGTGACAAGCCTTACGATGCCTCCAACCGGTGGAAATACTCTCTATGCTGCGATGAGCGACGGTACGCTTTGGTCTACGTCTGTCGGCAACGCTGGCGGTAGCCGAACATTCAACATATCCTCTTGGACACAGATTGATATTTCAGCCTTGGGGCTAGGTGGGAGTGCGATTCAAGGTTTGACCTTCGGACCGCAGAACCTGGATGTCATCGATAGTGTGGATGCGAATGCCGATGGTCTGCCGGATGAAGTCCCAGATGGCACGGCCGATCTTGAAACAACGATCTTCGCCAGTGTCGGTGGCCAATTGGTGGCCTTCGATATCGCAGGAACGACCGCGACGCCAAGAGCCAATACCTTCGATACCGACTCGGATGGCATTGCGGACGCAAGTGCCATTAGCGTTGGTCCCACTTTGAGCGGCATCGCGTTCTCGCCACTCGACTTCAACCTGTGGCACCCGACGGCTCTTCGAGGTGGCAATGCCGGACACGGGATCAGCAATTCGCCCGACGGTTCCCGAACCGGCGGTTATTCTCAAGACATCACCGGCGGAAATGATAGTGGGACCTTCTCCGAACAAGCCGGGGGTGCCAGCTTCTACTTTGGTCTCGAACAATATGCGACGACCAACGGTTTAAACAATTACTTCACCTACCAGTCGAACAACGGTCAATACGGGGTTATCAACGACCGTATTCAACAAGACCTCACCACCAATCCGAATATCGGGAATAACTACAACACCCCCGGTGGTGCTTACGGGAGCTTGATCACCAGTCCGTTTAGCTTGGCGAACCACGACGCGACCGACAAACCCACGTTGTACTTCAACTACTTCCTGGAAACTGAGAACTCAAATCGACTCGACGGAGACTTCCAAGACGGTGCTCGCGTCGCAGCATCGACCGATGGTGGTGTGACGTGGCAATTGCTCACGACGAACAACAGCGTTCGAAACATCGACGATTCCGAATTGCCTGAACAGGCCTCGGTCTCCGCAGACGCTTTCGGTCCGGTCGCGAATCCTGCATTTGGATTGGGCGATCCTCGCCAAGACATCCAAGAACTGTTCGACAACAGCGGAAGCTGGCGACAAGCCCGCGTTGACTTGGCCAACTACGCCGGTCAAGAAAATGTGTTGCTCCGGTTCGACTTCTCGACCTACGGCAACATGCCCGATCGTGCCCAAGGCAATAACTTGCTGTACCCGCAGTCCACTCCGTTCGGGGGAATCCCGTCGACAGTCTACGGAAACGGTAACGACGTCGGCGGCAACGGCGATGGAAGTTCGGACGACAACGACTACGAAGGGTTCTACATCGACGACATCATCATCGGTTTCGCCGAGCGTGGTGAAATGGTGACGAACTCGAACGGCACCGGCGATGGGTTCTTCCAAGTTCCGCAAAGTCCGAACGCATTGGCAACTCCGGAAATCGCCGCCGGTGCGTACCAACTCGAAATTCGCCCGGGTGAGGTCTACGGTGTGTTGGCGTCGGAACTCGACAGCACGATTCTCGTGACCAATCAGTTCGACACCAACGACCGTCTGACCGGAAGTGCAGTTTCCTTCAGTGCTCCGGCCGGAACCGACGTCACTGACCAAGACACCTTCACCATCAGTGATGGCGTCTGGACGATCACTTTCGAGTTCGACAGCAACAACAGCATCACCGACGGAAACGTGCGAATTCCGTTCAACATTGGCACGACCGCTGACACGATGGGCAGCTTGATTGCTGACGCGATCAACAGCACGAATACCGTGTTGCCTGACTTGCTGCCCGACTTCGACATCACCGCGACTTCGCATGACAACAGCGAATTGGTGCATCTCGCCGGCGAACACAAGGAAGGGGCCACCTCGGTCGACTCCACCAATGCCGGTCTGCTCACGATTCTCGACCCGGTTCAAGTGCATCGCAAGGGCGATCAAAACCGCCTGCGTGATCAGGGCCACATCATCATCCGTGGCAATGAGATTGCTCATTCCCAGAACTTCGGCATCTCGGTGGATGCGGCTCGCGATCCGGAAGCGAAACCGTTATTGGGTGGGGCCATCGCCTTCCCGACGCTGAACACCGCCCGACTGGCTCCCGGAGCCGTGCTGATCAACAACGTCGTGGTGATCGGCGATCAGGGCCAAGGCGGAATCTTGGTCAGCGGTGACCCGAACTCGGGCAACGTGGCGAACTCCGCCGTGCCGTTGGCTCGGATCATCAACAACACCGTTTACGGTGCGGAACAGCCGAATGGCATTGGGATTCAAGTCACTCAGAACGCGGCTCCCACGATTCTGAACAACATCATCGCGAACACCGCCACCGGGATTCAAACCGACAACACGTCGGGCCAGTCCAACACGCGGACCGTGATCAACTACAACGTCTACGCGGGCAATAACCGAAACGGCCTCATCGCCGGAGCCACCTTCAACTCCAATGCCATGATCGGAGATGAAGACATCGTCGTCGATCAAGCGACACAGCCGCTCTTCATCGACCCCGCCAATGGAAACTTCTACTTGGCCGCGGGCACGAATGCCGATCCGAACTTCGCGGTCGACACTTCGCTGAACACGCTCGGACAACGCGACGTCGTCACGGCGGTCACGGGTGGACTCGGAATTCCGATCTCCAACCTCGTCGCACCAGAGTTCGACCGCTTCGGCACGCTGCGAGTGGACGATCCCGCTCAAGGGCCGGTCGGGGGTGGAGCGAACGCCTTCATCGACCGCGGTGCCATCGAGCGGGCCGACTTCAACGGTCCACGAGCCACGATGAGTTTCATCTTCGGCCAAAGCCCCGACCCCGTCGATGCCGATCCCACGCCGGAACGAGCTGAGTTCGAGAACAAACGCATCCTCGGAATTCAGATCAACCTCGACGACTTTGACGGCATCGGTCTGGATGACAACACCGTCACGGCGGCTCAGTTCACTCTGACTCGCGACGGCGTGCCACTAACAATTGGCGATCCGGGAACCGTTGGTGCCGACGTGATCTTCACTTACAACGGTCAAACCGACATCGTGGTCTTGAACCATGTGTCCGGGTTGTTCCCGCCGGGTGACTATCAACTGCAAATCGACAACGACCCAACCACCGGCGTCCGCGATCTTGCGAGTAACGCGTTGCAAGCCAACCAGGACAATGGCGATACAAGCTTCGAGATCGACTTGCTCGGTGTCACGCTTTCCGTCGATGACATCATGATTGAGGAAGGCGACTTCGGAACCACGCAAGCTCAGTTCCTGGTCACGTTGTCCGAGCAAACCAACGCTGTGGTTGAAGTCGATTACACGGTCTTCACTAGCACCGACAACGGCGACACAGCCACCGCCAATGTCGACTACACCGCCTTCACCGGCACTCTGATCATCAACCAAGGTCAGAGTAGTGGCATTATCAATGTGCCGATTCTCGGCGACACGATGATCGAAGGAGACGAAACCTTCACGCTTGAGTTGTCCGCCACGCCGGTCAACGCCCGGATCCTTGGGGCCGACGATGCCGAACGGGACATGAACCGCACCGCGGTCGGTACCATCATCGACGACGATCCAAAGTTCTCGTTCCCGACGAATGTCCCCGATCCGCAGGCCCTCGAAGATGATGGCCAAATCGTCTTCCAGGTCGCATTGCTGGCCGATCCGCAAGACAGCTTAGCCGTCGATTTCAGCACGTCGGAAACGTCGTCCTTGAACCCGGCCACATCCGACGTGGACTTCACCGCCACCACCGGCACTTTGATTCTCAAGTACGAGCCGGGCCCATCGCCGATTTACCGCGTGTTCATCGAAGACGCGAGCGGCGACATCACAGAGCAAGCGTCGCTCGATGCCTCATCGGTGGCGAACTTGGTTGTGCCGATTCCGGTTCCGATCATTGACGACATTGACGTCGAAGCCGCCGAAGACTTCAACCTGAACTTGTCGAATCCCCGACGTGTGGTTGTCGACAACAGCGGCTTGATCATCGGCATGGGAACCGGGGTGATTGGCATTGCCGACGGTGTGGCGACCGGCACGATCCTCGACAACGAACCGGTCGTTGAACTCGGTTCCGCGACGATCACCGAAGCCGACGAAGATGTCATCTTGGAGTACCCCGTCACTGTGACTGGCGACTTCAATCAAGATGTCACCGTCAACTTCAGTACGATCGACGGTTCCGCCGTCACGCCGGATGACTATGTGCTGCTCGATTCGTCGCTCACGTTCACGGAACCTGGGTTGTACAACGTGCAGGTGCAAATCATCGGTGACGACATTCCCGAAGGCATCGGCGAGAACTTCCTGCTCGTTATGGAACTCGATACGCCGGGAACCGCGAACCTGGTGGGTGAAGTCAACGGTGAAGTCATCGTCACCGGAACCATCCGTGACGACGACACTCCAAGCTTCTTCATCAACGATGTGACCGTCCTCGAAACCGACGACACAATGAACCCCACGGAAGCGGTCTTCACTGTCACCTTATTGAACCGACCGCAAACGGGCGACTACTTCGTCGATTTCAACACCATCCTCGGAACCGCAACACTGGCGGATGTCACGCCGCAAAGTGGGCGATTGGAATGGCTCGAAGGCGTCGGCGACGACACGCGTCAGATCACTGTGCCAATCACGAACGACGATGTCGCCGAAGCGGACAAAGACTTCTTCATCGACCTCTCGCTGCCGAACGGTGTGCCGGCTCCGCCGATTGCCCCGGTCATTCTCGATGGCCGAGCCCGTGGTTTGATTCTCGATGACGACACCCCGAAAGTGCAGATCGACAACGTCACGGCGATCGAAGGCAGCAGCCTGACGTTCTCCGTCTCGGTCACGCAACTTCCGCAAGCCGGGCAAGACATCACGGTCGACTTCAGCACTCAAGATGTGTCCGCCATCGGTGGTTTCGATTTCACTCCGTCGAGTGGCACCCTCGTCTTCACCGACGCCGGACCACTGGTTCAGAGCATCACGATTCCCACGTTGACCGACTCCATTGATGAAATCTTCGAGTACTTCTCGATCGAACTCACCAACGTCACAAATGCGGGAATTGCCGACGGGATTGGTTACGGCTCGATTGTCGATGCCGACGCCACCCTGGCGGATATCCTCAGCGTGGCCGATCAAACCATGTTGACGACCGAGGACACCACCGAAGTCGTGCTGCCAACCTCGGATGGTCTGGGACAGACGATCAACTACACCGCCGCTGTCGAATTCAGCCGACCGATCACGGTCACATTCGAGGACGGGAATTTGATTCTCGACCCCGTCAGCGGATTCATCGGCGATGCCAACATCGATCTGACCGGACAAACCCTCACCGAAGGTCCGTTGACGGAAACCTTCGTCCTGACGGTTCTTCCACCAACCGTTGAAGTGAGCACGGCCGTCTCGCCGGTCAGCGTGGACGAAGACAGCGGAAGCTCGCTGGCGTACACGTTCACGCGAACCGG